>NZ_JBEYZY010000114.1:0-1029 GCF_040646295.1 Streptomyces sp. NPDC046197 | reverse complement strand
GGGGGTGGTCTCGTCCGTTATGCGCCTGGCGAGGTTGTCGATCGAGGCGATGTGGATCATGGCTTCGGAGCTGGCGGTGAGGGTCTCGTAGTCGCGGGCGAGGCGGCGGTGCATCATGATCCAACCGATACTCCGCTCGACGACCCAGCGCCTTTTCACGACGTGGAACCCACGGATGTCCGGTTCTCTGTTGACGACTTCGACGTCGATTCCGAGGCGGGCACCGTGCTCGACGACGGCGTTCTTGAAGCCGGTATCGACCCAACTCTTTGAGATGGTGGGGTACTTCTCCTTCGCCTGGTCAAGGAGGCGCATTCCCAGGACGTTCTCCGACAGGCCGGCGGCGGTGACGGTCACGGCGAGGATGAGGCCGATCGTGTCGGTGAGGATGCCGCGCTTCCTCCCAACGATTTTCTTGGCCGCATCTGTCCCCTGGCTGGTCAGGGGCACGTTGCAGGAGGTCTTCACGCTCTGGGTGTCGATCACGGAGGCAGTCGGCTCGGGCTTGCGCCCCTCCTTCACCCGGGCCAGTCCCGTCAGGTCGTAATTGAGCTGGGCGAAGATTCCTTCGTCCCGCCACGCGGCGTAGTAGGCATAGACGGTGCCATGGTTCGGGAAGTCGTGCGGGAGGTACTTCCAGGGGATTCCCGTGCGGTTCACGTAGAGAATCGCGTTGAAGACGTCCCGTAAATCGACCTTGGCCGGCTGCCCGGTGGGTCTGCGGTCGAGCCGGGCCTTTCTCCAGGCCGTCAACGTCGGCTCGATCAGGGCCCATCGGGCATCGGACAGGTCGCTGGGGTACGGCTTGCGCTCGCTCACGGCGTAGCGTGATCACGGGCGAGCCGGAAGACCAGGTTCCGCTGCCCATCAGGCGATTCCGGGGCATCTTCAAACCAGACGGACTTCCAGACACAGAAGCGAACGAGACGGACGGCTGATCCCTCGTCACACAGAAGGTCATACACGGCCTACCGAATGAAAGCCCCCAAACAAGGACAGGAACGAGAGCCGCATACAGGGCCTGACCTG
>NZ_JBEYZY010000113.1:0-1140 GCF_040646295.1 Streptomyces sp. NPDC046197 | reverse complement strand
GAGAATTTTAATAAGAAAAGAAGAGTGTCCATAAAATGACCATTTTCTGAACATCTGATAAAAAAGGAAAAACGATTAGAACGCTTTTCTTTTTTATGTCTATTTATTTGATAATAGTCCAAAAACACTAAACAGGCTTTTAGTGATCCTTGCCTTCAATCGTTTCGATATCGTCTTTGCCGTCACGGGACACGATGGCCTTGATAGCGGCAGTGATGCCTAAAACATCATCATCCAATGACAACGCTGGTGTTTCCGGACGAGTGACAACCTGTTCCGGCAAAAATGGAATATGCATGAAGCCGGCCTTAATATCGGGAAACATCTTATCCCGCATATACTGTACCTGATAAAAAATGTGGTTGCAGACGTAAGTGCCTGCTGTGTTGGAGACTGCTGACGGAACACCAGCTTCCCGAATGGCTTTGGCCATGGCCTTAATTGGTAACTGGGTAAAGTAGGCATTCTCGCCATCGCCATGAATCGTGTGATTAAGTGGCTGATACCCGGCATTATCTTGAATCCGACCGTCATCCAAGTTAATCGCAACTCGCTCCGGCGTGAGTTCAAACCGGCCACCAGCCTGACCAATGCTCAACACATAGTCAGGCTTTTCTTTGGCAATAGCATCTTTAACGACATCGGCTGAAACATTAAACTTTGTCGGAATTTCCAATTTAACGATTTGTGCCCCAGCAATTTCATCCGGCAAACGTTTCACGGCTTCAATCGCAGGATTAATTTTATCGTCGCCAAAGGGATCAAATCCGGTAACAAGAATTTTCATGAGAAGATTTCCTTTCTAAAATGCCAAGAAGTACAGAAGCTATCGAGAAGTGTATCTTGTACCATCTTTAAGACGTTGGAGTCTTTGATGGGTAGGACAATTTGTTGCGCCATGATTTATATATACCTTTCTGAAATTAAATAATTAAACTTATAATAGGCTCCGCCTTTTTATGACCACATTAAAAAACTAAACAAAAAGAACACCATATAAATTTTGTACGTGGTCTTCTTTTTGCTTTGAATCATTTCATTCCCTTACGACGTCCGTGAGGTCATCGCGCGTGTCGTCGACGGCTCCCGCTTCGCCGAGTTCAAGGCCGAGTTCGGGCAGACCCTCGTCACCGGCTTCGC
>NZ_JBEYZY010000112.1:0-1204 GCF_040646295.1 Streptomyces sp. NPDC046197 | reverse complement strand
GCAGTTTTTACAATATTTTGCGTTTCTGTTCCTTCTGGAAGCTGATAAAGTCCCAAACCGAATTGGGGAATGACATTGCCATCATTTAATGTTAATTTTCTTTGCATTTTTTCTCCTTTTATTTTTTATCGCAAATTGCAAGTCCAAGTTAGCCAGCCAAGCTCATCTCATATGAACTCTTATAGTTGAACATTTTTCTTGGATAATGGTTCATCCAATACTCGATAGCGGCGACTTCTTCAGGGGTCGTCTTTGTTGTGCCTTTTGGCAGATGCCTACGAATCATTCGGTTATGGTTTTCATTCGTCCCTCGCTCAAAGCTCGCGTAGGCGTGTGCATAGTAAACTGGACAGCTTACGACCTCAGAGAGCCTTGCAAATTCATGGCCATTGTCAGGGGTAATGGATTTGAAGTCATAACTTTTTTGAAGTTCCACCAGCTCATCATTGACCGCCTGTGCTGTTTTCCCATCAATCAAGCGAATGATCTCCGTGCGGTATTTTCGCTCTGTGAGCGTCAAAAGCACCTTGTTCTTAGCTCTCGTAAGAATGACCGTGTCAATCTCGTAATGCCCCACTTCTAAGCGATTGTTAATGAACTCAGGCCGTTCTTCAATAGACTTACCAAAAGGATGCTTTGGCGCACGAGGTTTGATTTTCTTTGCCGCCTTATACTGCGGATAGAAAAGATGATGACGCTTGGCTTCTAACCAGCCCCAGTTGACCCAATTGTAGAGGCTGCTCAGAGAAACTCCTTTTAGAGCCTGATGAATGACTTCCAAAGAGTCCTTGTCTTCTTTAAGACGTGTACTCACATAACAATCAATCTCAGTCGTGAGTTTACTCGGACGAACACTGTGAGCCCTCAATCCTTCATAATTTTCTTGAGCCTTTTTAGCAGAGTATTTTACCTTCCGCTTGAGCTGGATTTCCCCTCGCTTCATCTCTCTGTCAATCGTCCCATGAGCTTTATTCAATAAGCGCGCAATCTCACGGTTGCTCAGTCCTTCTTTATTGTGCCAACGTTCAATGTTTAAACGGTCTTGATTGGTCAGGTGTTTCCCTTTGCTCTGGCTTGTGATAGAATAGTCTTGCATCTGAATTTCCTTTTTATACTATTTGGTCGAACTTCTAGTATAAGAGATTCAGATGTTTTTTGCTTGACTCAAGGTGGCTAACTTCATTTTACAATTTGCGGATTTTTC
>NZ_JBEYZY010000111.1:0-1233 GCF_040646295.1 Streptomyces sp. NPDC046197 | reverse complement strand
CTAGTGCCGCATCAGGCAACGTTCGCCTTCTTCACGACCTCGCGGAGGCGTTCGTCGGCGGCGTGTTTGTTCCGCCAGATGATGTAGCGGCGGATCATGCTGCCCTGTTCCTTGTGGCTGGTGTGGTCAGTGCCGTCGAGGGCGAAGTAGCGCAGGGCGGTGAACTGGGCCTCGATGCGGTTGAGCCATGAGCTGTTGGTCGGGGTGTAGGCGATCTCCACGTTGTTGGCCGTCGCCCACGTCGCGACCCGCTGGCAGCGCCTCGTCGTCAGGTGCGGGGAGTAGTTGTCGCAGATGATCGCAATGCGTACGTCCATCGGGTGCAGTGAACGCAGGTAGCGGCAGAACTCCAGGAACTTCGACCTGTTCTTGGTCTTCTTGATGTGCCCGTAGAGCTGGTCTTTGGCGAGGTCGTAGGCGGCGAACAGGTGCCGGACCCCGTGCGGGCGGGTGTAGGTCGCCCGGCGGCGGGGCCGGGGCTCGCGGTCGGGATCCTTGTGCCGACCGCCGCGTTCGGCCCATTGCCGACCGGGGTGGGGCCGGAGGTTGAGCGGTCCGAACTCGTCCATGCAGAAGACGACTTCGGGCTCGCCTTCCTCGGGTATGACCTCGCCGTCGGCGATCGCGTAGAGATGCTCGACGCGAGCCTTCTTGACCGCGTAGTCCGGATCGCGTGAAGTCTTCCAGGTCTTTATGCGTTGAAACGAGACGCCCTCCTCGCGGAGCAGGACCCGAAGGCCCTCGTGGCTGATGTCGTCGACCACCCCCTCGGCGACCAGGAAGTCGGCCAGCTTGGCCAGACTCCAGGTCGAGAACGGCAGGCCGTGCTCGGCCGGCCTGGATTTGGCAATCTTCTTGATCTCCCGGCGTTCCGGCAGGGTGAAGGTCCTGGGCCGGCCGCCCTTGTACTTGGGGTAGAGCGAGTCGAAGCCATCGGTGTTGAAGTTGTGGATCACGTCCCGGACCCGGTCCGCACTGGTGAACGTCACCTCGGCGATCTTCGCCACGGGCATGCCCTGCGCGGATAACAGCACCATCTGGGCCCGCCGCCAGGTCACCACCGAACCGGTACCTCTGCGGATGATCCGCAGCAACCGCCTGCCCTCGTCGTCATCAATCTCCCGGACCCGCACACGCTCAGCCACCTGATCATTCTCGCCGTCCGACGGCGCCCGGCGCAGCAAACCCCGCGACGCGTCACGACAGGGCGAACGTTGTCTGATGCGGCACTAG
>NZ_JBEYZY010000110.1:0-1266 GCF_040646295.1 Streptomyces sp. NPDC046197 | reverse complement strand
TCCACCCGCAGCTGGGCACCCTGGAGGACTTCGACGCGTTCGTGGACCGGGCCCGGAAGGAGGGCCTGGAGATCGCCCTGGACTTCGCCCTGCAGGCCTCCCCCGACCACCCCTGGGTACACAAGCACCCGCAGTGGTTCCACCACCGCCCCGACGGCACCATCGCCTACGCGGAGAACCCGCCCAAGAAGTACCAGGACATCTACCCCATCGCCTTCGACGCCGACATGGACGGCCTCGTCGCCGAGACCGTGCGGATCCTGCGGCACTGGATGGACCACGGGGTGCGGATCTTCCGGGTGGACAACCCGCACACCAAACCGGTGGTGTTCTGGGAACGGGTGATCGCCGACATCAACCGCACCGACCCGGACGTGATCTTCCTGGCCGAGGCGTTCACCCGCCCCGCGATGATGCACACCCTGGCCCAGATCGGCTTCCAGCAGTCCTACACCTACTTCACCTGGCGCAACACCAAGCAGGAGCTGACCGAGTACCTGACCGAGCTGTCGGGGCAGGCCGCCGCCTACATGCGGCCCAACTTCTTCACCAACACCCCCGACATCCTGCACGCCTACCTCCAGCACGGCGGGCGCCCCGCCTTCGAGGTCCGCGCGGTGCTGGCCGCCACCCTCTCGCCCACCTGGGGCATCTACAGCGGCTACGAGCTGTGCGAGAACACCCCGCTCAAGGACGGCAGCGAGGAATACCTCGACTCCGAGAAGTACCAGCTCAAACACCGCGACTGGGAAGCCGCCGAACGCGAGGGCCGCACCATCACCCCGCTCATCACCCGCCTCAACCACATCCGCCGCCGCAGTCCGGCCCTGCGGCAGCTGCGCGATCTGCACTTCCACCACGCCGACAAGGACGCGGTGATCGCGTACTCGAAGCGGAGCGGATCGAACACGGTTCTGGTGGTCGCCAACCTCGACCCTCACCACACCCAGGAGGCCACGGTCTCGTTGGACATGCCGCAACTCGGCCTGGACTGGCACGAGTCGGTGCCGGTGCGCGACGAGCTCACCGGCGAGACCTACCACTGGGGCAGGGCCAACTATGTGCGCCTCGAACCGGGCCACAGGCCCGCGCACGTCTTCACCGTCCTGCGACCGTCCAACCCGCAGATCGGAGGGTCACCCACAATATGATCGTCAATGAGCCCGTTCCGGACACCTTCGAAGACACTCCCGCCAAGGACCGGGACCCGGAGTGGTTCAAACGCGCCGTCTTCTACGAGGTCCTCGTCCGCTCCTTCCAGGACAG
>NZ_JBEYZY010000109.1:0-1311 GCF_040646295.1 Streptomyces sp. NPDC046197 | reverse complement strand
CTAGAAGACTCATGAAGATCTTGGTGAAGGGTTGCCCGGCCGTGGGCCGGGCGGCCCTTCTTGCTTATGCGGTGGCCGGGGTGAGGTGCCAGCTGCCGTTGGCCCTGGTCAGTCCGAGGTTGATCAGTCGGCGGAGGTTGAGGGCGGCGGCGCGGTGGTGGAGCCAGATGTTGTTGGCGATGACGCCTCGGTAGGGCACTCGCCGGTTTCCCTTGGCGGTCAGCCAGGCGATGGCGCGTTCGGCCGGGGGCCGCCATCGGCGGTATTCGTCCTGCCAGAGGGGGTCGGTGGCGGCCTGACGGCGGGCTGCGGTGAGCAGTTCATGCTGGGGGTGGATGTTGAGGGTGCGTCCGGTCTTGGAGGTGGTGCAGCGTCCGCGTAGGGGGCAGTCCGTGCACACGCGCTTGAACTGGGCGGTGCGGGCACCGTCGGCTTTGGCCTGTCCGAGGTTGGCGGTGTGTCCGGCGGGGCAGGTCGCGGTGCCGACGGCTGTGTCGATGAGGAAGTCGTCGATGGTGAAGCCGCCGGGGATGGCCTGCCGCAGCGGTGGCGGCTTGATCACCAGGGTGTGGCCGTCTGCCTGCAGGTGTGCGCGCAGGTCGCCGGTGCCGTATGCGGAATCGCCGAGCACGGTTAACTCCTGGCCTTCGTCCTCGGCGGCCAGCAGTTCGCAGGCGACGGCGGCCTCGTGGTTGCCGGGGCCGTAGCCGCTGGTGAGGGCGACCGCGGTGAACAGCCCGGTCTCCGGTTCGAAGGACGCATGCCCTTTGAAGCCGTCCTGGTGGCGGGTGCGGTTTTTGTGGATGTGGCGTGCGTCCGGATCGACGGTGGACACGGTCCGGTCCGTCACCGTGCGGCGGGCGATGCGCCAGCGGCCGTCGCGCCCGTCGGAGTCCTCGGCCGGCTCCACGTCCTGGCCCGCGACCAGGGCCAGCAGGCCCACCGCGTTCGCCGCCCTCTCGCCCAAATCCTGCTCGGGCAGCTGCCCGAGCAGGTTGACCGCATCGGTGACCAGTGCGTCGACCAGCGCGGCGCGGGCGGCCTCGTCGTCCCAGGCGATCCTCGGCTTGCCCGGGTCGGTGTAGTCGTGCGCGTGGCACCACTGTGCTGCGGTCTCCTCGCCCGCGGGGACCTCGCGGATCACACGGCGGATGGCGGAGATGATCTGGGTGACGGTGTCCTGTGTGGCCACCGCGTCATCGAGGACGGTGGAGTCCAGTGCCCGCCGGTGCTTGCCCTTGAGGACACCGGTGGCCTTCACGACCTCCCGCACGGCCTCGAACACCCGGTTCGGGCGGGTGGAACGGCTAA
>NZ_JBEYZY010000108.1:0-1319 GCF_040646295.1 Streptomyces sp. NPDC046197 | reverse complement strand
TCATCGGACAGCACAACTTCGATGGCACGAGGACCCCGAGACATGAAAACAGGCTACAGACTTAACCGTGCAATTTCTGGCGCATCACACTAGGGGCGCGGATCCACGACGAGAACGCCTGACAAGCGGCCATGCACCTCTTCGCTCGATGTGATCACGCGGCTGGTCCTGGTGTCGACAGCTCGGCCCGGACGGTCATGCCGATGTGTTGGGGCAGGTCGCAACGGTCACAGTGACCCTCACATGCACGGTCACCCTGTCGGACCTGCTGCTACCCGGCGTGCCGGGGGCGACGACACTCACGTCGACGGCCACGTCGGTGGTGGACCAGTACCGGCAGCCGGGGGCCTGATCCGAGATCGCTGTCCGCTTCGGCGTACGTGGCCTTGGCGAACCAGTCCTGTCCTGTCCAACGACTCCGTCCGCCTCAGACGGCGGCAGGCTTTTGCGGGCCGGGGACAGTGCGGAAGCGGAATGGTTCCGGTTCGCGGCCCGCCTGGACAAACCAGCACTGCCCTGCACCGTCGCCGGTGACGATCCGCAGCACCGTCTCCGCCACGACCTCGGCCGGGATGACGGGCAGGCCCTGCCCGGAAAGCATGTCGCGCAGCGGGTCGATGATCCGCGATTCGGCGAACCCCGGGCAGACCGCGTTGAAGCGCACATTGTCCTGCGCGAGAGCCGGCCCCAGCGAGCGTGCAAGTCCGACGACGGCGTGCTTGTTGGCCGCGTACAGCGGGTCGAGCGGTACCGCCGCCAGTCCCGCAAGGGAGGCGGTCGCCACGATCGCCCCTCCACCGCGGGCCCGCAGCGCCGGCAGCACCGCGTGGGTGCCGTAGACCACGCCGTCGAGGTTGGCGCCCATCGCCCGGCGGTAGCGCGCCGGGTCGAAGTCGTCACCGACGCCGCATCCGGTCGCCACGCCCGCGTTGAGCAACGCGATGTCGACACCGCCGTACTGCTCCTGGGCGAAGGCCACCAGCGCGCGGTTGGCATCGAGGTCGGAGACGTCACAGGCGCGGAAGGCGCCGCCGACCAGGTCGGCGACCTCGCGGCCGGCCGGGGCGTCGAGGTCCGCGACGACCACCCGCGCCCCGGCCTGCGCCAGCGCGAGTGCCATGGCCCGGCCGAGTCCACCGGCACCGCCGGTGACGATCGCCACCTTGCCCGCAAGCGCGGCGACGTCCGTCTGCCCTCTTCGAAGGGCCTCGGCGGCGGTCATGACAGCTCCAGGACGAGCTTGCCGACGTTCTCACCGCGGAAGAGCATCTGCAGCGTCTCGGGGAAGTCGTCCACGGTGCCCCTGACCACATGTTCCT
>NZ_JBEYZY010000107.1:0-1356 GCF_040646295.1 Streptomyces sp. NPDC046197 | reverse complement strand
GAGCAGACGCGGCCCATGGCGTCCAGGAAGCTCCTATAGATCGTCAAGCAGTCTGTAGGAGTTCTGCCTGTGAGGTGTTCGTACTGGTCAGGTGCTTGTAGACCTCGCGCGCGATGAAGCGTTTGAGGCAGCGGAAGATGTCCTTCTTTGACATGCCTTCGGCTGTGCGGCGTGCGACGTAGAGCCGTGTGCGAGCGTCGTAGCGCATACGCACGAGGGCAATCGTGTGGAGGGCATGGTTGGCCTGGCGGTCGCCGCCGCGGTTGAGGCGGTGGCGGTTGGTCCGGCCGGAGCTTGCGGAGATTGGGGCTGCCCCGCAGAGGTGAGCGAAGGAGGCTTCGGATTTCAGACGGTCGGGGTTGTCGCCGGCGGTGATCAGGAGCTGGGCGGCCGTCTCGGTGCCGACACCGATCAGTTCCAATAGCCCCGGCGCCGCCTGCGCGACCAGGGGTTGGAGTTCCGCGTCAGCCTCGGCTATCTCCTCGGTGAGGTTTTGGTAGCGGCGAGCCAGTCGCCGCAGGGCGGTTTTGACCGCACAGCTCGGGTCGGCGAGATCAGTGCCGGGGCGGGAGCGCGAGAGCTGCGAGACCAGCTGGTAAGTGGGCAGGCCACGTAGGCGTTCACGTACCTCGGCAGGGGCCGAGACGATGAGCGTACGGATCTGGTTGATCGTCTGGGTGCGGGCCTTGATGGCCGAACGCCGGACGACCCGCAGGGATCGGATGGCCTCCACGATGCCGTCGCGGGTTTTCGGCCGGCCGTTGGCGCGGCCGGACAGGACGGCGGTCGCGGCCGCGTAGGCATCGACGGGGTCGGACTTGCCGTTGGCCCGCCGGGCCTTGCGGTCGGGGCGGTCAACGTCGACGACGGTGACCTCGTTCGCCAACAGGAAGCGGGCGAGTTCGGAGCCGTAGGCGCCAGTGCCTTCGACCCCGACGGCGAGCACATCACCGTGCGAGCGCATCCACTCCAACAGGCGCCGGTAGCCATCAGGAGTCGTGGGGAACGGTGCGGTGGCAAGGTGCCGGCCGATGGAGTCGATCACCGCGGCCTGGTGGAAGTCGGTGTGAGTGTCCACGCCGCCGACCACCACGATCTGGTCTGCCATGCTGTGTCGTGCTGTCCTTCCGTGCGATACACAAGGGATCGCACGGGCCGGTCGGACGGCTGGACAAGACTGTGATGGGACCTTTGGCCGGGCTCCTATGAGGTCACAGGCGCCCGACCGGCCGCGTGCAAAGCGCCGCCCAGCCGACCGACGATTCCTGGAGAGGACAGCTCGAAGCGTCAATCGTTCGGTGGGTCAGGCCTGCCGAGCAGCGCCGCGGTGAATCCTCACAGTCGTTCGTACAGTGG
>NZ_JBEYZY010000106.1:0-1378 GCF_040646295.1 Streptomyces sp. NPDC046197 | reverse complement strand
GTTCGGCGGTGTCCTACTCTCCCACAGGGTCCCCCCTGCAGTACCATCGGCGCTGTGAGGCTTAGCTTCCGGGTTCGGAATGTAACCGGGCGTTTCCCTCACGCTATGACCACCGAAACACTATGAAACTGTCAACCGGAACCACGGCCTGAGGCCATGGCGGTTGTTCGTGGTTTCAGAACCAACACAGTGGACGCGAGCAACTGAGGACAAGCCCTCGGCCTATTAGTACCGGTCACCTCCACACGTTACCGTGCTTCCAGATCCGGCCTATCAACCCAGTCGTCTACTGGGAGCCTTACCCCATCAAGTGGGTGGGAGTCCTCATCTCGAAGCAGGCTTCCCGCTTAGATGCTTTCAGCGGTTATCCCTCCCGAACGTAGCCAACCAGCCATGCCCTTGGCAGAACAACTGGCACACCAGAGGTTCGTCCGTCCCGGTCCTCTCGTACTAGGGACAGCCCTTCTCAAGACTCCTACGCGCACAGCGGATAGGGACCGAACTGTCTCACGACGTTCTAAACCCAGCTCGCGTACCGCTTTAATGGGCGAACAGCCCAACCCTTGGGACCGACTCCAGCCCCAGGATGCGACGAGCCGACATCGAGGTGCCAAACCATCCCGTCGATATGGACTCTTGGGGAAGATCAGCCTGTTATCCCCGGGGTACCTTTTATCCGTTGAGCGACGGCGCTTCCACAAGCCACCGCCGGATCACTAGTCCCGACTTTCGTCCCTGCTCGACCCGTCGGTCTCACAGTCAAGCTCCCTTGTGCACTTACACTCAACACCTGATTGCCAACCAGGCTGAGGGAACCTTTGGGCGCCTCCGTTACTCTTTAGGAGGCAACCGCCCCAGTTAAACTACCCATCAGACACTGTCCCTGATCCGGATCACGGACCCAGGTTAGACATCCAGCACGACCAGACTGGTATTTCAACGACGACTCCACAACCACTGGCGTGGCCGCTTCACAGTCTCCCAGCTATCCTACACAAGCCGAACCGAACACCAATATCAAACTGTAGTAAAGGTCCCGGGGTCTTTCCGTCCTGCTGCGCGAAACGAGCATCTTTACTCGTAGTGCAATTTCACCGGGCCTATGGTTGAGACAGTCGAGAAGTCGTTACGCCATTCGTGCAGGTCGGAACTTACCCGACAAGGAATTTCGCTACCTTAGGATGGTTATAGTTACCACCGCCGTTTACTGGCGCTTAAGTTCTCAGCTTCGCCCACCCGAAAGTGAGCTAACCGGTCCCCTTAACGTTCCAGCACCGGGCAGGCGTCAGTCCGTATACATCGCCTTACGGCTTCGCACGGACCTGTGTTTTTAGTAAACAGTCGCTTCTCGCTGGTCTCTGCGGCCACCCCCAGCTCA
>NZ_JBEYZY010000105.1:0-1425 GCF_040646295.1 Streptomyces sp. NPDC046197 | reverse complement strand
CTAGTAGGACTCCGTTAGGTCTGTCTTGATCTTGGTGTGGCTCTGCTGGGCAGGGGTCGGTGGCAGGTGGTGCAGATGCCGGTCCAGCAGTTCAGCAGGTCCTGGAGGGTGTCGAGGATCTGGTAGAGGGTGAGTCCGGTGTGTCGGCTTTTGGGGCCAGTCGCTGCTCGGTGAGGAAGGCGTGGGCGGCGGTGACCAGGGTGGCGTGGTGGTGCCAGCCGTTGAAGGAGCGGCCTTCGAAGTGGTCCAGGCCCAGGCCGTGCTTGAGTTCGCGGTAGTCGTGCTCGATGCGCCAGCGGATCTTTGCCAGGCGGACCAGCTCCGGGATCGGGGTGTCCTCGGGCAGGTCGGACAGCCAGAACCGGGTCGGCTTGTCCTCGCCGTCGGGCCATTCGGCCAGCAGTCGCACCTGGGGCAGGATGCCGTCCCACCGGCCGTGCTCGGCCACCGCGGCTGCCTGGGCCAGCCGACGCGGGCGCACCCCGGCCGGCCGGACCTGCACGGCGAGGAATCGGGAGGTCATCGGACCGCGGGAGCCTTCCCGCCAGGTCACCTCCTGGAAGGCTTCCCGGCCGGCGGCCGCGGCCAGTTCCGCCACCGTCAGTGGTGGCTGCCGGTAGCGGGGAACCGGTCGGCGGCCGTTGCCGGACCAGGCTGGGGTATCAGGGACTGCGTCGTGCGGCTGGACGGTCAGGTCGCCGCGGATGCCGACCACGTAGGCGTGTCCCCGCTCGGTCAGTGCGGCACGGAAGTCCGCGTTCTGGCCGTAGCCCGCATCGGCCACCATCACTGGCGGCACCAGTGCCCATCCGTCCAGTTCGTCCAGGGCGTCCAGTGCGAGGCGCCACTTCTCCCGGTGTCCGACGTCTTTCGGCACGCCGGTCTGCCGGCGCCGGGCGGTGTCCTTGGCCCATTCCCGTGGCAGGAACAGGCGCCAGTTCAGCGGGCACGACGCCGTCTCGGAGACCGCGTGGACGCTGACCGCGACCTGGCAGTTGGCCTGTTTGCCCAGCGCACCGCAGTACTGGTGGGCGACGCCGACCGACATCCTGCCGTCCTTGGGGAACGACACGTCATCGATCGCCCAGGCGTCCGGGCCGACCTGCGGCACCATCCGCTCGGCGATCCGCCGGCGCACCGGCACCGGATTCCACGTGGACTGGTTCACGAACTGCTGCAGGTTCTGCTCATTGCCGTCCGGCAGCCGCGAGGCCATGGCCTGGATGGACTTGCGGCGACCGTCCATCATCAGTCCCCGCAGATAGCAGTCGCTCTTGGCCCGCTGATCCTTGCGCGGCACCGAGGCGAACACATCCGCCACGAATAACGCCAACGTCGCCCGAACACGGTTCACTTCATGTGCGTCCACACACTCACCGTGCCCCTGAACAAGGTCGACACACAGACCTAACGGAGTCCTACTAG
>NZ_JBEYZY010000104.1:0-1509 GCF_040646295.1 Streptomyces sp. NPDC046197 | reverse complement strand
CACCTAATGGGAGCTGCCGGGTCGTAGAGACTCGGTGCCGTGGCCGCCAGCAGGTGAGCACTGCCCACACCGGAGCCGTTTGAGCTCTGTGGTCAGACCGTGCCCCTGCTGGTCGGCCGGGAGGCCATGACTGCTGATGAGATGGCGTGCCTGCCGGGATGTTGGGCGTGAGCACTGGATCCATTAGGACGCGAGCCGTGCCTTCCGCGGGCTGCACGTACGTGACGGACAACAGGCAGGAGTACGACGGGTGTTGTGGATCGGAGACGACTGGGCCGAAGATCATCATGACGTCGAGGTCCAGGACGAGACGGGCCGCAAACTGGCCGCGGCCCGGTTACCCGAGGGCGTGGAAGGAGTCGCCAGGCTGCACGCCCTCGTCGCCCGCCACGGCGGGGAGGGCTTGGACGCGGGCGACGTGGTGATCGGGATCGAGACCGACCGCGGCGCCTGGGTGCAGGCCCTGACCGCTGCCGGCTACCAGGTCTACGCCATCAACCCCCGGCAGGCGGCCCGGTTCAAGGAACGATACGCAACCTCGGGCGCCAAGAGTGACAGAGGGGACGCACACGCGCTGGCGGACATGGTCCGCATCGACCGCGCCCAGCTGCGGCCCATCGCGGGCGACAGCGACCAGGCCCAGGCCGTCAAGGTCGTCGCCCGCGCCCATCAGACGCTGATCTGGGAACGCACCCGGGCCTTCCAACGGATGCGTGCCTCGCTGCGCGAGTACTACCCCGCCGCCCTGAACGCCTACGCGGACTTAACGCTGACCAGCACGGACGCGCTGGAACTGCTCATCAAGGCGCCCACTCCGCAGACCGGCGCGAAGCTGACCCGCACGCAGATCACCAGCGTGCTGGCCCGCCACCGCCGGCACCACCGGAACGCCAAAGCCAGCACGATCCAGACCGCACTGCGCGAGCAGCACCTCCCCCTGCCCGAGCCGGTCACCGCCGCCTACGCCGCCACGGTGGTCGCGCACGCCAGAGTGCTGATCGCGCTGAACGAGCAGATAGACGCCATGGAAGTGCAGGTGAAGGCCCATTTTCTCGCGCACCCGGACGCTGAGATCTACCTGTCGATGCCGGGCATCGCAGAGATCACAGGCGCCCGGGTGCTCGCCGAGTTCGGAGACGACCCCAACCGCTACGCGTCCGCGAAGGCCCGCAAGAACTACGCCGGCACCAGCCCGATCACCAGAGCATCCGGCAAGACCCGAACCGTCCAGGCCCGCTACGTCCGCAACAACCGCCTCGCCGACGCCCTCCAGCGCCAGGCGTTCTGCGCGCTGCGGAACTCGCCCGGTGCCCGCCGCTACTACGACCGGCAACGCGCCCGCGACCTCGACTACAACCCCGCCCTGCGCCAGCTCGGCAACCGCCTCGTCGGCATCCTCCACGGATGCCTCAAGACCCGAACCCTCTACGACGAAGCCATCGCCTGGGCCCACCACGCCCAGCTCCAACCCGCTTCCGGTTGACACCAAACACGATGAGATGTCTGACC
>NZ_JBEYZY010000103.1:0-1530 GCF_040646295.1 Streptomyces sp. NPDC046197 | reverse complement strand
CAACGCCAGTGCGTTAAGGATGTGTGCGCCCTGTCAAGAGGGCGGGACCTCTGGTAGTTCGCATGGTGTCGAAGCCATTGCGAGTGCCCCGGAGGTCCCGTTGCCGCAGAATTCTGTCAGCGTCAGGCCCGACGCGACAGCCCTGGACGTGTACGCGCCGGGCCATCTGGGCGAGTTGACCGAGATCATCGACCCCGAGTTAGTCGACGCGGTCCTGGAGGACACCGGTGTCCGACAGCAGCGGCTGCGGCTGCTCCCGGCGCGCGTCGTGGTGTACTTCGTGCTGGCCCTCGCCTTCTTCGAGCGATCCTCCTACCAGGCGGTATGGGCCAAGCTCACGGCGGGACTGGGCAGCGTGCCCGTGGCCCACCCGTGCGCCTCGTCGCTGGCACGTGCCCGGCGCCGGCTGGGAAGCGGACCGCTGCGCCACCTGTTCTCAATCCTGGCCGGACCAGTGGCAGACCGCCGCCAGTCCTGCGCCTTCTACCAGGGCCTGCGCCTGGTCGCCGTGGACGGCACCACCCTGTCCGCTCCCGACGAGGAAGCGGTGACCTGGCATTTTCGCAAACACATCGGCAGGGTCCGCGCGTTCGGCTACCCGCTGGTGCGCCTGGTGGCCCTCGTGGAGTGCGGCACGCGGGCTCTGGTGGACGCGGTCTTCGGACCCGACGACGTCGGCGAACTCGCCTACGCGCGCTGTCTGCTGGGGCATCTGGACGCATCGATGCTCCTGCTGGCTGACGCCTACTACGACGCATTCGACTTCCTTCAGGCCGTGCAGGACACCGGGGCCCATTTCGTGCTGCGCTCTACCCGCAAACGGCGCCCGACCGTGCGCCGCCCGCTGCCCGATGGCTCCTACCTCACCGCGGTCCTGCCGCGCCGCTACCGTGCCAGGGCGAACGGTCAGCAGGTGGAGGTGCGGGTGGTCGAGGCGTGGCTCACCGTCGTCCTCGCCGACGGCACGCGGCGCACGGAGCTGTGGCGGCTGCTGACCAATCTTCTGGATGCCGACCGCCACCCCGCGAACGACCTGCTGCGGCTCTACCATCGGCGCTGGCAGGCGGAGACCTGCTATTTCTCGCTGAAGTCCACGATCTTGGACGGGCGAGTGCTGCGTTCACGCAGTGTCCCCGGTCTTGAGCAGGAGATCTTCGCGCTTCTGACGGTCTACCAGGCGCTGGTCCGCATGGCAGGCGATATCACGACGGCCACGCCAGGACTGTCCGTGCAGCGGGTGAGCTTCACCGTTCTGTTCCAGGCCGCCGCGGACCAGATCATCGTCGCCCCGGGGCCTGCCCGGGACAGTACGACATCGTTGATCGGGGCCATCGGCCGGGCCTTGCTGGCCAACCTCCTTCCCGAACAGCGCCGCCAGCGTCTGAAGGCCCGCTACCGAAAGACATCCAGCAAGTACCAGTTCCAGCGAGACCAGCATCCGCGCACCGTGCAGACGTACACGCTGGACTTCAAGATGGTCAAGGACGGAGACATTGACGCCGGGCCTGACGGCTAATGCAACGGCGTTGC
>NZ_JBEYZY010000102.1:0-1574 GCF_040646295.1 Streptomyces sp. NPDC046197 | reverse complement strand
CAGTGCCCGCCGGTGCTTGCCCTTGAGGACACCGGTGGCCTTCACGACCTCCCGCACGGCCTCGAACACCCGGTTCGGGCGGGTGGAACGGCTAACGACCTTGGGAGCGATTGAGGTCCGGGCGTGCTGGCCTGGCGGATCGGCTGGTGATGATCAGCAGGCGGCCGGGCGGACGAGCACCAGTTCGGTGCTCGTGCGGCGTCGGGTCGCCCTCTTGGCGGAGCGGTCGGAGACGAGGCCGGCGATGGCGAGGTGGGTTTCTCGGTAGGTCTCGCGCCGTCCGGTGAACCGCTGCAACAGCCGCCACTGCTTGTACTCGGCATTGGTGTGCTCGACGTGGATCCGGGCTGAAGACTGGCGGCGACGCCACTCGCGCCAGGCGTGGTGCTCGCCCAGCGGTGCATCGTCCTTCGGCTTCTTCGGCGGGGCGTCGACCTGGTCGGGGAACTCGTTGGCCAGTCCGCGGTAGCCCTCGTCGACCTTGGCCTTGACCTCGGGGCGCTGGCAGAACTGCTCGGCGATGCCCTCGGTGCGCACCGAGGTCTGGTCATGCATCCGGCCGGGACGGACCACGCCGCTGAACAGAGTGCGGCCCTGGCCGTCGCTGAAGGTGGTGGTCTTGATCGTGTTCTGCTTCTTCTTGCCGGAGATGAACGCTCTGCGCCCCGGGCGGCCCGCTTTCGGGCGGCGGACCTGGACCTCGGTGCCGTCGATCCGCAAGCAGACGCCCTCGGCATCCGCGTAGGCGAACACATCCTCCAGCGTGCGGAGGCGGATGCCGAGGCGGTCGGGCACGGCGAAGCCACGGGCCGCCAGCAAAGCCCGGACCTCGCGGACCGCGTTCGAGATGGTGGAGCGGTCCACCCCGTACAACTCGGCGAGCGCCGCGTGCGGCAGACCAAGCCGCAGGTGGACCAGCGTGACCAGCAGCCGGTCGACGAAAACCAACCGCTGCTTCGGTCCGGCTCCCGCTGCCCGGCGCCGGTCCCCGCCGCGCCGCCGGCGCAGCGCCGACTCGCGGGCAGCCTCCCAACGCGGAGCGAGTTCTTCGAGCAACTCGCCGAAGTGCGCGCGGGAGATCCCGGACAGGGCAGGATGGGAACAGGCCGTACGGGCCCAGGCAAGCGTCACAACTCGCCCAACCTGTACGGCCCTTCCCATGTCACGGGCGACCGCGATCACCGCGACTCTCAAGGTCCCTATGACCGCGTCGGCCAGACCAGGGCCTGGGCGACGATGACGTTCTCCCCGTTGAAGGTGACGGCGGGGCCTTCGTGTAGCTCGTAGCCAAGGCCTATCGCCTCGCTCACACGGTGGCAGAACGCGGCATCGTCCGGCCCGGTCAGGACTCGGTAGACGGGCAATCCCTCAGGCGGTGTGCTCATGGGCGAAGGATTTCACGCAAGCCCCAGGTGTCCATGAGCACCCCCAGCCCAATCGCTCCCAAGGTCGTAAGACGACGACGGAAGTAGGCCAGTAGCGACGGGTCGAAGGCCATGTCGTGCAGGCCCAGTCCGCAGGCGGCCTTCCAGCGCAGGTCACAGCGCAGTTCCTGGACGGTCTCGAAGTCCGAC
>NZ_JBEYZY010000101.1:0-1586 GCF_040646295.1 Streptomyces sp. NPDC046197 | reverse complement strand
AAATCGTCCCTCTTTTTGGATGAACGAACAAAAAATCTCTCGTATTTTGTTTGTTCATCCACTAAAAATATGCGAACAGTATGGCTTCATTCAATCCTGTTCTTACAAGTCAAAAGCATCGAATCGTCCTTGGACGATTCAACAAAAAAAGTAGTCGTTTTTGGACGACTACTAAGTTCTAAACATTCATTACCCAAAATCAATTTGGTCTAACATCGTTTCTCGACTAGCTTGATCTAATCCAAGATACGTTAAGGTCATGGCTTCACTTGAATGGTTTAATAAATGCATCACTAAACCAATATTATAGTTTGACTGGGTATAGACCCGATAAGCGCCTGTTTTACGCATGGTATGTGTTCCTAGATAGTTGATACCTAATAGATCACCAACACGTGACAAGACCCGGGTTGACCCCAGAGCATAAGGCAGAAAATCCAGTAACGAACAAAAAACGTTCGCTACTGGATTTTTTGTCTTATGTGGCCGGGGTCAGGGTCGTCGGAGCGTATTTCAGAAGCCGAAGGGTGCTCAAAATAGCATAACTGCTCAACTATACACATTCCAAAAAAGTCCCCCACCCAGCAGCAAGTCACTCACCCATCACATCTTCCGCCAGAACTTCAGCATAATCAGCATCGCCACAATCAAGGCGACAGAAATCCCCAAAGTCAGCATCCAAGCATCTTGCATCCCGGCTAACGGGAGTTTCTTCACGTTCATCCCATAGAATCCGGTAATGATCGTTGGCACAGCCATGGTCAGTGACCAAATTGTCAAAAATTTCATTGTATCGTTCAGGTTGTTATTAGCAAGGCTGTTGAGGGTATGATCGATTCGGTCAACGACTTGGGTTTCAATCTCAAACATCCGTTGGACCTGTTCTCCTTCAATTTGCACGTCTTCGAATAAATCAATTTTATCTTGGTCAGCACCGACACCAAAATGGGTCTTTGGCAAACGATCGAGTTCACTGAGATTGGTTTGGACCGCGCTGGACAAAAAGGTCAACGTCTGTTGAAGATATGAAAGTGAAACCAAGTCACTGTTCTTCGTCTTCCGGTTCAACATTTTATCCAAATAGTTGCGTTTCTTGGTAATGGCGCGAGAAATTGGGATAAAACTGACAACAACTGTAAACAGTGTTTGCAGAATAAATGCATCGACGCTCTTAACCTCGGGATTATCCAATGCCGAGTAAAGTGCCGTGTTGACTTCAGGTATGCCGCTTTGATTAAACGTGAATAAAACGCCCTTATGGAGCAACATGCCAAATGGCTGGGTAATGTATCTCAGCGCATCTTTGTCGAGGGCATACGGCGCCAGAAAGATGAATAATTGGTAGTCCTCATTGATATCATAAACATAATTAGTACTTTCATCATTATCAGTGACGTACTCAATAATATCTTCATCGATGCCATACTGATCTTCGAGGGTTGCCCGTTCTTCGGCATTGATTTGAATCGTTTCAATCCATTTGGTTCCATTGATTGTCTTTTCGGGTTTGATAGGTGGCAGGAACTGGCCGCGGGGCTGTTCGACGGACAGGGGTCATGGGGCAATGGGGCCGCGATGCGCGTGGC
>NZ_JBEYZY010000100.1:0-1659 GCF_040646295.1 Streptomyces sp. NPDC046197 | reverse complement strand
GGGGCTTGTTTCTGAATAACTGTCAGGGTTGATCTTCCGGATGGTCCTCGTCAGGCAAGCGAACTCGAAGCTGTTCGAGGGTCCGGGCGGGCGACCCAGGCAGCGGTGTAACGGCGATGCGATGCAGGTCCAGGAGCCGGTGCCCGTCTTGGAACTGGTTGGAGAGGTTGGTGCGGGTGACGCCCAGCAGCTGGGCCAGGAGGGTGCTGGTGATCGCCCTGCGTCGGCGTAAGAGCGCTGCCAGGAGGCGGTGGTAGTGGTCCAGGCTGCTGGTCTGCGGGTGGAGGTAACTGCGCGGACGGTGGAAGCGTCGCTGGAAGGCCGCTTCGGCCAGGGCGTCCCAGTACGGCTCGGAGACTGCCACCAGGCGTTCGAAGTCGGACCGCGGCATGCCGGTCAGGGCCGGATTGCTGAGCATTGTGGTCAGGTCGGGGTCGATCCGCCGGGCGGTCGCCGGCGTCTGTGGCGTTCGGGGCGGGACTGGCGCCAGGGTGTAGTTCCAGTCGCCGTGGAACGCGTCGGGCGTGATCGGCAGGGCCTGGAACTCGGCGGCGGTCACCGTAGTGCCCAGGCGGTAGCTGCCGGTGTCCAGCTCGGCGTCGATGGTCAGCCCGGTGCGTGTGGTCGTCGCGGCGATGGTTTCGATGACGACCTGGTAGCTGGTCAGTGGTCGGCCGCGCCAGTTCGCGGTGATGTGGCAGAACATTCGGTGTTCGATTTTGTTCCATTTCGACGTGCCCGGCGGAAAGTGGCAGACCGTGATCTCCAAGCCGCTCTCCAGGGCGAAGGCGGCCAGATGTTTCTTCCAGGTCCAGCGGCGGGGATCGTTCGAGCCGCCAGCGTCGGCGTTGATCAGCAACCGGGTTGCGTCCGGGTGGTGCACCTGTCCGCGGCGCTGCCACCAGCGGCGTATGGACTCCACCGCGAACTCGGCGGTGTCGTGGTCGGTCCCGACGTTGACCCAGCCGGTGTTGGTAGCGACGTCGTAGATCCCATACGGGATGGCGACGGGCTGGTCGCTGGTGGTAAAGGTGTGGCAGTCGACTTTGATCGGGTCCTTGCCCGGCCGCCAGGTGCGACCGGGTCGGTCTCGGTTGCCGAGCCATTCCTTGGCCTTGGTGTCGACGCTGATCACCGGCTGTCCGTCGTCGAGGAATGCGGTGGCCGTGGCGTTCAGGTGGGCGAACTGGGCGTCGCGGTCCGGATGGCTGGCGCCCTCGGTGGTCTTGACGGTGCCCTGCAGGCTATAGCCCAGGCCGTGCAGCAGGCGCCCGACGGTTGCGGCACTGACCGGATGACCCTGCGACGTCAGAGTCGAGGCCAGCTCCCGCAGCGACAAGGTGGTCCATCGCAACGGGGAGACGGGATCACCCCGGGTGTGCGGCTCGATCAGCGCCTCCAGAGCCGCCAGCAGGCCGGGGTCGGTGACGGTCAACGGCTTGCGGCCAGCTCCCGCAGCCCTCACCCTTCGCGTCGGCACCGGGTCCCCGGCCAGCTCGGTGACGCCACGCGCGATGGTGGCGGAACTGGTCCCGGAGGCGGCAGCAACCAGAGTGATCCCGCCATGGCCGATGGCCGCGGCCTCGCTAGCCAGGTAGAGCCGACGGCGGCGCTCGTCGAGATGCGGCAGAATCCGATCGAACTTGGCCCGCAAGGCGG
>NZ_JBEYZY010000098.1:0-2067 GCF_040646295.1 Streptomyces sp. NPDC046197 | reverse complement strand
CACCAGTCCACCCACCGCGGCCCCCGCCGCGTCACCGGAAGCCGTCACCACCACCACACGCCCGTCACCAGCCAGGCAGTCCCGCAGCCGATCCAACACCGTGGCTACGGCCTCCTCCACCGCATCACCCGCGGACACCCTCACCACCACCGGCTCCGGCAGCTGCGGGGTGTCCGGGGCGACGACCCCGAGCAAGGGTTCCCACACCACATGGTGCAGCAGGCCGGCCGGGGTGAGATCGGCCAGCGGCACAGCGGTGACACCCATCGCTTCCACGGTCGCCACCAGCGCGTCGGACGCGTCGGTCACCGTCAGGTCGAACACGTCGGGCCCGGTCGGGGTGAGCCGTATGCGCAGGTCCCCCGCAAGCCGGGAGTCCGGGGTGTGCAGCAGCGCCCCGCGCCACGACGTCGGCACGTGGACGGTGTCCGGGCGGGTGGTGT
Source organism: Streptomyces sp. NPDC046197 (assembly GCF_040646295.1). Classification (NCBI taxonomy): domain Bacteria; kingdom Bacillati; phylum Actinomycetota; class Actinomycetes; order Kitasatosporales; family Streptomycetaceae; genus Streptomyces; species Streptomyces sp. NPDC046197. Next base: position 1,624 of record NZ_JBEYZY010000098.1, on the reverse strand, counting down.
CGGGCAGGAGGGGACGCAGCGCGGCTTCCAGGGCGGCCGGGTGGAACGCGAAGCCGCCGTGCTCGGGCACGGTCACGTCGACGGCCCGCTCCGAAAGGTCAGAAGCACCGGTCGCGGTCGCCGGGGCGAGCAGGCCTCTGGCGTGCAGGGTCCAGGGTTCGCCCTCGCGGCGCGCGTGGACGCTGAGCGCCCGCAGTCCCGCGGAGTCGGGTCCCTCCAGGGTCACCTGGAGGTCGACCGTGCCGTACGGGGGCAGCGGGAGCGGCTGCTCCAGGGTGAGATCGTCGAGCTGCGGCACGCCTTCCCGCTCGCCCAGGCGCAGGGCGAGTTCCAGGAGTGCGGTGCCGGGGAGCTGTGCTGTACCGGTGACCGGATCGGCGAGATACGGGTGGGCCCGCGGTGACAGCCGACCCGAGTAGACCGTGCTGATGCTGCCCGCGAGTTCCAGACCCGGCCCGAGCAGGGGGTGCCAGGTGGCCTGGTCCGGTGTGGCGGACGCACCCTGGGTGCCGTCGTCGGCGAGCCAGTAGGGGCGGTGGTCGAAGGGGTAGGTGGGCAGGTCGACGGGGGTGGCGGGGGTCCGGGTGAACCACGCCGGCCAGTCGACGTCCGTGCCTGTCACGTGGGAGCGGGCGAGTGCGCCCACCAGTCCGTACGGGTCCGGTGTGACGCTTGCGACGGTCACGTCCTCGGGGGCGGCGGACAGGGTTTCCAGGGTCTCCTCAATCTGCTGGGCCACCGCCTGATGCCCTGCGACCTCCAGGAACGTCGTCACGCCTTCCTCGCGCAGACAGCCGACGGCGTCGGCGAAGCGGACGGTACGCCGGATGTGCCCGGCCCAGTAAGCAGGATCGGCCAGCTCCTCGCAGGAGGCCACCCGTCCCGTAACCGCGGAGACCACGGGGATGCGTGGCCGCTCACACCGGACGGTCGCTGCGACCTGCCGGAACTCCTCAAGCGCTCCGTCCATGTGGGCGGAGTGGAAGGCATGGCTGACCAGCAGCTTCTTGGTGCGGTGTCCCTGGGCCCGCCAGTGCTCCGCGACCCGTTCCACAGCCCCCGCGTCGCCGGAGACCACCGTCTGACGGGGACCGTTGACAGCCGCGACGGACACCGTGTCCACCACGCCCAGCGCTTCCAGGCTTGCGCGGACCTCGGCCTCCGTTACGCGCAGGGACACCATCGCCCCGCCAGCGGGCGCGGCCTGCATCAGCCGCCCCCGGGCCGCCACCAGCCGGGCCGCGTCCGGCAGCGACCACACCCCGGCCACGTACGCCGCCACCAGCTCACCGATCGAATGCCCCGCCACGAAGTCCGGGCGCACACCCAGTGACTCCAGCAGCCGGAACAGCGCGACCTCCACCGCGAAGACGGCCGGCTGCGCGTACCCGGTCCGTGCCAGGATCTCCTCGTCGGTCCCCGCACTCAGGATCAGCTCCCGCAACGGACGATCCAGAAGCCCGTCGAACGCCGCGCACACCTCGTCGAACGCCGCCGCGAACACCGCACTCAGCCCCTGCAGCTCACGGCCCATACCGACACGCTGGCTGCCCTGCCCCGCGAACACCAACGCCGTCTTCCGGGCGCCGGCACTTCCCACCAATGCATCGGCGATCGGCTGCCC
>NZ_JBEYZY010000097.1:0-2068 GCF_040646295.1 Streptomyces sp. NPDC046197 | reverse complement strand
ATCCGCCGCTACATCATCTGGCGGAACAAACACGCCGCCGACGAACGCCTCCGCGAGGTCGTGAAGAAGGCGAACGTTGCCTGATGCGGCACTAGGTACTCGCCCGGCGAGACGCGGCGAGGCTCGGGGGGTTCGAAAAGAGCGCACATGAGCACCATCCTCCGCCACACCGGAGCCAGCCCCAATCGCTCAACGGCGTCGCCCTCTGCAAAAACCGCGTGTGACGGCTGACATCAGCGGCTGACACCAACAAGCACGAACAGCAGGGCTCGGCGCCGGATCTCAGTGAACGATCGACCGAGGCGCAGGCGCGGTCGGTCGACGTTGACAGACCCCAGTGATCGACCTGGCAAGGATGAGGCCGGATCTCAAAATCTGCTTCCAGTGTCAGCGCTCCAGGGGTGACGCCTGATCCGCCTGGAGCGACGCGCTGCGGAGGGCGGTGGGTAGCGGTGGGTGTGCAACGGCGCGATAGCTTGGAGAACACCCTTGCATGCGGCCTGTTTCAAGAGGAAGATCCCGGCCGGCCAAGGAGGCGTGATGTTGCCGTTCATGGACTGGTCCCTAGTCGCGATGGGGTGTCTGATCGTTCTTGGAAGTCTCGGCGCCCGCCGGTGGAAACGCACCATGGTTTCGAAGGGACAGAGTCCCGGCCAGGGCATACGTTTCTTCTGGCCTCCCCTCCTAATGGGCGTGGTGCTGATCGACGGCCAGGTGCCCCGCCTGTTGCACGCGCCCTGGCTGGTTGTCGAACTCGCTGACGCGCTCAACCTCGCGTTGGCCATCACGGCTGCCATCACGTTGTTCTTCGCCTCCCGGTCGGGCGTCGCTTCCTCCGGTGGCGCGGCACAATGCGACAGCCACGACGGCGGTGCCCCACCAGGCTCCTCTTAGGGATCCACCCGACCGACTGCGATACAGCAGCGAAGTACGCAACCTCAGCAACCGGCCCCGTCCGGCAGCGTCCTCGTACGGCCGTCGCCCGACCGGTATGACCGTCACCGGCCGATCCGTATGGAACCACGGATCAGATGTTCCCCGTGCCACAACCGTGCCAGATCGAGCGGGGAGCCACGGGGAGCTGCGGGCGCTGGCCGTGCACAGAACCCACGTCCGCCAGAACCCGCTTAACGCAGGTCAGCCGCCGAGTTGCCCAACCTCGCTCCTAAAGCGGTAGTCGGCAGCAGTCTCGTGCGCGTAGCTGCTTTCGGCGCCTTGAGATGAATATGAGTGGCTCCCTGCCCGCAGATGGATGCTTGGGTACAAGTAGGTCCGACCGGCAAGAAGTTGCTGCCGCTGACGGTCAAGAACGCTGGTCAGGCGCCCGCTTCGAGTGGTCACGAGCACTGAGGTGAGCGAGGCACTCGATCGGGTGATGGAGGCGCTGACGGGGGTGAGCGAGGAGGAAGTGGCGGCTGCGCTGGCTGCGGTCGGCGCTTCGGTCCCCCGCCCGTTGTCGCCCCCGACGCCCTCTCGGACGCCGTTGCCGGGCCCGGGAAGTACCCCGTACATCGTTTCCGTGGTGGAGTGGGTCTGAGGGGCCTGCCCAAGCTTGCGTGACTGCTCGGCCCCAGCCTCTTTTCCTGATGGGAGAGGGCTCGTAGGTGTGCGAGGGCATGGGCCGGCTCGATGAGATCTGTAAGGTCCCCAGCCTCGGCTGAGTCACAACTTCCTCTACTGGGTTTTCAAGCCCCGGCTGCGCTCCGCTCCGCCGGGCGCGCTTTCCGGCTCCGCTGCGGGCGACGCTCCTGCCTCCGGCCCGCTCCGCCCGCGCTGCGCCGACGCGCGCCCACACCTGAATAGGGCCGGAGGCCATGAGCCGATCACCGCAGAGAGCGGCCCGCGGTCCAGGCAATGCCTCCGGCGGGGGATCGGCCGGCACCGGGATGGAGGGAGCGCCGTTTCCGACCGCGGGTCCGTAGTGGCGTGCGCGGGGAGCTCCCATCCCGTCCGCCATCGACCCAGGCAGAGCCGAGCAGACGCGGCCCATGGCGTCCAGGAAGCTCCTATAGATCGTCAAGCAGTCTGTAGGAGTTCTGCCTGTGAGGTGTTCGTACTGGTCAGGTGC
>NZ_JBEYZY010000096.1:0-2104 GCF_040646295.1 Streptomyces sp. NPDC046197 | reverse complement strand
CAGGAGATATATCTCGATACCATTCGAGATATATCTCCTGTCTATTTTTATGCTACTTTTGGGTTAGCTCAACTCAACCGCCTTTTAATCTCCCAACAACAATAATACCCAATCAAACAACCCAAAAAATTCAAGATAATATCACTAATGGCAAATGTGCCCAAATAAAAGATAAATTGAATGGTTTCAATTCCTAAAAGTGTGACCAAACTGACAATGACAAACTGTTTGAAATCAGTATTGATACAGTAAAGGCCACCTAAAGGAATGAAGTAGATAATATTTAGCACTGCCTCTTGAATCGTTCTGGTATCCGCTTTTATAAAGTCAAAAGGATTCAGTGATATCGCCTGAAAATCCGTTGTTTTAGTAAAAAGCACCATGAATAACAGTAATAAATACACACTGAAAGCAAGATAGAGATAAATAACTGAAAAATCTTTGAGGTGATACTGGATGCCAAACAACCAGATAATCAGCGTTAATAAGAGTATTAAAGTTAATGCGGTATAGTCAAAGTGGTTAATCAACCTAGCCAGGCTTTGATAGCGAGTGAGAACGGGCATAATCAGCCAAGTAATCGTCGCATAACTCAGGATAAATGTGACCAATAAACTGCTGAGGTAGATCATATATTTTCGCAACTGTTTCTAACTCCTTTTCTTGATGAGATTAACCCTATTTGGTTCTGTTGCGAAGTTTGAAAATCAAACGCGCCCTCTCTGAACTCCAAATATCTTAGGCTGGTATTCCCATTAATACCTTGATTTCAGTAGACACCGAAAAGCCGAAGAGCGTTCCATTTCTTCGGTTCTTTTTATATATTCCTCGAAGGGTCTCCATGCCCTTAATCGTGGAAGAGGCTGTACGGAGACTTTGATAAAATTTATTCCGTCGTTTAATAGGTCGATGGTCTTGTTCTATTAAATTGTTAAGATACTTCACAGTTCGGTGCTCTGTCTTAGGATATAAACCCACACTCTGTAACTTTCTAAAGGCGGAGCCAAGAGAAGGTGCTTTATCGGTCACAATTGCTTTCGGCTCACCAAACTGTTTATGGAGTCGTTTTAAGAAAGCATAGGCTGCTTGCGTATCCCGTTTCTTTCGTAACCAGATATTTAAGGTTAATCCGTCCGCATCAATTGCACGATAAAGATAATGCCAACGTCCCTTAATTTTGATATAGGTTTCGTCCATTTTCCATGAATAGAAGGATTGTCTATTTTTCTTCTTCCAAAGATAATAGAGGACTTTGCTGTACTCTTTCACCCAACGATAAATCGTAGTATGACAAACATTTATTCCACGATCATATAACAATTCCTGAACTTCACGATAGCTTAGATTGTAACGCAGGTAGTAACCAACAGCGACAATAATGACGTCTTTTTTGAATTGTTTGCCTTTAAAATGATTCATTACTCTGTCCTCTCTGTCTTTTTTCTCAATTTTACACTAAAATAGATTTTTTGGAAAACTTTGCAACAGAACCAAAGAAATAATAAATTCTAGGCCCTTAAAAGAAAAAATCAAATTTTTAACAAAGGTTATTATTATTAAGGCGAAAAACCATTAAGCCGTTAAACGAAAACGCAATTAGGATTGACTAGTTGAGGCTTGGTTAACCATCAACATCACTATTCAATGAAGAAACAGGCCTTGAATCTGAACGGTGGCTATCATACGCATAACTATCAAACATCGTCACAAGCGATCAAACGAGTTTAGGAGGGTGCTAGATGTTTAAACGTAAAGAAAAGAATATAACGACTACGGCACCAATTAATCTCACCACGATTAATGAACCCATGTCGGTCATTACTGAGCAGATTAAAACAATTCGAACTAATATCAATTTTGCGGCTACTGACCATAAGCTACGAACTTTGATGGTGACTTCGGCCATGCTTGGCGAGGGTAAATCGACAGTAAGTGGTAACTTAGCAGTGGAGTATGCCAAGGAAGGCAAGCAAGTCTTACTGGTCGATGCTGACTTGCGACGAGCAACGATTCATAAGACATTTGGCCTTAAAAACCATAAGGGATTAAGCCGCGACCATGTCCACGGCCGTCACCGCTCCCGAGCCGGCGCTGCCCACCTGGG
>NZ_JBEYZY010000095.1:0-2110 GCF_040646295.1 Streptomyces sp. NPDC046197 | reverse complement strand
CCTCATCGGACAGCACAACTTCGATGGCACGAGGACCCCGAGACATGAAAACAGGCTACAGACTTAACCGTGCAATTTCTGGCGCATCACACTAGGGCCTGTTGCGAAAGTGAATCAAGGTCGTGGATGATCACGGCCGTGGGACGTGGTGATCTGACGGTTCGGCAGTGGGCCCGACTTGAGCCGCTGTTGCCTGTGGGCAAGAAGCCAGGCCGCCCGCGGACTTGGACGCGTCGACAGTTGATCGACGGCATACGGTGGCGGACCAGGACGGGTGCACCGTGGCGCGATCTTCCGGAGAGGTACGGTCCGTGGGACCGGGCCTACGACCTCTTTCGGCGTTGGCAGCGCGACGGCACCTGGAAGCGGATCTTCGAGCAGCTGCAGGCCGAGGCCGACGCGAAGGGCCTGATCACATGGGATGTGAGTGTGGATTCCACGATCGCTCGGGCTCACCAGCACGCCGCCGGTGCGCGTAAAAAGGGGCACTGCAGAAGGAATCTCCCGGCGGCGTCGACACCGAACCCGACGATCACGGCCTCGGACGCTCGCGCGGCGGGCTGACGACCAAGCTGCACTTGGCGGTCGAGCAGGGACAGAAGCCGCTGTCCCTGCTCGTCACCGCCGGGCAGCGCCATGACAGTCCGCAGTTCCAGCCGGTCCTGCAAGGCATCCGCGTGCCCCGAATCGGGCCGGGCCGACCACGCACCAGGCCGGACAAGGTCCGTGCCGACAAGGCATACGGATCCCGCGCGAACCGCGCCTACCTGCGCAGACGAGGCGTGCTCTGTACCATCCCGGAGAAGTCCGACCAGGTCCGCAACCGCAAGAAGCTCGGCTCCCGAGGCGGCCGCCCGCCCAAGTTCGACAAGGCGGACTACAAGGAGCGTCACGCTGTCGAGTGCGGGATCAACAGACTGAAGCGCCACCGGGCCGTGGCCACGCGATACGACAAGCTCGCGGTCCGCTTCCAGGCCACTGTGCTGGTCGCAGCGATCAACGAGTGGCTGTGACCAGCACCCGTCCCAAAATGCCTCTGGCCTCAGCCCTCCTGCAGCACCGTCCGGATCACGTGCCGGGCATTGTGCGCCATCGCCGGGTTCGTCTTCCGGTAGTACGGCAGCGCGATCAGTGCCTGCGAGAGTGTCCGTCCCCGGCCGCGGATCCAGGTCGCGTTGTCCACGCTCAGCGCCTCGCGGAAGACTTCCCTCGCCCTGGCCGGCAGCAGATTCCACGCTGGGAACAGATCGCAGGCCGGATCTCCCGCACCCAGGCATCCGAAGTCGATCACTGCAGTCAGCCTGCCACCGGCCACCAGCAGGTTGCCCGGCATGAGATCGGCGTGCAGCCACACCGGCGGCCCGTCCCAGCCAGGAGCCCGCAGCGCCTCCTCCCACACGGCTGTGGCGGCATCGCAGTCGACGCCCTCCTGTGGGAGGAGGCGCAACTCCTCGATCGCTGTCCGGGTCTCCGCGTCGAGCGAGGCGACCGGCCCCCCGCGGTGGGCCTGCGGCGCACCCGGCAGGGTGATGCTCCGCATCGCCGCTACGAACTCGGCCAAATCCTCGGCCAGCAGCACCGGCTCGCTCAGGGCTCCCGCCTCGGGATTCTCCCCGGCCAGCCACCGGTACACCGACCACGGCCACGGGTACCCCTGCGCGGGTTGCCCCTCCCCGAGTGCCTCGGGGATGGTCGTAGGCAGGTGAGGCGCGAGCAGGGGCAGCCACGTCCGCTCCATCGAGACGTCGTTGGCCCCGCCCTGGACAAGCGGCAGTCGTACGACCATGTCATCGCCCAGCCGGTACATGGCGTTGACCGTCCCGCCGGACGGAAACCGCTCGACCGCCAGCCCCGCCCACCGCGGGAACTGTTCGGCGATCAGTCGCCGTACAAGGTTGACGTCGATGGGGTGCATGCCGGGATGCATCTGCCCTGTGTTCATGGCACGTCATCCGACCGCCGGACACCGGCGAGCGTCAATCGCTTTTCCGGCGGCACCACTTTCGCAACACGCCCTAGTAGGACTCCGTTAGGTCTGTGTGTCGACCTTGTTCAGGGGCACGGTGAGTGTGTGGACGCACATGAAGTGAACCGTGTTCGGGCGACGTTG
>NZ_JBEYZY010000094.1:0-2119 GCF_040646295.1 Streptomyces sp. NPDC046197 | reverse complement strand
CAGCCGTACACGCCCTCGGCAGCAAGCAGAACCTGACCAACCGACCCGAGACGCCCTCCGCCCACAAGCCAAGATCAAGATCTACAGCTGGAGTACTAGCCCGTGGCTCGGATGAGCTCGGAACACGGGCACAGGGGCGAACGGTGATCCCTAACGGGCGCGGCCAAAGACACTGAGCCTTTGCCAACCTGGCTGATGAGCAGGTTGGCGAGCTCCTTGGTCAGGGTGCGGCCTCCCCCGAAATTGAGGATGTCCAGGCATGCGATCTGACCTGCATTACAACCGTCAGGACACATTTTCAACTAGAACGAGTATTGAGCATTTCAAAATACGACACCTCCGCATAGCCACTGGAAGTGTAAGCCAAGCCATATTTCTCATAATTCCTGAGAAATTCAGCATTTGTCGGCTTATTACCCTCTTCGCCATCGATCGCTACAGTTTCAATCAGGCCACTTCCAGTGCCATACTGATCCTTCTTGCCAATCACCCACCACATCGTCATATATCTCGGCTTGCGAATGAGATTAAGAATCTCATTGCTATACCTGAGGCGTGCACGATATTCCACATAATCTGAGTCCGCGGGCACTCCCGCTTGATCCGTAACCCAGCGAGGAGCATTGCTCCTCCCCCTCTCCTTCTTCCATGAAAAGCTCTTCCAATTTTCCGGCTCACCAGCCATTATCGCCCTGTCCTGCTTCATTACAATACCTTCAGCGTATGCCTCAACGGCATCGAAATATCCCGACTTTGCAGGGATTTCCACAACCCTCTCTTCGGTGACTTCGTCACCGGGATCAAGGATGGTCTCCCGGCCAGGCTCCACGAGCATGCCCTTGGTAATTTCATACGGAGTCTTCACTCCAGTGTAGATATCGAGGTCCGAATCGCCACTCTCCAGATATCCTCGCAATTTCTCCACATCCTGGCCATCGGGATTACGAGTCCAAGTCACGCCTATTACCTCGTAGTTGAAGGCCACTACAGAGGCGGAGACTTTGCCAGTATTCTTGTAACGGAGAGTCAACGGGAGGTGGAGGATCTGTCCCTTTGGGTCCATCCGTGCCGTACCAAAACTAGCAGTCGCGGTGACCGTAACCGGCAAAGCATAGGGCTGATATATCTGCGTATAGGTGAAGTTGGCAGCAGCAATGGCAGCACTGACTGATAGCGCAGTCGCGAATCTTCGCCGGTGTGGCACCTCGCCCCATGCCCTCTGCCGATAGATGAGCTCCCAAAGGACCCAACTGGACCAGACTATGAATGCAATCCAAAGGAAAACCCAGTGGGTATATTCCCCAACCCCGACCTGAGCGCCCAGCAGCAACAAGTTCGAACCCAGCACGGCGATGACGCCGAACAAAACTACTGCACCGGAATACTTCAATCGATGCCGCAGTGAGTAGTCGACACATATGGTAACGGCAGCGACCAGGGCGATGAAAGCCATGACTAGAAGGGAGGCCCCAGCAAGGCGGCCGGTATACGTGAGGGCACCCATTATGTCTTTTTTTGCGCTATTCCCGAAGAAGATCGCGGCCCCAAGAAAGCCACCCACCATGAGTGTAAAGGTTGACCATTTTTTCCAAGATCCCTTATCGCTCGGACCTGTACCGGGACGTCCCCACACCCGGCTTCCGCCACCACGCCACTCGACAAGACTTGTGTCTTCGATGTCGCCGTCAAAATCGTTACGACGGAGGAAATGGACCAGTTCTTCTCGCGACCGCACCAGCTTTCGCTGCATGCCAATGGTGACCTGCCGAGCCCCCTCATAGTTCGGCGGATGCACGACCACTAGCGCTCCGTTGCCCATGCCGCCAGGCTAGGGTGACAGGTTATTACGGGCATCTGGGACTACTCCGTTGGAGAACCCGGCTTCTGCCTAGATCGTGTTACACAAGGCCGTCACTTATTTCCCGTCTATGGCTGGGGTCTCAAGAGCCGATCGGGTGTGTGTGGAGGCGTTCGCCGGACCACGATGAGACGCGACACTCCGACAGCCCGCGTCAGGGGGGTGGCCCCGTTATCTTCTTCGCGGTCCTGCAAGAGGGCCGCTGGCCTCCGGGCCCGGCATGACTGTTGCCCCCTGTCGATCGGATGACCTGGGGGGTGG
>NZ_JBEYZY010000093.1:0-2345 GCF_040646295.1 Streptomyces sp. NPDC046197 | reverse complement strand
CCCAGCTCAAAGCCCTGCCATGGGAACAGGTACCCGTAGCACACACCTCCTCCGGAACCGGGCACGGCCGGCGGGAATCCCGCTCGGCCAAGACCATGGCCATCGCGGCGAACCTGGGCGGGATCGCCTTCCCGGAAGCACGTCTGGCCCTGCGCATCCACCGGCGCCGCCAGCAGAGCGGCAAGCGGCAGACCCGGGAGACGGTCTACGCCGTCACCAGCCTCGATACCCACCAGGCCAGTCCCGCTGACCTGGGCGGATACGTCCGCGGGCACTGGGGAATCGAAAATTCCAGCCACCATGTCAGAGACGTGGTGTTCGCCGAGGACGCCTCCACCGTCCACACCGGCAGCGCGCCACGGGCGATGGCCGCGCTGCGAAACCTGGCCATCGGCAGGCTGCGGCTGCTGGGAGCGGACAACATCGCCAAGACCACCCGAGCGATCCGTGACGCACCCGAACAAGCCCTCTGGATCTGGGGCATCACCGACAGCCCACTCCTACCGGGAACTTGAAGCCGCCTGCGGCCACCGACCGCCTTCCAGACCTTCCTGGACCAGCACGGCATCCCCCGGTCGAAGTCCTGGTGAAAGGTGGGCAGTTGACCTCGAACGGCTCCAAGATCCCCGACAGAGTCAAGCTGAGGGGCTGTGCCGGGGCTCGGAAGGTAAATTCAAAAACTCGTTGAACATCCCTGAGTCCGTTCTCGTACATCCCCTCGAACACAGGCGACGCGTTTGTTGCGGGAGCCATCCGTGACTGCTGCTTTCATGACCTCAACCCCCCAACGCGAGTGAGGTATCCCTATGTCCAGGGCTCTTCCGAAATACAAAAAGCGCCGGGTAGCGATCATCGGCGGCTCCGCCGCAGTCGTGCTGTCCGGCGCGATCATCGCTGGTTCCGCCTTCGCTGGCGAGTCGCCCAAGAGCAACACACCTTTCGCAGCCCCCGGAACGATCTCGAGCGCGACGGCCACCCAGCAGGCCGGGGGGAACAATAACGACGGGAACGCGGGCAATGCGAACGCCGCGGACACGATCTCGTGTCCGGACGTGCAGTCGCAGCTCCCGGCGGTCCCCGCCGCAGCCCAAGCCGAGGTCGACCGCAACCTGAAACAACTCGACGACCAGATAGCAAAGGCCAACAAGGAGCTCGCCGCAGCAGTCGGCAAGGACGGCAACGCGGGCAACGCCGGTAACGGGGGCAACGCCGGTAACGCGGGCGATGCGGGCAACGCGGGCAACGCTGGTAACGAGGGTAATGCGGGCAACGCTGGTAATGCGGGCAACGCCGGTAATGCGGGCGATGCGGGCAACGCTGGTAATGCGGGCAACGCCGGTAACGCGGGCGATGCGGGCAACGCCGGTAACGCGGGCAACGCCGGTAATGCGGGCGATGCGGGCAACGCCGGTAATGCGGGCAACGCCGGTAAGGCCGGTAAGGCCGGTAAGGCCGGTAAGGCCGGTAAGGCCGGTAAGCGCGGCAAGCGCGGCCAGAACGCCATCCTCCGCCAGCTCAAGAACAAGCGGGCGGCCACGATCAAGCGTATCGCCAACGCGATCGGTCGCGCGGCGGCCAAGCCGCAGGGGCTGGAGGGACTGGCACAGTGCGCCGTGAACAACGGTGGTGCTGCCAACAACGGTGGTGCTGCGAACAACGGTGGTGCTGCGGACAACGGTGGTGCTGCCAATAACGGTGGTGCTGCGGACAACGGTGGTGCTGCCAATAACGGTGGTGCTGCGAACAACGGTGGTGCTGCCAATAACGGTGGTGCTGCGAACAACGGTGGTGCTGCCAATAACGGTGGTGCTGCGAACAACGGTGGTGCTGCGAACAACGGTGGTGCTGCCAATAACGGTGGTGCTGCGAACAACGGTGGTGCTGCGAACAACGGTGGTGCTGCGAACAACGGTGGCGCCGCCACCCCGAGCGCCGCAGCCACCCAGTAGGCCGGCGCGACCGCCGGGAAGGGGGGCAACGCCGGCACGCTCACCGAGTGACGTGACGGGCGCCCGTGGAGGCCCTCGCCGCCGGCCACGGGCGCCCACAAACGACTTCTCAGCTTGACTCTGGTCCGAAAATGACGTCTGACTGACCGCTGGCTGGTGGCGGTCACGCCGCTTCGATGGGTTCGAAGCGGACGGACAGGCCGAGGGCGTTTGCCTGCCGGGTGATCCGGCGCAGGACGCGTTCGGGGTCGTGCTTGGTGTAGTAGTCGCCGCCAAGGTCGTGGAAGGGGGCGTCGTTGGTGAGGATGTGCCAGGCGGCGGTCAGCGGGGTGTGTTCAAGCGCGACGAGGGCCTTCTTCTTGCCGAGACGGGGCATCAACCGCATGTAGCGGGCGC
>NZ_JBEYZY010000092.1:0-2426 GCF_040646295.1 Streptomyces sp. NPDC046197 | reverse complement strand
GCAGCAACTCGCTCTCCAGGAAGAGTCGTCGTACCAGCCCGGGCGTCCGCTCCAGCGAAGCCGCGAACCGGTCGATCTCGGATAATAAGTTTCGGAAAAATTTTTGTTTTTCGGAAAGATACCATTTCTGAAGTGAAAAACATAAAATTTTCATTTTAAAAACTTTCGTAAATTTTTGCTCACTTTTAATAAAAAAACTCCTTCAGTTAGAAAGAGATTTTTTACTAAGTAGATTAAAAACCATTCAATGATTTTTAGGGGTTATTATTATAATGTACCCATTCTACCACTTCAATATTATTTGTCAATAAGAAAAACATCAATAGTTGATGTTTTTCAGGAGTATTTATGAAAAGTTTTTCTGGAATAAGCATAGTTTATCATAATTATATTAACATTCGCTTAATGGAAAGTCAACGAAAAACTAGACACGGAGTTAAGAGAATTTAATAATTATATTTTTCAAAGTCTTTTGAAGACTTGTAATCAAGACCTGAATGCATCCTTTTTGTATTGTAATAGGTCTCAATGTATTTAAATATTTCTTGAGTAGCCTCAGCTCTTGTCTCAAAATGAGCATCATTAATAAGCTCCCTCTTTAGCGTCTTATAAAAAGACTCCATCATTGCATTGTCATATGGATTTCCTTTACGACTCATGCTAGATTGAGCACCGACTTGACGAAGAGTAGATTGATAACGAGAGCTTGTATATTGACTCCCTTGATCAGTATGGACAATCAAGCCAGGCTGAGGATGTTCTTTCCCACAAGCTTGTAAGAAGCAATCCCTCACCAGTTTATCTTGCATCCGTGAAGACATTGACCAGCCTACAATCTTACGTGAAAAAACGTCGATATTCACGGCTAAGTATAAGGTGCCTTCTTTGGTAGGGATATAGGTCATGTCTCCCAGCCATACTTTATTAGGAGCTGTTGCTTTAAAGATCTGATTAATTAAATTGGGTCTTGAAAGCGAAGCTCCTTTTCTGTTGTAATGTTTATATTTATAACGGCTTCCCTTGGCATAAAGTCCCATCAAGTGCATCAGTTTCCCAACACGTTTCGTGTTGGTCATAATACCAGTATTATGAAGTACCTTGGTAATTCTAACCGCACCATAGCGTCCCTTATGCTCATGAAAGACAGCTTTTATCTTCTCTGAGAGAATTTCTCTCTCCACTTGTTGTTTTGAAGGACGACGATGCATGTATTCATAGAAACCTGAGCGAGAAACCTTAAGAACTTTTACTGCATGTTTAATTTTTATCTTCCCATGATGTTTCAAGAGAAATTCAAAACGTTTTACTTGCTTCGCTTCAAGAAGACCCGGAACTTTTTTAGAAGTTCAAGTTCCTCCTGAAGATAACGATTTTCTTTCTCTAACAATTTAATCTTATGTTGGGCATCAGCTAGGGCTGTCCCATTGCCTGGAAAAGCACTTTCTCCATATTCTTCAACTTCTTGAACCCAGCGATAAAGACTATTGGCATGAACCTCAAGCTCTTGGCTGACTTCTTTAACAGAGTAACCCTCTTCAAGAATGAGTTTTACTGCAGAATTTTTAAATTGTTTATCGAATTTTCTTCTTGCCATAATAAACCTTTCCACGATTTCTCTTAACTTTGTGTCTAGTTTATTATAACCTTTCCATTCGGAGGTCTTTTCTTATGGTCAAATATTCCATAGAATTAAAACAACGCGTTATTCAAGATTATTTATCTGGCAAGGGAGGCTCTACCTATCTTGCTAAACTGCACAACGTAGGTTCATCTAGTCAGGTTAGACGCTGGATTCGCAATTATCGAGCAGAGGGACTTCCTACAGCTCACTCCAAAGTCAATAAAAATTATTCTATGGAGTTGAAAGAAAATGCGGTACAATGTTATTTAACAACTGATTTAACGTATGAAGCTGTGGCAAGAAAATTCGAAATTACTAATTTTACCTTACTTGCAAGCTGGGTTAATCATTTCAAAATTTATGGAGAAGTCCCAATAAGCAAAAAGAGAGGACGGCGTAAAAAACTAGAAAGCATTGCATCGTCTATGACTCAGAACCCAAATGATTCTCAACGAATTAAAGAACTTGAACAAGAATTACGTTATGCGCAAATTGAGGTAGCTTATTTAAAAGGACTTCGGAGATTGGAGAAAAATGCTCTAATGAACAAAAATCAAGACTCATCTACAGTCTCCGTAAAACCTTCAAACTCAAAGAAATCTTGAAAGTTACAGGATTCCCTAAAGCCACTTATTATTATTGGGTTAACTGTTTTGAACGGGTAAACAAAGATGAGCTTATCGAAAAAGAAATGCTTAAAATACGTCAAGAACATGCCAATGCAGGTTATCGTCCAATGAGTGAATTACTTAAGCAACGTGGCTATCACGTCAACCACAAGAAGGTACAGTGCTTAATGAAGAAG
>NZ_JBEYZY010000091.1:903-2582 GCF_040646295.1 Streptomyces sp. NPDC046197 | reverse complement strand
CTGATCCCTCGTCACACAGAAGGTCATACACGGCCTACCGAATGAAAGCCCCCAAACAAGGACAGGAACGAGAGCCGCATACAGGGCCTGACCTGTATAAACGCCCTCTAAGAGGGCGTTTAATCTAGGAAGATTGCCCCCTATCTCCTAGTAAGTTCCTCGCCAGGTAGGGGTGGTCTCGTCCGTTATGCGTTTGGTGAGGTTGTCGATCGAGGCGATGTGGATCACGGCTTCGGAGCTGGCGGTGAGGGTCTCGTAGTCTCGGGCGAGGCGCCGGTGAAGCATGATCCATCCGATGCTGCGCTCTACCACCCAGCGCCTTTAAGCCGCGCTTCTCGGAGTTGCGGTTGACGACCTCGACGTCGATTCCGAGGGTGGCACCGTGCTCGACTACGGCGTTCTTGAAGCCGGTGTCGACCCAGCTTTTCGCGATGGTCGGGTAGGTTTTTTTCGCTTGGTCGAGGAGGCGTATCCCCATTGCGTTCTCGGAGAGGCCGGCGCCGGCGACGGTCACGGCGAGGATGAGGCCGATCGTGTCGGTCAGGATGCCCCGTTTCCGGCCGACGATCTTCTTCGCGGCATCCGTTCCCTGGCTGGCCAGAGGCACGTTGGTGGAGGTCTTGACGCTCTGGGTGTCGATGACGGAGGCGGTCGGCTCGGGCTTGCGGCCTTCCTTCACACGGGCCAGGCCCGTGAGGTCGTAGTTGAGCTGGGCGAAGACTCCCTCGTCTTTGACGATCACGGCGACAAGGAAGATCCACCATCTTGAAGTCCCTGGTCACGAGGCTGGTGTGAGTCGCTGGTCGTGTGCCCGCGCTGGGCGGGGCGGTTGTCGAAGCGCAAGACTGTCTGCCGTGTCGGTGGTCGCGGATCCGCGGGTTTCCCGGCGTTACGCGAGGCGCCCGTCCGGTGACGCAGACGAGAGATCCACGCCGGACTCAACAATCACAGACGCCCCAGGTTCCAGAGACTGAATCACAAGACATCAGAGACCCGACGAGTCGTTTTGATCCCACCCATACCGGGCATGGGAGTAATAGTGCTCGCCGCTGTCGACAGACCGCCTTGTTGGCCCATGCGGAGTCATCGGAGCATCGCTCAAGGCGGCGCAAACGAGAAATCAAGACATCGCCGTGGGATCTATCGATCTCATTTTTTTTGGGGGGGGCGGAAACCAAATCACGCCGATCGGTAAGGAGTTGAATCCATGACCAAAGCGACGATTCAGCATCCGATAGCAGGAATCAATTGGCGTGCCGGTGCGCTATCTGGCTATGGGTGGGCGGCCGGGAATTCAGCGCAGGCCGTCCATCTCGACGACGCTGGCGATGTTTGGGAGTCGTACGTGATCGGCAGCATCGGAAGCGGGATTCTGGAGCGCGCGGACCTGACGGACCAGACGCGCATGACGGACTCACCCGCACCACCGGCCAGTGGCACTGCGCTGTCTGGCTATGAGTGGGCGGCCGGGAATTCAAAGCAGGTCGTCTACCTCGACAGCGCCGGTCATGTTCACGAGCTGTACGTGACCGTCGGCGGCAAATGGAAACACGCGGACCTGATGGACCAGACGCGGTGGATGGTCTCACCCGCACCACCGGCCAGTGGCACTGCGCTGTCTGGCTATGAGTGGGCGGCCGGGAATTCAAAGCAGGTCGTCTACCTCGACAGCGCCGGTC
>NZ_JBEYZY010000091.1:0-806 GCF_040646295.1 Streptomyces sp. NPDC046197 | reverse complement strand
GTCATGTTCACGAGCTGTACGTGACCGTCGGCGGCAAATGGACACACGCGAACCTGACGGGAAGGGCCGAGGCATCACCGGCCGTTGGCTCTGCGCTGAGTGGCTACGAGTGGGCGGCCGGGAATTCAAAGCAGGTTGCCTACATCGACAGCGTAGGGGACGTTCAGGAGCTGTACGTGATCCCCGGCGCGCAGTGGTCGCAGGAGAACCGGTCAGCCAATGCAGGTGCAGAGCAGGCTGCCATCGGCCCGGCGCTGAGTGGCTTCCAGGCGGCGAATAGCGCAATCGTCTTGTACTTGGACAGCACCAGCCTCGGTCATTGGCTGACGATGACCGAAAGGACCAAGCGAAGCTGAAGCTAATCTGCAAAGAAGCCACCGGTGGGCAGGCCATCAACCAGCTTTGACGATCACGGTGACAATGAAGCTCCACCATCTTGAAGTCCCTGGTCACGAGGCTGGTGTGAGTCGCTGGTCGTGTGCCCGTGCTGGGCGGGGCGGTAGCCGGAACTCAAGATCGTCTGCCGTTTCGGTGATCGCGGTCGGCGCGTTTCCCGGCGTGGGCGAGGAGCCTGTCCGTACGATCCGGGCGGGAGGTGCATCAGGTGGCCAGGGATGCGGAACCGGGCCTTCGTGAGCTGATTACGGCCCACAGGGCCGAACTGGAGGCAACGGCTGAGAAGTTGAGCCAGCAGCTTCATGAGGTGCCCGACTAGTAGGACTCCGTTAGGTCTGTCTTGATCTTGGTGTGGCTCTGCTGGGCAGGGGTCGGTGGCAGGTGGTGCAGATGCCGGTCCAGCAGTTCAG
>NZ_JBEYZY010000090.1:0-2596 GCF_040646295.1 Streptomyces sp. NPDC046197 | reverse complement strand
AGAACCGCCCCGGGTACTCCGCCTGAACCGACCGCACCAGTCCACCCACCGCGGCCCCCGCCGCGTCACCGGAAGCCGTCACCACCACCACACGCCCGTCACCAGCCAGGCAGTCCCGCAGCCGATCCAGAACAGAGGCCAAGGTCAGCCGTGCAACGCCACCGGCGGGCACCACCACCACCGGGGCCGGGCCTTCACCGACCTCGTGGGAGTCGGCCCACGGCATCGGCTCCCACTCCACGCGGTGGAGCAGGTCGTCCGGCGTGGTCACCGACCGCGAGTCGAACGGGCGCAGGGCGACGGATCGCACCGACACGACCGGTTTGCCCTGGGGGTCCACCGCCGTGAGCGCGACGCGGTCAGGCGTCTCACGACGGAGCCGTACCCGAAGACGATCCGCTCCCCCGGCGTGCACGGTCACCGCGCCGAACGCGAAGGGCACCGTGCCCTCGGCCTGTTCGCCCAGCGCGCCGAGCGCCACCGGGTGCAGGGCCGCGTCCAGCAGGGCCGGATGCACGAGGAAGCGGTCGGCTTCGGCCGCCTCGGTCTCGTCCAGTTCGACCTCGGCGTACACCTCGTCGTCCCGCTGCCACAGTGCGCGCAGTCCCTGGAACGCCGAACCGTAGTCGTAGCCGCCTGCGGCCAGCGTCTCGTAGGGGTCCGCGTACTCCACGGTACGGGCGCCGCGCGGCGGCCATGCCGTGATGGGGTCCCCGGCCTCCGGGAGGTCCGACGTCAGATAGCCCACCGCGTGCTTGGTCCAGGTCGCGTCCGTGTCAGCGGCAGGCCGGGAGTGGATGGTCAGCGGCCTTCGCCCGTCGGAGTCGTACGCGCCCGCTTCCACCTGAACGTGATGTCCGCCGTTCTCGGAGATCCGCAGGGGAGCGAGGATGGTCAGGTCGTCGACCTGAGTGCACCCGGCGACTCGTGCGGCCTGGAGGCCGAGTTCGAGGAAGGCGGTGCCGGGGAGGACCGGCGTGCCTGCAAGGGCGTGGTCGGCCAGCCAGGGATGCGTGCGCAGCGACAGCAGTCCGCTCAGCAGCAGCCCGTCCTCTTCAGCACGGACGACCAGGGCGCCCAGGAGGGGGTGGTCCACGGAAGTGAGGCCGGTGGCCGTGAGATCGGCGTCCGTGGCGACCGGTTCGAGCCAGTACGACTCGTGCTGGAAGGGGTAGGCGGGCAGCTGCACCTCCTGCCGCGGGCGCGCCGCGAACAGGGTCGGCCAGGAGACGTCGAGCCCGCGCACGTACCCCTCCGCCAGCGCGGCAAGGAAGCGGTCCGGGCCGCCCTGGTCCCGACGCAGCGTGCCGAAGGTGAAGGCCTCCTCGACGCCACTGTCGGCGAAGCTCTCGTCGAGCGCCACCGTGAGCACGGGATGGGCGCTGACCTCGATGAACGCGCGGTGCCCGGAGTCGAGCAGAGCACGGGTGACCTGGTCGAAGCGGACGGGCCGACGCAGGTTCTCGTACCAGTAGCCACCGTCGAGGTCTGTGGTGTCCCGTTCCTCGGCGGTGACGGCGGAGTAGAACGGCACGGACGCCGGTCGCGGGCGGACGGGTGCCAGCAGGGTGGCGAGCCGGTCGCGTATGGCCTCGACGTGGGGCGAGTGCGACGCGTAGTCCACCGGGACCCGGCGGGTACGGACGCCCAACTCGGCGCAGTCCGCCTGGAGCTCGTCGAGCGCCTGCGGGTCCCCGGACACCACGACGGAGGCCGGGCTGTTCACCGCGGCAACCGTGAGCCGGCCCTCCCAGCGTCGTATGCGTTCCTCGACACGGTCGACCGGCTGGGCGACCGACACCATGCCGCCCGTACCCGCCAGCTCGGCCAGCGCCTGGCTGCGCAACGCGACCACCCGGGCCGCGTCCGACAGGGTGAGGGCGCCCGCGACGCAGGCCGCGGCGATCTCTCCCTGCGAGTGTCCCGCCACCGCGTCGGGCCGGACACCGTACGACTCCCAGAGCGCGGCGAGCGAGACCATGACAGCGAACAGGACCGGCTGAACGACGTCGACCCGGTCGAAGCCGGGCGCGCCGGGCTCGCCCTTCAACACGTCCAGCAACGACCAGTCGGTGAACTCGGCCAGGGCAGCCGCGCATTCGTGCATACGCTCCCGGAAGACGTCCGAACTCTCCAGCAGGTGCAGCGCCATGTCGACCCACTGAGAGCCCTGCCCGGGAAACACGAAAACTGTGCCGTGAGACCCGGCAGCCGTCCCCGTGACGACGGTCGCCGGGTCGGGGTCGCCATCTCGCAGCGCCCGGAGGGAGGCGAGGAGCGCTTCGCGGTCGTCGGCGAGGACGACGGCCCGGTCGTCGTGCGGCGCGCGCGTGGTGGCGAGAGCGTGTGCGAGGGAGTACAGGTCGGTGTCCGGCGATGCGGCCATGTACGCCTGGACGCGCCCCGCCAGCTGCACCAGTGCCCGAGGCCCGCGTGCGGACAGCACGACGGGGACCGTCCCCGGGGAGTCCTGCGGCTCCGCTTCCTGGGCGGTGCGCTCCGCGGGTGCTTCTTCGAGGATGACGTGGGCGTTGGTACCGCTGATCCCGAACGACGACACCGCCGCTCGCCGCGCCCGCTCGGGATCCGCGGGCCA
>NZ_JBEYZY010000089.1:0-2611 GCF_040646295.1 Streptomyces sp. NPDC046197 | reverse complement strand
AGAACCGCCCCGGGTACTCCGCCTGAACCGACCGCACCAGTCCACCCACCGCGGCCCCCGCCGCGTCACCGGAAGCCGTCACCACCACCACACGCTCATCGCCGGCCAGCCGGTCCTGCAACTGAGCCAACACCGTGGTCACGGCCTCCTCCACGGCATCACCAGCGGACACCCGCACCACCACCGCGTCGAGAGAGGCCCCGTCGGCGGCGGCTTCCGTCTCCAGGGGGACCCAGCGCACCGTGTGCAGAGGTCGCCTCGTCAGGGGGACGACGCCCCGCGCGTCGATCGCTCGCATCGCCAGCGAGGAGACGTCAGCGACGACCTCTCCCTCCGGGTCGGTGAGCGTGATCGCTGCTCCGCCGTCCGTGCGCCGCAGCCGGGCCCGCAGCACCGTCGCGCCGTGCGCCCGGAGCCGTACGCCGGTGAAGGAGAAGGGCACCTGGGCAGAGCCGCCGTCGGCGAGACCGTCCAGGGCCAGGACGTGCAGCACGGCGTCGAGAAGCGCCGGGTGCAGGCCGCAGCGGGCGGCGTCGGCGCGCTGTGCCTCGGCGATCTCGACCTCGGCGTAGAAGTCGGCGCCCGAGGACCAGACGGTCCGCAGCCCCTGGAAAGCGGGGCCGTAGGTGTAGCCGTCGTCGGCCAGACGGGAGTAGGCGTCGGCCAGGTCCAGCGGTACGGTGCCCGCCGGCAGCCACTCGAAGGCGTGTGGTGGCCGGGGGGCGGCCGGGGCGATCACGCCCGTCGCGTGACACGTCCACGGGTGGTCGTGCTCACCGTCCCGTTCGGCCGGGCGGGCGTGGATGGCCAGGGCTCGATGGCCCTGCTCGTCGGCTCCCTGAACCACCACATGGATCTGGACCGCTCCCTGCGGGGGCAGGACGAGCGGCCGTTCCAGGGTGAGTTCGACGACCTCCTCGCAGTCGGCGGCTCGTGCGGCCTGGAGGGCGAATTCGAGGAAGGCTGTGCCGGGCAGAAGAGTCGTGCCCGCGATGACGTGATCCGCCAGCCATGGGTGAGTGCGCAGCGAGAGCAGACCGCTGAGCAGCAGACCTTCTCCCTCGGCCGGCGTGACCAATGCTCCCAGCAGCGGGTGGTCGGCGGTGTCCGCCAGGCCGAATCGACGGGCATCGCCCACGGGGGCGTGCGGCGCCAGCCAGTAGGGGCGGTGGTCGAAGGGGTAGGTGGGCAGGTCGACGGGGGTGGCGGGGGTCCGGGTGAACCACGCCGGCCAGTCGACGTCCGTGCCTGTCACGTGGGAGCGGGCGAGTGCGCCCACCAGTCCGTACGGGTCCGGTGTGACGCTTGCGACGGTCACGTCCTCGGGGGCGGCGGGCAGGCTTTCGAGGGTCTCCTCGATCTGCTGGGCCACCGCCTGATGCCCTGCGACCTCCAGGAACGTACCGACCCCTTCGTTCCGCAGACAGTGGACGGCGTCGGCGAAGCGGACCGTGCGGCGGATGTGTCCGGCCCTGTGGCCGGGATCGGCCAGTTCTTCGTACATGGCGATCCGGCCGGTGTCGGCGGAGACGACGGGGATGCGTGGCCGCTCGCACCGGACGGTCGCTGCGACCTGCCGGAACTCCTCGAGCGCTCCGTCCATGTGGGCGGAGTGGAAGGCATGGCTGACCAGCAGCTTCTTGGTGCGGTGTCCCTGGGCCCGCCAGTGCTCCGCGACGCGTTCGACGTCGTCCGTGTCGCCGGAGACCACCGTCTGACGGGGACCGTTGACAGCCGCGACGGACACCGTGTCCACCACGCCCAGCGCCTCCAGGCTCGCGCGGACCTCGGCCTCCGTTACGCGCAGGGAAACCATCGCCCCGCCAGCGGGCGCGGCCTGCATCAGCCGCCCCCGGGCCGCCACCAGCCGGGCCGCGTCCGGCAGCGACCACACCCCGGCCACGTACGCGGCCACCAGCTCACCGATCGAATGACCGGCCACGAAGTCCGGGCGCACGCCCACGGACTCCAGCAGCCGGAACAGCGCGACCTCCACCGCGAAGATGGCCGGCTGCGCGTACCGGGTCTGCGCCAGGGTCTCCTCGTCCGTCTCCGCACCCAGGATCAGCTCCCGCAACGGACGGTCGGCGTCCAGAAGCCCGTCGAACGCCGCGCACACCTCGTCGAACGCCGCCGCGAACACCGGGCTCAGCTCATGCAGCTCACGCCCCATACCGACACGCTGGCTGCCCTGCCCCGCGAACACCAACGCCGTCTTCCGGGCGCCGGCACTTCCCACCAATGCATCGGCGATCGGCTGCCCGGCCGCCACGGACTCCAGCCCGGCCAGCAGCTCTCCCCGGGTACGGCCCACCACCGCCGCACGGTGACCGAACACCGCCCGCCCCGTCGCCAGAGCATGCCCGACCCCGTACACCTCCAGGTCGGGCGCTTCCTGGAGGAAAGCCGCCAGTTTCTCGGCCTGCTTGCGCAGTCCCGTCTCGGAGGGCGCCGACACGTTCCACACCACCGGTTCGCTGCCCGGGGACGGGGCAGGCCGGACCGGGTCGGCACTGGCGGGTGCTTCTTCGAGGATGACGTGGGCGTTGGTACCGCTGATCCCGAACGACGACACCGCCGCTCGCCGCGCCCGCTCGGGATCCGCGGGCCA
>NZ_JBEYZY010000088.1:0-3026 GCF_040646295.1 Streptomyces sp. NPDC046197 | reverse complement strand
CTACGAGCGCAAAGCCGAGCACTTCCTTGCCTTCACCAGCATCGCCTGCACCCTCATCTGCTATCGCAGACTCACCAAATGAGATGACGTCTAAGGCGAAACCCACGAGGGCTCCCGTCCAGGCGGCCGCGATGGCGGCGATGGTCATGAGGGTTCGGTTCCGGGCCTGTGTGGTGTCCGCTTGCCGGGTGCTGTTCATCCAGTCCAGCAGGAGGGTGCGGGCGCCGATGACGAAGAGGACCGCGCTGGAGTAGATGATGGCCATAGCCAGGTTCGCGACGCCCATTGCCTGGTCGAAGGCGGTGTAGAGGCGAGGGCTGGATAAAGACATCAGCAGGCCGATCGCGGCGATCATTCCGGAGATGAGGGCCAGGGACGTGTTCTCACGGTCGCGGAGCCAGGCCCGCGCCTTGTAGGCGGCGGCTGTCCAGGCGGACGCGGCGATGGACAGGTACAGGGCGTCACGCACCGTGGCCTGCCCCTCGGGGGGTGTGTTGCAGCACCGGGCTGAGCAGTGCGGCGATGTGCAGGGCCTTTCCCTGCAGCGGGGCGGGCTTGGAGAGGTGTGGACTCATCCTCTCTTCCAGCAGGCCGGCCATGATTTCGGCCTCCAGCTCGGCGGGCTTGTCGTAGGCGTGGTGGCGCCGGTACAGGGTGCCGATGCCCATGTGGCGCATGGCGACGCGGGCATCCAGGGAGGGCGCCCACAACGAGAGGGCGTCTTCGGTGACAGCGGCCCTTTCTTCATGGCCCATCAGAAGGTGTCCGAGTTCATGTCGTATGACGTGGGCCTGATGCCAGGGGGAGGTGTCCTGGTCGGCGCAGATCCAGAATTCGTCGTCCGCGAGGATGGTCATCCCCGAGGTCACTCCGCCCAGGGGCATGGTGAGGGTATGGATCGGCAGGCCGATCTGGCGGGTGACGTGCTCGCAGGTCTTCTCCAGCCCAGCCTCCGGCGGCAGACGGAGCTCGGCTATCACCGCCTGGCAACGCTGCCGGGCCTTCCTGATGCCCCGGCTCATGTTTGAACCGTCCTTGTCAGGGATGTCCCAGAAGCGCAGAGCTTCTTCCGGGCCTGTGCCCTCGCCCGGTGCCGGCTCATGGGGACTCACGTCGTTCCCCGGTGGGATCGCCAGGGTCCGGGGGAAGGCCCATCTGCTGCCGGAAGCGGGTGATGATCTCGGAGACGCTGTCCTGCACCGCAGGGGGCAGGCCGACGGCACGCAGTGCGATCGCCCGCACCCGGGCATCGCGCATGGCGGCCAGGACCTTGATCTCCTCCTCGGTCTTGGCCGCGTCCTCCCCACTCATCGTTCCGGCCAGGAAGCCTTCAGGGACACCGAAGAACCGCGCGATCCTCTTCAAAAGATCCAGGTCCGGCTTGCTGCGCCTGCCCCGCCGCAGCATGGAGATGTACTGCTCGGAGACGCCGACCTGCCCGGCCACGTGGGCGTTCGTGTAGGGCTTGCCTGGCGGATGTATATGCTCGAACAGGTGGTTGAGCCGATCGGCGATTTGACTCTCAGCGGCTGACACGGTTCTCGCCTTCGCCAAGAGGTGTCCCGGCTGATGCATCACGGCCATCGGTGTTTCCGGTGCCGAACACCACATTGAGCGAGAGCAGGCCGCGCGATCGCATGGACTGGCGCCAGCGCACCTCGTCCCGCGGACCCTCCAGCGCGAGGCCGGGCAAGCGCCGGAACACTGTTTCCAGGGCGATGGCAGTCTCCAGACGAGCCAGGGGCGCGCCCAGGCAGTAGTGGATGCCGTGGCCGAGCGCGAGATGCCCTCCCGAGGCCCCGTACACGTTCAGGGTCTCGGGGTCGGCGAAGTGGGCGGGGTCCCGGTTGGCGGAGGCCAGGGACAGCAGCACGGTCTCCCCCGCAGGGATGAGCACACCGCCGATCTCAACGTCCTCGGTGGGAAAGCGGCGAATCGCCAGCGGCGCCGGCCCGTCGTATCGCAGCAGTTCCTCCACCATGTCATGTATCAGCCCCGGATCGTCACGCAGCAGCGCGACTTGCTCGGGGTGGTCCAGCAGAGCCAGGACGGCGTTGCCGATCAGATGGACGGTGTTCTCGTACCCGGCGAAGAGGATCAGGAATGCCAGTGAGGTCAGCTCGTCCTCGGTCAGCCGGTCCTCGCGGTCACGCGCGGCGATCAGGTCGGTGAGCAGGTCGTCGCCGCCTTGACGGCGCTTGTCGGCGATGAGCTCCGTGAAGAACCGCCACAGGCCTGCGACCGCGTCCTTGGCCCGTTCGGGCTGGGTGGGGTCGGGGGCGGTCAGGGCGTCGGTCCAGGCGCGGAAATCGGGGCGGCACACCGCGGGAACGCCGAGCAGATCGCAGATGACCGCGATCGGCAGCGGAGCGGCGTAGGAGCCCACGAGGTCCGCGCGGCCCAGCGGGGCTATGTGGTCGATGAGTTCGTCGGCGATCCGCTGGATCGGTGCTCGCAGCTGCTCTACACGGCGGCCGCTGAACGCCGGACCGATCAGGCGGCGTACACGGGTGTGATCGGGTGGGTCCATGTTGAGCAGGTTCGCGTCCAGTGCCGGAGGCAGCGACATGCCCCGGTACTGGCCGGGCAGCGCATTGCGGCGGTCCAGGGACAACCGGGGGTCGCCCAGGGCTGCTTTGACGTCGGCGTAGCGGGTGACGAGCCAGAAACGTAACCCGTCCGGCCCGGTGACCGGACTTACGGGAGCGTCGCGCCGCAGCCGGGCCGCAGTCCTGTAGGGGTCGGCGGCCAGCGAGGCCGCTCGGTCGAAGGTGGTGCCGTCCGGCATGGTGGTTGTGCCCTTTCAGGTCGTGGCCGGGACGCCCCGGCCTAGCGGGCCGCTGCACCGGCAGCTGGGCGCCTTCGCATCATGACGCATCTTCCCTGACCAGGATCAACCCCGGTCCGGCCCCCTGGCGTTGATAGGCTCTCAGAGGGCGTTTATACAGGTCAGGCCCTGTATGCGGCTCTCGTTCCTGTCCTTGTTTGGGGGCTTTCATTCGGTAGGCCGTGTATGACCTTCTGTG
>NZ_JBEYZY010000087.1:0-3307 GCF_040646295.1 Streptomyces sp. NPDC046197 | reverse complement strand
CTTCACTTGAATGGTTTAATAAATGCATCACTAAACCAATATTATAGTTTGACTGGGTATAGACCTTATAAGCGCCTGTTTTACGCATGGTATGCGTTCCTAGATAGTTAATTCCTACTTATTGTCGGCGGAGCTGGACGCTTCTTTCACAACCTCTATCCTCGATCTTTTTGGTCATACACTTCTTTGACGTTGATAAATTGATCAAGTATTGGATTTTCTCCTTTTAGGTCAGCTTCGAAACGGATACCGTCAATATTGATTCTGGCGTTACGGTAGTAGTCAGTTCCTAGTTGTCCCCATGCAGGAGTTGAGGCATCGACATTGCAGAAGATATCAAATCCTTGTTGTTTCAAGTAAGCAAATTTTTGATTTGCTTCAGAATAAGGTTGCCAATCGCTGATGTCAGCGCCAAATGGGTAGATCAAAATATTTGTTTTGCCTAAAATAGGTGCAACTTCATTTTGCCAACGTTCATTATCTTGTTGGATATCGGCTAAAGAAGCTTGTGTCATATTCAAGTGTCCCCAAGTATGAGAAGCAAAACTCCAACCATCTTTCTTTAATTGATCAGCAACTTTTTTGGCTGCTTCGATTTCTTTGTTTGTTTTTTCGTTATCACCATATTCTGATTTTGATGTACGGTAACCTAATACACCATTATAGCCTGTTAAAGCTAATGTTCCTTTGGCGCCTTGATAAGAAAAATCGGGATGTTTTTTAATGAATGAATCGATCAATGGAACCATATCATAGTCACCAACAGTTTCCTTCTTATTGTCGATATAAATATTCTTGATTTGGTTCTGTTTATCGACAATCAACTTACTTGGAAATCCTGAATTGTCCATGTATTCATAATAGCTGACATCGTCTTGCGAAAGAATTAACGGTTTCTTTCCTTCTGGAAGAGAAACACCTGTAAAGGTCAGTTTTCCATCTGTTCCTTTTTTGACTAATCCATTTAGATTAACAAGAACATAGTTATTTTTATATAACTGATCAATGGTTTTATTGAATTCGGAAATAGTGACCATATAATCTTTATACCCTTGTGCTTGCTGGGTATGAAAAGCCTTAGCTGGATCAACAATCAGACTATGAAAGAAGACGTGTGAGATTTTGGTCGGGTCTTCCCATTTTACCAAGGATTCTTTTTCTTTTTTCAAAGTTGCTAACAATTGTTGCGCTTCTTTGGCGTCGTCTTTTTCAAGTAAGGCGATGGCTTCATCATAATGATAACTTGCAGCAAGCTGTTTTGCTTGATCAAGCTGTTTCGTCGTTTGTTTATCTTCAACAGGTTTTGAGCTGCTGCTTGAGTGTTGAGTTGTTTGACTAGTGTTTTCTAATTTATTGTTTGTTACTGCTTGTGTAACAAAAAAGATACTTACACCTAGAATAATAACAGTGCATACAGAAGTGACAGCCAATATGATTTTGTGTGTATGTTTCATTTTATCGTCCCCTACTACTTTTTGATTTCAAAAACCCCCGTAAGCTTTTCTTAACCTTTTGAAAAACTTCCCATAACCATTGTAACGAATATAGGGTTCTGTTGCAAAGTTTTAAATCTACTATCAAATAAGGTAGAATAATAGAAAAAGATAGCAGGAGGAATGACGATGAATCATTTTAAAGAAAAGCAATTTCAGCAGGATGTGATTATTGTAGCCGTGGGCTACTATCTTCGTTATAACCTTAGCTATCGTGAAGTTCAAGAAATCTTATATGATCGTGGCATTAACGTTTCTCATACGACGATTTATCGTTGGGTACAAGAATATGGCAAACTACTCTATCAAATTTGGAAAAAGAAAAATAAAAAATCCTTTTATTCATGGAAAATGGATGAAACGTACATCAAAATTAAAGGAAAATGGCATTATTTGTATCGAGCCATCGATGCAGATGGTTTAACCTTGGATATTTGGTTACGTAAAAAACGGGACACACAAGCAGCCTATGCTTTTCTTAAGCGGTTAGTGAAGCAGTTTGATGAACCGAAGGTTGTAGTCACAGATAAAGCCCCCTCTATTACAAGTGCCTTTAAGAAACTAAAAGAATACGGCTTTTATCAAGGGACAGAACATCGTACCATTAAATACCTGAATAATTTGATTGAACAAGACCATCGTCCAGTAAAGAGACGCAATAAATTCTATCGAAGTTTACGCACTGCCTCACCCACGATTAAGGGCATGGAAGCCATTCGAGGATTATATAAGAAAACCCGAAAAGAAGGCACTCTCTTCGGCTTTTCGGTGTCTACTGAAATCAAGGTATTAATGGGAATAACAGCCTAAATCATAGATACCGTAAGGGATTTTATTCTTTATTTAAAACTTTGCAACAGAACCCTTGTATGTAATTGACTAAAACGTACAATTTTAGCTTTTAAATATGACCCTTATTTATGACCTGCTCTAATCTCACTATTCATCAGCATTCAAAAAACAGCTCACAACTGTTGAAGAATGAACCGTTCCGTTCGATTGTTTTGGCATATAAATCACTGTCATTTTTACTCCCCCTCCGAAATAAAATGAACCACTTTTTGAATTTTATCTTCCAAATTTTCTAATTGCTTTTGATAATCAGACATCAATTCTTTTGTCTGATTATTTTTATTTTCGTTTAAATGTTTAGCAATTTGATTGATATTATTTCCGATACGTTTTAGTTCAGATTTTGTCGCAGAAATTTCAGAAATAATATTTTTATATTCTGAAAAATCAATAGAAAAAATCTCTTTATTGCAACAGGCTCGTCTAGCAAAAATAGAAAAATTAGTGATACCAGTTTTTCTCATCATCAATTTAATTCTTTCGTTCTCTTTTTCATTTACGAAGAACCTTTTTAAAATATTTCTCTCACGATTTTTGGTTTTTTTCATCTTGTCAACCTTTCAAACTACTGTCAACTCTAAAAGCTCAAAATAGGGGGTTAGTGTCTTTAGTTAGTGAACTTAGCAAGTGTGGCTACACTTACAGTAAAAAGTATTCATCTTTCACTCACAAAATCTAAAATTTCCAATTTTATTTTTGTTCGTTTCAGACGAATCTTTTTATTTTTGGTGGTGTCCCCCAATCCCCCTTTTTGAAAAAAATTAGAGCTTAATTTCAAATTCTTTTAAGACATCTTCGTATAAATCTTTGACTTCAAAACACAAATTTTTAACTTCATCTTCGGTCAAAGTTTGAACATATTTTTTTGCGTTAATGTAATTATGAACTTATCACTCCATTCAAGAAGTTCAACTCTCTTGCTTTGAATACATCGAACAATTTTATAACAATTATAATCCTCA
>NZ_JBEYZY010000086.1:0-4081 GCF_040646295.1 Streptomyces sp. NPDC046197 | reverse complement strand
ACCGCATCAGCGTCCTGTTCGCCATGCTCCGCGACGGAACCTTCTACGAGCCCCGACCCCCACAGCTCGCTTGACGAAAGACATAGAGGCACCCCGCGCCGGCTCCGGCACCCACCCCCGCGCCGGCTCCCGAACCTGTCCCGCCGGAGGCGCCCCTCTTCGCCGCGTACACCGATGAGCAGCTCGCGGACCTCGGCGTCGCCGAACCGCTCATCCCGATCGTCCGGAAACTCAGCACGGACGACGAACTGCTCGGCCTCGCCGAGTACGCACCCCGTCACACCGGGGAGGTGCTCCTCCGGCTGCGCGACGGCGTTCCGTACGAAGCGGTCATGGAACAGGTCACCGCTCCCGTCGCCGTGACCGAGCCGGAGAAGAACCTCGACACCGACGACTGGCAGGCGGCCGTCGACCGCTCCCAGACTGTGGTGATCACCGACGACGAATCCCTCCAGAGCATCCTGGAAGAGGGCGACTTCGGGCGATGGAAGATCTTCCTCCACCCCACCCAGGAGAAGCTGGTCCACCGGCACTACTCCGGCCCAGCCCGGGTCGGCGGCGGA
Source organism: Streptomyces sp. NPDC046197 (assembly GCF_040646295.1). Classification (NCBI taxonomy): domain Bacteria; kingdom Bacillati; phylum Actinomycetota; class Actinomycetes; order Kitasatosporales; family Streptomycetaceae; genus Streptomyces; species Streptomyces sp. NPDC046197. Next base: position 3,518 of record NZ_JBEYZY010000086.1, on the reverse strand, counting down.
CCGGGGACGGGCAAGACGATCGTCGCCCTCCACCGCGTGTGCCATCTGGTGCGAAAGCTCCCTCCCGGCCGCAACAAGCCCGTCCTGCTCACCACCTTCAATGCGGCCCCGACGTGCTGGCCCGCGTCGACATCGCCCACGTCGACCAGCTCGCCACCCGCATCGTCAGCGAGGCCGACCCGGGCAACGCCAAGCGGCGGATCGACGACACGGCAGCACTCCGTGAATGGCGGGAACTGCTGGTGGAAGCGGGGGAGACCCGCTGGAGCGCCGAGTTCCTGAGCGACGAGTGGAACCAGGTCATCCTCGGCCAGGCCGTGACCTCCCGCAGCGACTACTTCACCGTCCGGCGCGCCGGACGGGGGCGCAGCGTCACCCGCTCCGAGCGCGCCGGTATCTGGCAGCTCGCCGAACGCTTCACCCAGCGACTCGAGACCAAGGGGCTGGAGACCCACCGCCAGGTCGCGGAGCGGGCCGCGCGGCTGGAAATGGCCCGCAAGGCCAGAATCGACAAACGGTCAGAGGAACGCGAGGAACGGGGAGGCCTGGACAACCTCCACGTCGAGGCCGGCTCCGGCGCGTGGCTGCGCTACCGGTACCGGCACATCGTGGTCGACGAGGCCCAGGACCTCAGCGCCGCCCACTGGAAGATGCTGCGCGCCATGGCGCCGTGCGAGCCCGACGACATCTTCCTCGTCGGCGACACGCACCAGCGGATCTACGACAACCAGGTCACCCTCGGCAGCCTGGGCGTCCACATCCGCGGCCGGTCCTCCCGGCTGACCCTCAGCTACCGCACGACCCGGGAGATCCTTCGCAACGCGATCCGGGTACTGGACGACGCCGACTACGACGACCTCGACGGCGACACCGACACCCTCGCCGGGTACCGCTCGGTCCTCCACGGCCAGACCCCGTCGCTGCGCGGGGCACGGAGCTGGGACGAGGAGATGGACCTCGTCGTGGAGCAGGTGCGGGCTTGGCACGACGTGCCCCGCGAGTCCACGGCCATCTGTGTCCCGACCAACGACATGGTCACCCAGCTCGCCGACCGCCTCACCCGACGCGGCATCACGCCGACGGAGATCACGCCGGACGGCCCCTCCGGCGACCAGGGCGTCCACAAGGGACTGGAATACCGCTGTTTGATCATCGCAGGGGTCTCCGAAGGACTCGTCCCTCGCGCCTCCGTCGACGCCTGGGAACACACGGACCCGAGCCGTCACGAGCGAGAACTGCACCGGGCGCGCTCGCTCCTCTTCGTCGCGGCGACCCGCGCCCGTGACGCACTCGCCATCACCTGGCACGGTGAGCCCAGCCGCTTCCTCGCGCCGTTGCTTCCGCCCCGGTGAAAGCAAGAAACGCGGCCAGCATCCCTCGCCCACCACCGTCATGCGGATGCTATGCGGGTACGCCGCGCTGATGGCTGGTGTGGAGCCCGTGCGGTGACCTGCGGATTATTCATTCGCGTTCGCGGGGTGGTCCCGATGGCCATGTTGGTTTTGCCGGTCTTCGTGTCGAAGACGAGGGGACCACGGCGACCAGGTCGCCGGAGGCATAGACGGTCACATAAGTCTTGTCGCCGCTCTTCCAGATCCCGGTGAGGCGAGTGCCGTCGATACCGAGGACGCTGGCGAACTTGGTGTGCTTGGAAGGGGCCGGGTTTCAGTCGGGGTGTCGACGTGACATGCCTGCACCCACCGCGACGCCCATGATGATTTCCCCTGTGCCGTTCAGAAGCTCATTGTGGCTGGTCAAGCTGCATACCTGTACTCGTTGATCAGACCGCCAGAGATGCGGGTGCGTACGAGCGGGCTGTATGTCTCTCATCGGTACACAGCATGGCCGAGTCATCGGCAAGAGGAGGCCGTTGCCCTCGGGCCTGGTGGGGACGGTGGCCGTTGTGGTGGCGGGCATAGACGTCCAGGACGCGTCGCGCGTGGGCTTCGTTCAAGAGCAGCAGGTGGTCGAGGGCCCCGCGCCGGAGTGTCCCGACAACCCCTTCGCAGTGCGCGTTCATCCGTGGGGACCCTGGCGCCGTCCTCAGGGTCTCGATGCCCTCGGCTGCGAAGGCCGCATCGAAGGACTCGGTGTACTTGTTGTCCCGGTCGCGGATCAGGGAGCGCAGCGACTCGAAGCGCAGGCCCAATTCGGCGGCGAGGTTGCGGGCCTGCTGCACCGTCCATTGCGCGGTCGGGTGAGCGGTCACGCCAGCGATGTGCAAGCGGCGCGTGCCGGCTCGAGGAAGACCATCGCGTAGACCTGGCGGAGATCCACCAGGTCGATGTGCAGGAGGTCGCAGGTGATGATGCCGTCGGCCTCCGCCCGTCAGGAACTCTCGCCACGTGGGTCCGCCGCTGCGGGGAGCGGGACCCACTCCGGCGGCGGTAAGGATCTCCCAGACCGTGGAGGCTTCGACCCGATGCCCGAGCCGTGCGAGCTCGGCCTGGATTCTGCGGCAGCCCCAGTGCGGATTCTCTTCTGCCAGCCGCAGGACCAACTCCTTGATCGCATGCGCGGTCGGTGGCCGACCCGGCTTGCTCCTGCGCTTGCTGTAGTCCCACCGGCGCGCGACGAGCCTTCGGTGTTACGCCAGCAGGGTGTTGGGAGTCACTGGGAACACCTGCGCCCAGCGGCGCCGGGGTATCAGCGAGGACAGCGCCGCGAACCACAGCCGGTCCGCCGGCTCGTAGCGCACTGGACCTACGAGTTGCCTACGCAGCACCGCGTTCTCGTGCCGCAGGACAAGAAGCTCGGCGTCCTTGGCCACCGGCCGGCGCAGCACCAACACCGGGACCGACAAGAGCTTCCTCGTCACCCGATAGACCAGCGCGACAATCACCCGCGGCATCGTCCCAGGCGGCCCTGAGCACCACCGGACGCCATACGACCTGCAGCAACGCATTTCTGAACGGCACACCCCGTTGCTGACCAGCCATGCTGCTTCTCGGCCCGCTGGACGGCACAACCGAACGCACCATGGCGACCAGGGTGAGGGAGCCGGGACTTGAGGCAGCCCCCACACCTGGTGCTCCTGTCCGTCACTCCTGCTTGCTGTCATTCCGTGTGATGTCAGTTCTCGCTGTAGCGGGCCAACACCGCGTCTCTCTCCTGCTGCCATGTCCAGTGCGGGTCGCGGCGATTGAACTCGGTCACGGCCAGCTCGAAAAACTGGCCCGAAGGCTTCTTGCTCTGTCCGTTGACTACGATGGCCGAGAGCATCGGTCCGTTCTTGTCCAAGCGGCAGACGTCCGCAAGCAGGAGCGACATCATCCGTCCGTGATAGTGCACACGGTGATCCGGCGCCAGCGCCTCGCTCAGCGCCTTGTAGGTGTCCACTCGACCCTCCCGGGCCCAGCCCCGCAAGGTCTCCGCCATTGCGTCTTTGGCCGCCAAGTATGTTGCATCTCCGTACTTCATGAGGGGTCTGATGCAGGTTCGGGTGACAGGTGCGGTCACGCGGCCTGGAGGGCCGGCGTGGTCATGACGGTCTCGAATTCGATGGGGGTCAGCCGGCC
>NZ_JBEYZY010000085.1:0-4316 GCF_040646295.1 Streptomyces sp. NPDC046197 | reverse complement strand
GTTCGAGATAGTTATTGAATTATTGAAAATAATAGTGTCTAAGGCTCCTTTTTTAGGATGTTTCATCTTAGTCACTTTATAATCATCAGAGCTAACTGACACCGTCACTCCAGGGTATGACACTTGTTTCTCGTAATTCAGATGCAGATTAGATAACTCCTTTCCAATCCGAATAAACGCTTCTTTATTTCGGACTAGCGGAATCCGCGCCAAGCTCTTTTTTAAATCATTGGCATACATATCCCGATATTCGGGTGAATGAAGCAAACCATACACATAATAAACAATGTCAGCCTTATCAATATCATAATTGCCTACTACATTGTCATATTTAACGTCAAGAAGCCCTGTCGTATCTTCCAAATTCTTCAAAAAACTTTTACCGGACGTAAGCAACGCATATTCTGGAACGTTATTTGTCATCAAGACAGAGAACTCGGAATTTGTGGACACATACAAAACCTTGTCATTAAGTGACATCGCAGTATCGTAGTTTGACGGACGGTGAATTAAATCTCGTCCATAATACAACCTTTTTCTGGACAGAGGATAGAAATATTTTTATAAGTTTATTAAATAACGAAGGAGCAACTTTAGCTACAAATCTTGCTATTTGTAAATCTACATTTTTTTATTGAAAAATAGATAGTTTATAGTTACAGTTGCAACTGCTTTAGCCGCGATTAAAATACTTTTCTCATTCATTTTAAATAAAGGGCTATGATGGGGATAATTTCCGCCGTCTTCAGGCTGTGCACCAATGTAAAAGAAAGTACTTGGTACAACTTGCCCATAATATGAAAAATCTTCAGAAGGATTTTGTGGTCCTAAATCGACTATATTATTGACTTCTGAAATATTCTGATCTTTTAAGCTGTCAACTACAAAGTGAGTGAGATTTTCTGAATTAAAGAGTACAGGATAGTTATCGTCATAATCTACAATCACTTCAACCCCAAAGGTTACTCCAACGCCTTTAGCAATTTGTTTCACTTGGTCTCGGATGACTTTTCTAGTTGTTTCTTTCATCATCCGAACATCCCCTTTTAACACTACTTTATCTTGTATAGCATTAAAACTTCCTGCTCCATCAAATGATCCAATAGTTACAGTACCCATGTCAAATGGATCTATTCTTCTTGAAATTACTGTTTGGAGTTCAGTTACAAAGTAACTAGCGGCTACTATTGCATCATTACTTAATTGTGGCATAGAAGCGTGACCTCCGTTTCCTTTGATTGTAATGGTGAAATTAGAACGTCCCGTTTGAGTTTCTTTATTATGATAGGCAATGACCCCTGTTTTAATTGTAGTCATCACATGAACCCCGATCATATTATCGACACCGTCAAGAGCTCCTGCTTTAATCATACCTTTGGCACCACCAGGAGATACTTCCTCTGCTGGTTGATGGACAATTCTAACTCTTCCCGGAAGTTCTTGTTTTATTTTTACTAGTTCTCTAGCAAGTACCATCAAATATGCAGTATGTGCATCGTGTCCACAGGCATGCATTACTCCTGGATTGACCGATTTAAAACTTAAATCATTATCTTCAAAAATAGCAAGAGCATCAAAGTCTGCTCTCAACGCAAGAGTTTTTCCGGATTTTCCACCTTCAATATCAACGATGATTCCAAATCCCTTTCCGATAAGTTTTGGTTCACAGTCAAGTTCTTTATAAAAGCCCATAATATACTTAAATGTTTCTTTTTCTTGAAAAGAAATTTCTGGGTATTGATGAAGATGACGCCTAATTTGAATCATTTCATTCTCATATTGTGTTAAGCTAGTCAACAAATTATTAAGTAGTTTCATATGATACCTCTAAACTTTCTACCCGAATTGCTAGTTAATTTCATTGGAAAATAAATAAGTCGTGCTATCCTAATCTAAAACCACTAAGCATTAGAAAGCGCACGACTTATATGACTTATAATAGCACACTTCCAAAAGTTTTTGTTTATTTACTGACAACCATTGAGACGATTTATCAAACGAGTGTTCCCCTTGAGGTTCAAAACCGAAAAAACGTCCATCTCGCAACATCAGATTGCTTAGTTATCGCTTGTTACCTCTGGGGCGTACTGCATTTTAGTGAAACACTTAAAGCTAAGCACCAATTGGCTCAAAGTTTATTTCCTAATTTCCTAGAATATTCTCGCTTTGTCCGCCGTTGTAATGCCCTCTTACCGAGTATCCAAGTCATTCGCCAAGCACTCGTCTTTAAAGAGGTTGAAGGAATGAGTGTATCCATTATTGATAGCTTCCCCATTCCTTTGTGTCAGCCTATTCGTAATTTCAGAAGCAAAGTTCTTGGAGATGATGCAAATGTTGGCTACGATGCTACAAAGGGACAGTACTTCTATGGATGTAAATTTCATGCTTTAGTCAGTGAATCAGGCTATGTCATAGACTACACAATTACTCCTGCTTCAATGGCTGATAGTTCAATGACCGAGGAAGTGTTGAGTCAATTTGGGACACCAACAGTCCTTGGAGATATGGGATATCTAGGTCAGTCACTGCATGAAAGGCTGGAATTAGAAGGAATTGATCTAATTACACCTGTCAGGAAGAACATGAAGCAAAAGAAAATCCTTTTCCCTAATTTTTCAAAACATAGAAAAGTGATTGAGCGAGTTTTCTCTTTTTTGACAAATCTAGGAGCTGAGCGTTGTAAAAGTCGTTCGCCTCAAGGTTTTCAATTGAGATTAGAGATGATACTTTTAGCGTATTCTTTACTGTTAAAATCAGCTAAATCACTGGAACCATAGACTTTAAGATATTCTATCGGGTATCAAGTCATGGATAAATAATCAACTAGCAATTCGGGTATATGGAGGATATTTCAATGAAAAAATTTTTTAAATATAGTAATTATTTATATTTTGTTGTGGCGATATTAAGTTTAATTGCTTATTTTACTAAGAAAGATATGGATAATAATTTTTGGTTAATTATGTTTTTTGCATGGTCATGTTTTGGTTTTACTTCTATGGCAAGAAAAAAAGATAAGGACAAAAACAATGAAAATAATTAAACGGACTTTATTATCTTTTATGGCATTTGACGTTAAGTCAAGTTTTTAGAGTAACAAACGTAGAATTTTAATCTATTTATTTTAAGCACTTACCTTTTCAAATTGATTAGGTGTAAGATACCCTAAACTTTGATGGATTCGTTTTGAATTATAAAAGGCTTCGATGTACCAGAAAATACTCTGATAGGCTTCTTCAAAGTTCTTATATTTAAATTGATACACCCACTCTCTTTTTAAATGTCCATGCCAAGATTCAAGACTGGCATTATGATAAGGGTATCCCCTTCGACTGAAAGAGTGAGTCATCCCATAATACTTAAGCAACTCTTCATACTCTAGACTCGTATACTGGCTTCCTTGGTCAGAATGAAGAATAACAGCTTCTGGATAGTCTTGTGATTTAATGGCCTTATTTAAAGTTCTTTGCACTAATTCTACAGTCATTCGCTTGCCCAAATCCCAAGCAATGACTTTTTTAGTATAACGATCCATAATGGTTGAGAGATAAGCCCATCCTTGTTGAGTAGGAATATAAGTAATGTCGGTTGACCAAACCTTATTTTTCTTTGTAGGTTCAGTCTGTATAAGATTTTTTCGATTGATGTGATCACTTAGTGAGTATCCAGGCTTAAATTTCTTAATGACTACAGACTTGAGTTGAAGTTGCTTCATTAGCTTCTGTACCAGTTTTAACCCGACTTTTTCCCCTTGTTTAAGTAGAAGATGATGAATTTTAGGAGCACCATAGATTCCTCGGTTAGCATTGAAGAGTTGAGACATTTTGAGTGACAGGTATTGTCTCCTTAATTGAGTTTTAGATGGATGTCGGTTAATCCGTTCATAATAACTTGATTCAGGAACATCAAGGAGTTGACAGCTTAGTCTGACATTGAGTGCTAAAGTTTGTATGGTTTGAGCCATATCCGCAGCACTCACTTCTTTTTCTCGGCGAATATGGTCAATACTTTTTTTAAGATGTCTCGTTCTTCCTTAACTTTAACCAGTTGTCTTTTTAATTCTAGAAAATCAGCTTTAGAGACGGAGCTTTCATTAGATTTAGAGTAGAGGTCTATCCATTTATAAATTGTTGCAGGGGCCACGTCGTATTCTTTAGACAGCTGGGTGACGGATTGACCAGAATGATAGAAGGCGATAAGGGTTTCTTTAAATTCTTTTGAGTAGCGTTTTTTCATGTTTTTGTCCTCCGTCGACTCGTTGGGAAAGCCGATCCGCATGAGCGCGGTGGCGTACTCGGACGTCTGCAACAGGCCGG
>NZ_JBEYZY010000084.1:0-4817 GCF_040646295.1 Streptomyces sp. NPDC046197 | reverse complement strand
GTCGCCCGCCCGGACCCTCGAACAGCTTCGAGTTCGCTTGCCTGACGAGGACCATCCGGAAGATCAACCCTGACAGTTATTCAGAAACAAGCCCCAGGACGCACGGAGAACTGCCAGGTCGCCGTGTTCGCCGCCTATACCTCGTCGCGAGGCCGGACCTTGGTGGACCGGGAGCTGTACCTGCCGAAGTCCTGGACGTCCGACCGGGAACGGTGCCGCGCGGCAGGAGTGCCCGACGCCCGGGACTTTGCCACCAAGACCGAGCTTGCCCGGAGCCTTATCGCCCGGGCGCTCGCCTCACCCCTACCCATCGCCTGGGTGACGGCGGACGCTCTCTACGGCCAGGACTGGCACTTCCGCCACATGCTTGAGGAGGCCGGGCTGGGCTACGTCGTCGCGGTCCCGAAGTCGCAGCAGGTCAAGTCCCTCGCCGGCTGCTGGCGCATCGACCAACTCATCGGTGACGCCCCCGACGAAGCCTGGGAGCGGCTTTCCTGCGGCGACGGAGCCAAGGGTTCGCGCATCTACGACTGGGCAGCCGCCCAGATCCCGGCTGTTCCCTTCTTCGGCGATGACGAGCCTTCGCACCACCGGTGCGTACTCGCCCGCCGCAGCATTGCCCACCCGGACGAGATCGCCTACTACCTGGCCTATGCACCCGCCGACACCCGTGTCGCGGAGCTGGTGCGGGTTGCCGGTTCCCGCTGGGCGATCGAGTCCTGCTTCCAGAGCGCGAAGAACGAGTGTGGCCTGGACCAGTACGAAGTCCGCCGCTACCCGGGCTGGTACCGGCACATCACTCTCGCGATGCTCGCCCATGCCTTCCTCGCTGCCATGGCAGCGCAGGCCGAAGATGCAAAGCGGGCCGCAGAAACGGATCTTTCCTCGTCCCGCTCAGCCTGGCAGAGATCCGCAGGCTCCTGGCGACTTGCCGCCCCAGGACAAGCCACCACCGCCGCGACATTGATCGGATACTGACCTGGTCCCAGTGGCGCCGTCGCCACCAGGCGATAGCCATGCGCTGTCACTACAAACGCCGAACCGCCGGTCACGAACTTCGACCACATGACGATGCGTCAGCTGAGTATGCTCAGAAAACAGCCTCTGACCAGCGGCGATAGCGAAGTGCAACTGGAGTATTAGTACTCCAGTCAGATTTCGTGTCCCGAGCTGGGGTCTGCCCACCCGCCCGCTCGAGCTGGAGTCGGTCGATCGTCCAAGCCTTGTGCTTTTGGCTACTTCTCTGCACCAAGTCAAGCCAGGCGAACCCGGGGCACCGAATGTAAGGGCCACGGAAACTCTCGGTTGAGCTGCGGGAGACAGACGGGTACTGCAACGATGATTTTCATGTCGGCTTCAGTCACACAGCTCGCGCAGTACACCAAGGCAGAACGCGACGAGATCACCGGCGGTGCCATCGATCCCTCCCGGGTGGCTGCGACCGGCCTGAAATGGCTCGACAAGGAGGTGCACTTCGGCGTCAGGCAGCAGGGCCGCCTGGTGGCGCATGCCGGATCGGTGCAGGTACCGATTTCAGTCGGTAGCGTCCGACTGCGGGTGGCCGGCATCGGCGGCGTCATCGTGACTCCTGGCCTGAGAGGACAAGGGCTGGCCCGCCGGGTGGTGACAGCGGCTATGGATCACGCCCGCGGTCTTGGCGTCGAACTGGGGATGCTGTTCTGCTGGCCGGACCTGATTCCGTTGTACGAGCGAATGGGATGGCAGGCCCTTCCCCATGACGTGCAGGTCCAGCAACCCGAAGGACCGGTCCGCATGCCGTTGCGGGCCATGTGGGCGCCACTTGTGGATGGCGCGGAATGGCCGACCGGGCAGGTACGTCTTCTCTCCCTTCCCATGTGAGAAGTCGCGGGTCGGTCCGCCCAGGGTGTCGTTCGAGCTACTGCCATACCATCGCGGCGACGCGGTGGAAGTTGCCTCCCAGAATCGCGGTGATGGCATCGTGGGGGTATCCCCGAGCGAGCAGCGCGTCTTCTACCGTGAGCAGCCCTTCCGGCGGCATGAAGTTGATCGGCCCCCAGCGGGTGTAGCAGTCGGGGAACAGCTCCGGGCTCTGTGCGAGCATCGCGTTGAAGTCTTCGTGGTCGAACGGGTAGTCGGTCGAGACTCCGACGTGTTCTGGGCCGACGAGGTCGACGGCGTAGTCGATGTGGCGCATCAGCGCGTCGATGGTGGCGTCGTTGGGGCCGAGGAAGATCCCGACGCCGGTGATGCCGATGACGCCGCCGGTGGTGGCACACGCCTTGGCCTGCTCATCGGTGATATTGCGCGGGTGGTCCCACACTGAGCGCATGCAGGAGTGGCTGTAGATCACCGGCCGCTCGGAGACCTCGCACATGTCCAGCCCGGTACGGACACCGCAGTGCGATCCGTCCGCGACCATGCCCACGGCGTTCATCTCCCGTATCAGCGCCCGGCCATACGCGGTGAGCCCCTCGTCGACCTCATCCAGGCAGCCGCCGCCAGCCGCGTTGCGGTTGTTGTAGCTCGGCAGCATGGTGCGGACACCGAGATCGTAGAACTTGCGTACCAGGTCCAACTGCCCGTCGAGCGGGCCGGAATCCTCCAGGTCGAAGGCCACCGCCACGTCCCCTGCACGCCCGGCCGCTTCGACATCGTCGAGGCTCACGGCCAGCCGCAGACGGCCGTCCGCGGCGATCCGCTCCCGCCAACTCGTGATCAGACCGGTGACGTCATCGGTCCTGTGGGGAACGTAGCCCACGTTCACCGAAACGAAGCTGCCCCCTGGTCTGCGGTACCGGGCCAGTTCGCCGACATCCGTGTGCCGTTCCAACGGCAGGCAGCAGTGCTGCTCCCACAGCAAGGGCGGGCGGCGCAGTCCTGAAGGTTCATTCGACATGTTGCGGATCATGCCCTTGCTCTTCCTGCTCCAGACTCGACAATGGACGTTTCACGCCATGCCCTCCACCACACCCTCCGACATTACGGATCCACTTGAGTAGCCGCCTCAACGGTGTGCAGGCCGCGGTTCAGTCGATCCGTCGGACTCAGGGTTGATCGCGGCTGGAGCTGCGGCGACGCGCCGCCCAGACCGGCCGCGCTCTCGCCGACATGGGGGATGGAGGCCGCCAGATAGACGAGGTGTCTTGCCCCGCGCAGCCCGGTGATCACTGACCCGCCGTAGGAGTAGGCGTCCCCCACGAGTGTTCCCCAGCTCACACCGGCCGTCCGGGATGTGCGGGAACAACCCATGATGGTTGACCGTTCACCTAAATGTGGCTCGCGGAGGGGACAGTGTCCCCGGGCCTCACCCATAGCCCATGGGGACGATCGTCCGGCTGAAGCCCCATGGAGCCTTCCGCCGAGAGGCGACCGCCCTCCGCATGTCACCGCCTTGCGGCCCCGGCTGGTCTCCCCCGTCCAGCCGGGGCTTTTGGGTGTTTACGGCGGCGCGCAGTCCTGTGGCGGGAGGCAATGTGCAGCACGGTGATCTCGTGCGCGAGCGCGTCGTCGGCGGCCTGACGAGCGCGGCGGGCGGCCTCGCCCTCGCACAGGCGTAGTAGGAGGAGCGGGCGACCTTCAGTACCCGGCACAGCAGGACGATCGGGTAGGCCGCCTTCTCCGCATGGATCAACCGGTACAGCTCGCTCACCGGTCGTTGTCCTTCACGAAGAAGGCCCCGGGCGACGGCGGTGACCGTCTTGCCCGAGGAATCGACAAGCGCGATCGCGTCCCGCTTGAACTCCTCGGTATACCGCTTCGTGTACTTGCTTCCCACCTGGGGCTACTTCCTCTGGAACCTCAAGATCCCAGCCTCCAGGTGTCCACGATCAAGGGGAAGCTTCACAATCGTCCCACACGGGGCGGGCGCTAGATTCACTGGTTGGATCGGCGTGGCCGGATCACCAGAGTTGCGATCGCCCGGTCGGCAAAGATCAAAGGAATGTCTCGAGGATGTCTCGCGTCAGGCGGGAATCGTAGGCATCGGAGACCATCACGAGGTGTGCGTGTTCGTCGGCTGGCAGTTCGCCGCCGCCCATCACCACACTGGCCGCGGAGTGGGCCGGTATGTACCCGCGGTTTCGGTTCTGGAGGCCACGTCGCAGAGCGGCCGCTTCCATCAGTGCCACCACCTGATGTTCCTCCAGTCCGGCTGAACGGCCGCTGTCTTGTGCGATGTGGATCAGCTCTGCCTCCACGTAACGGCGGATGCCGCGCTGCACGTCGCGGATCTCCGCCATCTGCCGTGTCGCCGCCCATTGCACGGACTTGTTTGGCCACCACCAGCGTAGTTTCTCCATCTGCACCTCGGGCTCGTGAGCAGTCACCACCAGCCATAGTGGATGGAGACGGCGGACGAGCCGCCACGCCGTTAGCCGTGAGCCGACTGCGGGAACCGCGAAGCCGCTGACCACCAGGAGTGCCCCCATCGCAGCACTGAACGGGGCTATGGCGTCGGCGAACACATCGAGGTTCACACTGCTCCAGTGCCCGAGGACGCCGACGAGCTTGGCAGCGCAGTAGCCCAGGATCGCCCAGGAGCCGTAAGCGATCAGACGCAGGCCCCGGGCCATCCACGGGCGACCCGCGATCAGTTCGGCGCCGTAACGGCGGCACAGACTGCCGAAGGATGCCATGCACGTGCCGAAGAGAGTGAGGTAGACAGCCAGGAAAGTGACGACGCCTGGCGCGTCGGCGTAGGCGGTCGCGAAGTCTTCGGGGTGTTCCACGCTGTCCGGGCGGCCTAAGACGTCATCTCATTTGGCTGCCTAGGTAGGCTGTCGGCCGTGGTGGGGATCGTTGAGCGGCTGGTGCCGGACGAATTGTGGGAGCTGTTC
>NZ_JBEYZY010000083.1:0-5000 GCF_040646295.1 Streptomyces sp. NPDC046197 | reverse complement strand
ATCGGCCCCGACACCCCGATCATCACCACCGACGCCCGCCACCGCGCGGACGCCAAGTCCGCACTGATCACGCTGGTGGAACACGCCCTGATGGCACGCCTGAGGTAGCGCCTCGAAGCCGTTACATGCAGCCATCAAATAGGTGCGCTCATACGGCAGTTGTCGTAGTCACACCGGAGCCGGCTGTGTCCTTTGACACGGTCGGCCCCGGTGTTCATAACGTTTCGGCAGAGGAATCGGGTGGTACGGCCACGCGTCGCGCACACCCGGTCTCACTGCGCGCACAATCGCCCCGCCTTTTGGCGGGGCTCGCTCTTTATGACCGTTTTATCTGGGACTTACATCACTTGGAATCAGCGCTTTCCACTGTTTGGAAGAGCGCAGGTTGACGTGCTGGAATGCCTGAACTGCCCATTAGTCAAAGACGTACTCATCAGTCGAGGGCGTACTGGGCTCTGAGACACTGCGGCACAACGTAGGTGCCGACCGCCGAGAGGTTGTTGGTCGAGTGAGGCGAAGCAAGAACGGCCCCGAGCCGTCGGCCCGGGGCAACTTCACCCCGCCGCCGCGCGGAGCGGCGGCCGCACACGTGCCCGGTCCGGAGCCGACGGCCACTCCCGCCCCGAGCGGCGGCCGTTTCTCCCCGCGCAACTGGCGGGTGCCGACCCGGCTGAACGCGATCCTGCTCATACCCGTGCTGGTCGGCCTCGTCATGGGCGGCTTCCAGGTCAAGAGCTCGATCGACACCTGGCAGAACGCTCAGGACGCCGAGAACACCGCGCGTCTGGTGCGGGCCTCCCTGGCCTACGCCGACGCCCTCTACAACGAGCGCGACACCACCGCCGCTCCCCTGCTCAAGGGCGCCGCCGAGACCGCGCAGGACAGGGCGACCGTCTCCACGGCCCGCCAGGCGACCGACAAGGCGGCCGACGCCTTCGACCAGGCCGCCCAGAACCTGCCGCAGAAGTCCGGCCTGCAGCGCCGGCTGAAGCTGTTCCGCCAGGCCGAGCCCGAGCTCCAGTCGCTCCGTGCGGTCGCCTACACCTCCAAGCTCACCGGCGTGCAGACCGAGGAGGGCTACGTCAAGATCGCCCACCCGCTGATGGAGTTCGCCAACGAGCTCGGTCTGGGCACCGGCAACATCACCTCCTACGGCCGTACCGTCTACGCCATCTCCCTCACCCAGGCGGCCCTGTCGCTGGAGCGCTCGATCGGCATGCACCTGCTGATCAAGCCGGGTCCGGGTGCGGGCAGCCTCGCCAGCCAGCGCGTGGCCCTCTCCTCCTACGCCTACCTGGAGGGCATCGCCGTCGAGGAGTACATAGGCGGCGGCACCCAGGCCGACGCGGACAAGCTGGACGCGCAGAAGCGGGAGATCCAGTCCCAGGCCGCGGGCATGGCCGAGCAGGCCAAGGCCAAGGACCCGAACTACGTCGCCCCGCCGTCCGACCCGACCGACATGGTCACGGCCCTCGCGACGCTGAAGTCCACGGATCCCGCCGAGCGTCAGGCGCTCGCCACGAAGGGCATCACCCCCGAGAACTGGTGGGCGGTGAACACCCTCAAGTACAACGCCTACGTCAAGATCCAGTCGGACATGGCCGACACCGCGGTGAACGAGGCCGCGAGCATCGCCGACGACGCCAAGCAGTCGACGTTCATCACCGGTGCGGTGGTCGTGATCGCACTGCTCGCCGCGTTCATCCTGGCCGGCCTGGTGGCCCGCCAGATGAGCCGCTCCATGCGCCGGCTGCGCAACGCCGCCTTCGGTATCGCCGAGCAGCGCCTGCCGATGCTGGTCGACCAGCTCTCGCGCACCGACCCCGGCCGCGTCGACACCCGGGTCGCACCGATCCCGATCACCTCGACCGACGAGATCGGCGAAGTGGCCCGCGCCTTCGACCAGGTCCACCGCGAGGCCGTCCGGCTCGCCGCCGAGCAGGCCCTGCTGCGGGGCAACATCAACGCGATCTTCACCAACCTCTCGCGCCGCAACCAGTCGCTGATCGAGGGCCAGCTGACCCTGATCACCGACCTGGAGAACAACGAGGCCGACCCGGACCAGCTGGAGAACCTCTTCCGCCTGGACCACCTCGCGACCCGTATGCGCCGCAACGGCGAGAACCTCCTGGTTCTGGCCGGCGAGGAGCCCGGCCGCCGCTGGGACCAGCCGGTCCCGCTGGTCGACGTGCTGCGCGCCGCCTCCTCCGAGGTGGAGCAGTACGAGCGCATCGAACTGTCCGGCGTCCCGGAGGCCGAGATCCACGGCCGCGCCGTGACCGACCTCGTGCACCTGCTCGCCGAGCTGCTGGAGAACGCCACCACGTTCTCCTCGCCGCAGACCAAGGTCCGCGTCACGGCGACCCGTCTGCCCGACGGCCGGATCATGACCGAGATCCACGACAAGGGCATCGGCCTGACCGCCGAGGACTTCGCGGACATCAACCACAAGCTGGCCAATCCGCCCACCGTGGACGTGGCGATCTCCCAGCGCATGGGCCTGTTCGTGGTCGGCCGCCTCGCCGACCGGCACGGCATCCGGGTCCAGCTGCGCCCCTCCGGCGAGCAGGCCGGCACCACCTCGCTGGTCATGCTGCCGGACGCGATCACCCACGGCGGTGGCGGCGAGCAGTCCCTGGACCGCGACGAGTTCACGGTCTCGCAGATCATCCCGGAGCAGAACTTCCAGGGTGAGAGCTTCAGCCAGGCGCCGCCCCTGCTGACGGCCGCGGAGCTGGGCTTCGACGACAGCCGCTACGCGGACGTCCCCGACGACCTCCGGGACCTGGACCCCGTCGGCCGCTCGCTGATGCGCGGGGGGCGCCGTGCCGCGCTGGAGGCCCAGACGCACGGCCAGCAGCCCGCCCAGGAGGCGGCCGAGACGCCCGCGTACCCCGACGAGCCCACCGGGCAGCAGGCGTACGACAACGGTCAGGCGTCCTACCAGGAGCGGTCCGCCGCCGGGTACGACCCGCAGACGGCGTACGGGGAGCAGCAGACCGCGTACGGCGAGCAGCAGACGGCCTACGACGAACCGGGACGCACTGCATACGACGCGCCGGCACAGCCGTCGTACGACGAGCGGTACTTCGCGCCGAACGGCGGTCTGCCCCAGGGCAACGGCTATGCGCCGAACGGCGGTTACCCCGACTCCGCGTATGCGGAGCCGGTGCAGGAGGAGCACACGTCGGCGCACGCCTCCGCGTCGCAGACGTACCCCGCCTTCCAGGAGCCGTCCTACCAGGACGACTGGCCGCAGCAGGACGGGCAACGGAACGGGTACCCGGACCATTACGCTCCGGAAACGGAATCCGTGCAGGCCGCTGACGTGAACGAGGCGGACCGCGTAGGCTTCGACCGTCCGGGACCGGCCACCGCCGCCGTCCACGAGCTGACCGACGCCGGGCTGCCCCGCCGCGGATCCACCGCGAGCGGCTCGAACGGCGCGCGGCGCGTGAACCAGGAATCGCCGGCTCCCGCTGCGGAGAGCAACGGCGACAGCGGCTGGCGTTCGGCGAACGACGAGCGCTGGCAGCAGGCCTCGCGGCTCCGGAAGCCGAAGGCCGGCGGAGTGACCTCCTCCGGTCTGCCCCGGCGGGTACCCAAGGCCAACCTGGTCGAGGGCACCGCGGAATCGACCCCGCAGGGAGGCCCACAGGTCTCCCGCGCCCCCGAGGACGTCAGGGGCAGGCTGAGCAACCTGCGCCGGGGCGTCCAGCGGGGACGCAGCGCAGGAAGTGAAAAGAACGGCCAGGGCTTCGGTCCTGACAGCACCTACAACCAGGAGCGTTAGTGTGAGCCCGATGAGCCAGGCGGCGCAGAACCTGAACTGGTTGATCACCAACTTCGTGGACAACACCCCCGGGGTGTCCCACACCGTGGTGGTCTCCGCCGACGGACTCCTTCTGGCGATGTCCGAAGGCTTTCCCCGCGACCGCGCCGACCAACTCGCGGCCGTCGCCTCCGGTCTGACCTCACTGACCGCCGGTGCCTCGCGCATCTTCGAGGGCGGCAGCGTGAACCAGACGGTTGTGGAGATGGAGCGAGGGTTCCTCTTCATCATGTCCATTTCCGACGGTTCGTCGCTCGCGGTTCTTGCACACCCCGAGGCGGACATCGGCCTGGTTGGGTACGAGATGGCCCTTCTGGTGGACCGCGCCGGCACGGTCCTGACCCCGGACCTCCGGGCGGAGCTCCAGGGCAGCCTTCTCAACTAATAGCCTGACGGTGCGTTTTGGCGTCCCGGGGCCGTAAGGTTTCGGGACGCGGCTCCACAGGGATGGGTGCCCGGCACGGTCGGAGGAGGAGAGAAAGTGGCAACACCCCCAGGCGGTTCCAATACCGGCAACTGGTCGTACGGCCCTGCCCAGGGCCAGGGCGACGGTTCGGCGAACCGTTACAACTTCCCCTCCGGCCCGAACCACCGGCAGCCGTACGCGCCGCAGGGCCCCGGTCCGTCGCCGTACGACCAGCCGCCGGCGCCGCGCATCCAGCCGGTGCAGCCGCAGCGACGTACCCCTGAGCCGGCGCCCGCCGGGGCGTCGAACAACCCCCTGGTGCGCCCGTACGCCATGACGGGCGGCCGCACCAGGCCGCGGTACCAGCTCGCCATCGAGGCACTGGTGCACACCACCGCGCAGCCGCACCAGATGCAGGGCCAGCTGCCCGAACATCAGCGGATCTGCCATCTGTGCCGCGAGATCAAGTCGGTGGCCGAGGTATCGGCGCTCCTGACGATCCCTCTCGGCGTGGCCAGGATTCTCGTCGCCGACTTGGCGGAGGCGGGCCTGGTCGCCATCCATCAGCCCGGCGGCGACGAGAACGCCGGTGGCCAGCCAGACGTGACACTGCTCGAAAGGGTGCTCAGTGGACTTCGCAAGCTCTAGCGGCGGTCCTTCCCGCTCCACCACCTCCGCGAAGATCGTGGTGGCGGGCGGCTTCGGCGTGGGCAAGACCACGTTCGTCGGCGCCGTCTCGGAGATCAACCCGCTGCGCACGGA
>NZ_JBEYZY010000082.1:0-5001 GCF_040646295.1 Streptomyces sp. NPDC046197 | reverse complement strand
ATTCCTGGAGAGGACAGCTCGAAGCGTCAATCGTTCGGTGGGTCAGGCCTGCCGAGCAGCGCCGCGGTGAATCCTCACAGTCGTTCGTACAGTGGTGCGCTCCCCCTGGACGCCATGAACCACGCCCGCTCCACGGTGTGTGGGTCGACGGCGGACGGGATGGGAACTGGGGAGAGTGGTGGGTTGAGGTGGTGCGCGTGGCAGTTTCGTTTCGAACGCTGAGCTACGCAAATGTCTCGGAAGCACAAGGTGCCTATGAGGGCAGCCGTTTGAGGCCTAATCTCCTCGGCGAGGGGGAGGCGCGCTGCGACGACAGCCCACTATTGCGCGGCCTGCAGAGATGACCCAACTACTGTTAACGGCGCTGGGTGGTGCGCTGACCGCCGTCCTGGTGTCCCTCTTCGCCACGTGTACCCGTCAAGGAAAACGTGTTTGGGCCCGTGCGCGGTCCTGTCCACGACGATGGCGAGTCCGCAGAGAAGCCCGAGCCGCCGGGCCAGGGCAGGGGGATCGAGCATGGCTCATCAAGCCGATCGATGGCGACACCTTCGATGGTGAGATCGAAGTCATGGGCAGAGTCCTTGACCTGCCGGAAGAGCATGAAGTGTGGATTGTTCACCGCCTTCCGAACGGCGCTGAGATTTGGCCGAAGGAGAAGCTAGCCCCGGACGTGGCCGGGTGGTTCGAGGTGATCACCTTGGAAGGGGGCAGAGCGCGTTCAATGTCTCTGGTTGTATTGCTGACACCCAAACAGGTGAGCCAAGAGTTCGAAGACTGGTTCGAGCGAGGGAGACAGACGGGTCATTTCCCCAGCCTCCAGCTTCCGTCTTCTACACGCGTGCTGGCCAGCGCTGTCGTTCGCTATGAGGCTACTCGATAGGTCTTGCCTACGATGGTCAGGACGCTCAGTGCCACGGGATGGATACCGGCTAGTGTGCTGAGTCGAATTTGTCAAGGGCGACCCTGCAGGGCCGTTCAGACCGGAGCGTGGGCGAGGCTGGTCTCGGGAGCCGGTCAGCCATGAACGCAGGTGAACGGCTTCGTACGAGGATCACCACCCCACCAACACAGTTGGAAAGCGTGCGCCTTCCGTCGCCAGGGAGCGGAGGGGTGGGGTCGGGTCTTGCGTTGTCGGGGTGGTGTGGGTTTGGAGTGGCTGGCCTGGTTGTGCCGCAGTGGGATCGGTGTGGGGTGGTGTGCGGCAGATGCGGGGGTCTTCATGCATTCGACGGACGGGACCGTCCATGCCTTGGCGGAGGCCGGTGTGGATGAGGTGTTCTTCAGCTATCCCAGAGTGGATCGCGCCGCGGTTCTGCCTTTGGTGGGGGCGCTGAGGGAGGCGGGGGTGGGTGTCTTCCTGGACGAGTCGGGGATCGACGAGTTCGAGGGCGTTACCGACAGGATCCGGGCGGCGTTGGCGGGGGCGCGGTTGTTCGTGGCCTACTGCTCGGCCGCCTATCCTGCTCGTCCGGCTTGTCAGTGGGAGTTGTTGACTGCGTTCCGTGCGGCTACCGCGCTGGGGCGGGCGAGCGAGCGCATCCTGGTCATTAATCCGGAGCCTCTTGCGGATCACATCCAGCCGGTGCAATTACGGGACGCCCGGTACTGCGTTGCTGCCGAGCCCGGGTCTACGGTGCGTCTGGTTGAGCGGATCGTGGCACGTGCTGGGTTGTCTCCGGGATGTCTCGGGGATGCGATCGAGTCGGAAAGGCCGGTGTGGCGGCCGCTGGAACATGTGGGTTCGGAACGGTTCGTCGGCCGGGTGAGCGAGTTCTGGCAGCTGCATCATGCACTGCATGCGTTCGAGTACCCGGCGACGCAGGACGGGGCGTCGGCCGGTCAGGCCGTCGTCATGGGTTTGGGTGGGGTGGGGAAGACGCTGCTGGTCGAGCAGTACGCCCGCCGCTTCGCCTCCTTCTATCCGGGCGGGATCTACTGGTTCACCTCGGCCGCCAGCCACAACCCTGACGCGCCGAACCCTGGCAGTGGGCAAGCGGATACCAGCAGGTTGCGGCGGCCCTCGCGCTCGACGCCACCGCGCTCGATCCGGCGCAGGTACGGGAGGCGGCCCGCCGGCACATCCACACGGTGGGCGCGCCGTGCCTGTGGATCGTCGACGACGTTCCCGGCGAGCTCCCTCCCGATGTGGTGCGGGAGCTGGCGGCGCCGCATCCGCTGGGCCGCACGGTCATGACCACACGCTGGCGCGGTTACCAGCTGCCCGTCATCGACGTCGATGTGCTGCATCCGGATGAGGCCTACCGCCTGCTCACCACCGCCCGCGTCCCGAACAATCCGGCCGAAAGGACAGCCGCGCGGACTTTGGTGCAGCGCTTGGGCAGTCACGCCCTGGCCGTCGACCTGGCCCGCGGCTGCCTGGCCGACCAGCCGGGCCTGACCTACACCGAGCTCCACAGTCAACTTGATGACACCCAGCACGGCGACGCCTTCCAGGATCTGGTCGACGACCTGTACATGCAGGTGCCCACCGACCACACCAGCGACATCGCCGCCACCTTCGCCCGCAGTCTGCGCCACCTCGACGACCACGCCTTGACACTGATGCGGATCGCTGCCCTCCTCGCTCCCGCCCCGCTGCCCGAACGCCTCCTCACCAGCATCAGCAGCAATCTGAGCCACCAGGACGACCAGAGCACCCGGCGCGTAAACCGACGTTCCCTGTCCGCCGCCCAGCGGCGCTCCCTCATCCGCCAAACGGGCACCGAGCCCCCGAGCTGGTTCGTGCACGCCCTGGTCAGCCGCACCCTCATCCTGGACCCCGAAGCAGCACGGTTCAGGCCTACCCTGCGCCGAGCGGCTCTTGCGGCCACCACGGGCCTCATGCGGGCCGTCTACACCCCCGGCCGACTAGACCTGGCCGACGTCATGCCTCATGCGCGCGCCCTCGTCGAAGAGCTCGACA
Source organism: Streptomyces sp. NPDC046197 (assembly GCF_040646295.1). Classification (NCBI taxonomy): domain Bacteria; kingdom Bacillati; phylum Actinomycetota; class Actinomycetes; order Kitasatosporales; family Streptomycetaceae; genus Streptomyces; species Streptomyces sp. NPDC046197. The sequence continues at coordinate 2,078 of NZ_JBEYZY010000082.1, read as the reverse complement.
CCGGCGAAAGCCTCGACCTGCTGGACAGCGTGGCCCGCTACGACTACGAGAGCGGACAACCTGCCGGCGCCGTACACCATTACCAACGCCTGACCGACGCACGCACGACCCGACTGGGCGAGGACCACCCCGCCACCCTGGCCTCCCGCATCAACCTCGCCGGCGCCTACCGAGCGGCGGGGAACCTGGCCCGGGCCATCCCCCTGCTGGAGCAGAACCTCACCGATTACGAGCGGGTGCTGGGCGAGGACCATCCCGACGCCCTGGCCTCCCGCAACAACCTCGCCTACACCTACCAGGCGGCGGGGGACCTGGGCCGGGCCATCCCCCTGTTCGAGCAGAACCTCACCGATTACGAGCGGGTGCTGGGCGATGACCATCCCGACGCCCTGGCCTCCCGCAACAATCTCGCCGGCGCCTACGAGTCGGCGGGAGACTTGGCCCGGGCCATCCCCTTGTACGAACAGACCAGGGCGTCAAGGTCGTTCGTACAGTGGCGCGCCCCACCTTGACGCCCTGAACCACGCCCGCTTCACGGTGTGTGGGTCGACGGCGTACGGGACGGGAGCTGGGGTGAGTGGTGGGTTGAGGCTGCCGTTATATGGCTCGGTGGCCAACCACGTCCCCGCCGGGATCGTCGGCGAGTACGACGGCTGCGGTGATTCGCTTGCCCACCGGTTCTCGGGTGACGCAGAAGGTCTGGGATACCGCCATCACGATCTCCAGGCCATGCTTGCCGATCCGGTTCGGGTCCGTTTCCAGCACTGACGGCAACGTCGTACTGCTGTCCCAGACATTCACCTGCACGGCACCCTCGCTGATCTCCAGGTCCACCAGGCAGGGGCCGGGTGCGTATTTGCGTGCGTTGGTCACCAGCTCACTCACGACCAGTTGCACCATGCCCATCGCGCGCTTGGACACCGGCAAACCATGATCAACCTGCACCGACGTGAGGAAGTCGCGGGCCATGTCACGGGCCTCTGCGATCTCCGCGGTGCCCTCGAACACAGCGGAAACCGCTATCCGACGGTCCACGAGCGGCTCTTGCCCCTCACTTTGCCCAGCCAGATCCATGGCATCCGCCTCACTTCCGAAGCGCCGCTGCATTCCCATCCCCGCTACCCCCGAAACATCACAACATTCTCTCCGCAGTAACGACCGGAACTGCGCGGGGCGGGTGGAACAGGGCGCGGCGGACGCAGAACGCTACAGACGCTTGCGTGGCGGCCGAGGAGCCAGCGCCTGGCGGAGAAAGGACGCGCGAGCCCGCCCTATAAGAGCCGTGGCGAACCACACGTGCCCCCTGCGTGCCCGATCCAAGGGCACGGGGCGGGGAACAGCGGGGAGTCATGGTGACCCGACCACGAGAAGGCGCAGGTCAACGTCTCACCAGGTCAGATGCCATCCGCATACGCGATCTTCCAATGGGGCTGCATATCTAGATGCGCAGGCAGCAGGACTTCGCCAGGATGCGGCCGTGACCGAACCCTTCATCAACGTGAACCGCGGCCCTGAGGGCGCGCCCTATCAGTGTCCGTGTTGCGGCTACCTGACGCTTGCAGAGCGCGGCCTCTACGAGATCTGCGCCGTGTGCTTCTGGGAGGACGACGGCCAGGACGATCACGACGCCGACAGGGTACGCGGCGGACCGAACGGTCGGCTGAGCCTGACTGAGGCCCGTCGCAACTTTCACGCCATGGGCGCATGCGACGAGCGGTGCACCCAGTTCGTTCGGGAGCCACTGTCACACGAGCATCCACTGTCCTGAGATCACCGGTTGACGGGCCGTCCCGGGGCCGTCAAAGGGGGCTCAACGACGACCAACGCCGACAACCACCGACAGCTAAGTCGCAGGTCGCAGCGTTGATCGATTACACAGCGGCAGGTCAGAGACCTGCCCCTTCACTTCTTCGGCTACTGACCGAGCTGGCGCCCGAGGTCCGCCCGGCCAGCGTTCGTGGACCATTGCAGTACAGCAACCCTGACTCACGGGGAACTGGGGGTCAAAAGGGTGACTTCCGTCGGGACCCGATCAGGCAGGGGAATCCGCATGCCATGACCACGAGCGCCCAACTTCG
>NZ_JBEYZY010000081.1:0-5105 GCF_040646295.1 Streptomyces sp. NPDC046197 | reverse complement strand
CAACGTCGCCCGAACACGGTTCACTTCATGTGCGTCCACACACTCACCGTGCCCCTGAACAAGGTCGACACACAGACCTAACGGAGTCCTACTAGTGCTCTGACCACATAAGTTCGCCGGGTTGGGCTTCAGCGGGTGCGCTCCTGGCCACGGAGGATGGCGCGTCCTCGGGATTAACCTGGCTCCGTGACGCAGCGATTGAGCACGGTGGTGCTGATGTGTGGTCTTCCGGGAGCGGGCAAGACCACCTACGCGAGGGATCTGGTGCGACGCGGTTACGCTCGCCTGTCGATCGATGAGGTGGTCTGGCAGCGACTCGGGCAGCGTGACGCCGGCCTGGTGCTGGAAGCGGAGGCGTTCGACCAGCTCAAGGAAGAGGTCCGCCGCGAGCAGCGTCAGGAACTGGTCGAGCTGATGCTGGCCGGGCGCGATGTGGTGGTGGATTACAGCTTCTGGAGTCGTGCCGCCCGTGATGATTACAAGGCGCTGATCGAGAAGCACGGCGGCCGATGGGAACTGATCCACCTCAAGGCCGATCGGACGACCCTGGAACATCGCCTTGAAGCACGGAACGGCGAGGAAGGCCCCAACTCCGTCACAGTGGACGAGACGCTGTTCAGCCGCTACCTGACCAACTTCGAGGCACCGGACGGAGAGGGTGAGCAGGTCGTCATGCAGCCCTCGGCCTGAGGACCTGAAGCCGTTCAGCGGAGAGGGGACGCCCTCCCCAGCGGATGCCCTTCTCGCAGCGGATGCGGGCGCGCTCGCGACGTTGTGCGGCCGGGACGTCGGGGTGACGGGCGTTTGTGTTGCGCCGGCGCAGGTACGAGTGAAGCGCTCGGGTCTGCGCGGTGTGGTTGCGGTGGTTGGAGTTGGCGATCGTGAACTGACGCAGCGGTCCGAAGTGGGCCTCGATCGGGTTGGCCCAGGACGCGTAGGTCGGGGTGAAGCACAGCTCGACCCGGTGTCTCTTCGCCCAGCGCCGGATGGTCTCGCCCTTGTGGGCGGACAGGTTGTCCAAGATGACGTAGATCGGGGCGCCGTCCGGGCGAGCCGCGCGGATCGACCTGAGCGCGGCCAGGGTGTTCGCGGCTCCCTTCTTGCGGCGGTTGACGCCCCACAGGGTGTCGCCGCCGATCGAGTAGCAGCCGTGGAAGTAGCGGACGCCGTGGGTGCGGTGGTAGGTCGCGGGGTGCCGTTCGGGGTGACCGGAGCGGGCCCAGCCGGAGCCGGCGGTGGGGCGGATGCCGAGCGGGCCGAACTCGTCGAATGCGAAGACGCGGTCGGGGAAGCGTTCCAGGACGTGCTCGATGCGGTCGAGCTTGGCGTCGCGCTCAGGGTCCGGTGAGTCCTTCCAGGTCTTGGTGCGCTGGAAGGTGATGCCGCGGCGGGCGAGCAGGCACCGTAACGCCTCGCGGCCGATCCGGATCACGCGGCTGTGGACTTTCCGCAGGTAGGCGGCGAGTTTACGGATCGACCAGCGGGTGAACGGCTGGCCGAGCTTGGTCGGGCGGGTGGTGGCCGTCTGGAGGACGAAGTCCTCGTCGTCAGGGCTGAGAAGGCGGGGCCGGCCTCCCGCCCATTGAGGGTCCAGGCAGGCCAGGCCGATCTCGTTGAACCGGTGGATCACGTCCCGGACGGTGTCCTCGTCGGCCTGCACCAGCTTCGCGATCACCGGGACCCGGTTCCCGCCGGCCGAGGCCAGTAGCATCATCGCCCGCCGGAAGCGCACCGAAGTGGTGCTGCCCCGGCGCACGATCTGCTGCAGCTTCTGCCCCTCTTGGTCGGTCAACCTGCGCACACGGACAGGCTCGGCCACCACACCCCCAGCGGTCGGATCGGACGTCACCGGACATCCAACTGCCTCGACCACCGACCCGGCCAACGTATGTGGTCAGAGCACTAGCAGGTCGTGACGGCAGAAGATGACGGCAACAGAGCCGTACGCATGGGGCCCTTAGCGGTAGCACAGGGACTGCCTTGAGTCTTTGGGGTAGCAACATGGCAGCGCGCATGTAGCCGAGAATGAACCTCGACGCCCGGACACGGCGGCGGACCAGCCGGACGCAGGCCCCGCAGCCTACGGATTTCCTCGCTGGGCAGCGGGTTGGGTCGCACCCGCAGCAGCTGTCGCGAGGACGGGTCGAAGAACGACAGTGTCTCCTCGTTGATTGCGTGACGCCCGCACCACTCCCCGTGGAAAGAGCTCTACGAACACACCGTCGATGGCCAACGACCAGGCGTGCCCCCGCTCCACAGCCTGAAGCCCTTCGTCAAGCGTCCGAGCCCCCATGAGCGTTGCGGAATGCCTCAACTGGTCCCACATCCAAGGAGATTCGACGAATCGGCCTATGCGCTCGACAGCGGCTTCCAGAGCGCTGACGGCCGCCGCAACGTCATCCACTGCCAGACCAGCGCTGCCTACACCCTCGAACGTCCACGCCAACGAGAGGTCCACAAGCCCACGGTCTCTCTCGTCTCCCGCGATCGCCATCCGTATGAGCCGTGCCCGCCGCGTGCCCGGTGCCGCGGGATGTGCTGGGGACTCACGGGGAACTGCGGCGTCACAGGCGCTCCTGCACAGGTCAGCGACTTGCCAGGTCGGCCGTCGTCCGCATACGCACTCTTCCAAACTGGTGCTGCGACCGGAAACGTCCACGGCATCGCCGAGGTCCTGTTCCAGGGTGGTGCAGGGCAGTGAGAATAGGGCGGTGTGAAGCGGTCGACGCCGCGAGATCACAATGGCGTCATGGACCCGACCCCTCAGAGCATCGTCGCGCTGGACTGCGACAACCTCCCCGCCGCTCAAGCTGTCGTTGATCAACTCGGTGACGAGTGCCGCTTCTACAAGGTCGGCCTGGAGCTCCTCACCGCGGTCGGACCCCAGTTCGTGGAACACCTCGTCGCCCGGGGCAACGAGGTGTTCCTGGACCTCAAGCTCTTCGAGATCCCGAACTCTGTCGCCGGCGCAGTCCGCGCGGCAGGCGCACTCGGCGTCTCCATGGTGACTGTGCACAGCATGGGTGGGACGGGGATCATGGCCGCCGCGGTCGATGCGGCCCGCGACTATCCCGACCTTCGTGTCCTTGCCCTCACCGTCGTCACCAGCATGACCGACGCCGACCTCGTCGACATCGGCGTTGCCGGCTCCGCCGAGGGCCAAGTGCTGCGGCTGGCCGGCCTGGCCGAGCGGGCCGGATGCCACGGCGTGATCGCCTCACCGCAGGAAGTCGCAGCCCTGCGCAGGGCGTTGGGAAGCGATGCCCTGATCGTCACCCCCGGAGTTGCCTTGGCCGGCGAGTCTGCTGCCGAACATGCCCGCCCCGGCACACCGCGGGCCGCCGTCGCGGACGGAGCCTCACATGTGGTCGTAGGCCGCACGGTCACGCGCGCGCCGGATCCGCTGTCTGCATTCCACCGTGTCTGGGCCAACCTGACAGCCCCACCCCACCCCTCGGAATGGGGCGAGGCGAGAAACGTACTCCGTACGTCCGACAGGACATAGGTCGCCGTAGGTGGAGACGGCCCGGCCTTGTGCCAGGCCGTCTCAGTTTCCGTCTCATTCAGCTCGGTTCACGGCCGTTCAGAACGGTCCCCCACCAGAGACCGCCTCGGCGGCCGCGAGCCACCCGAGATACCAGCCTGCGAAGTCCAACAGAGAGCCGCTGGCGTCACGTACCGGATGCAGATCCTTGCCATCGGAGCGCGGGTCACGCCATATTCGGCCGTGCTCCGATCCCGTGACAACCAGCCAGGCCGTCAGCCCGCAGCCCTCATCGCACAGGCAAAGCGCGCCCGCAGTAAAGCGCGGGTCATACTGCACATCTGCCAGACGCTCTTCCCACACCTCAAAGGCCGCTTCGAAATCGGCGAGGTCGTCGAAGTCCCCCAGAGGCGGCTGCTCGGCCAGGATCTCTACTGCTGCCTCCGGGTCCGCCCCGCCCGGAAACAACTCGGCGACCATGCCCGGCTCGACCTCCTCAGGGGCATCTCCAATCCAGCGCCAACCGCCGGAGTCCACGCGCCGCACCGGAAAAACACCGTAAGCCGGACCAGCCCCGCCGGCTCCGACGTGAAGCAGGAACGAGCGATAGTCCTCGGGCAGCTCAACACCCAACCAGGCCTCGAGATCGGCTACCTCGACCGCCGTCAGAGGTGCATCGAGCGCAAAGCCGTGCCCCATCGACCCGAACACCTTGTCGCTGCTCGAGCCTGCGGCCAGAGCCAGAACCCGCTCGCGTACCCCGGTCCAGTCGGTCATAGCGCCTGACGATATCGGCTGTCCCCCCGCTGCCCATGCTCAGGCCTGGCACGCACCAGCAGCTCCTCGCCCGCAGAGGCGTCCCAGCAACCTCTACCCAACGGACGAATAGTCCTATGGCCGTGCCGCTCTCGTGCCAGAACAGGCGGGGACTCACGGGGAATCGGAGCGCGAAGCGGACAGCACGGCCGCACTGCGGCAAACCAGGGACCTCGCAGGTCGGGCCCGCGATGGCCTCACCTCGCTCCTAAAGCGGTACTCAGCTCCCACCCTGCAGTGCGCTACTGATCTCCAAAAGGCGCCCCTCGGGCAGAGCGAAGGCATTGCTGGGGTTCCGGTAGGAGTGCCCACCGTCGTTGATCCAGACGCCGTCTGCCAACCTCCACCGAGCGGGAGCCCATTGACCCTGGTTCTCAAGGAGCATCCTTGCCACCTCGGCGGGCTCTTCGATCAGGGTGAGAGCGGCGAGCGCAGGGGTGAGGGCCGCGGCTGCATCGTCGGGAAGCAGCGCGTCGCCGAGTGTGGGGAAGAGCAGCAAGAGACGGGCGTCAGCATCACTCACGCCTTCTGTTGCCGACTGCCGAGCGGCGGACAACAGTTCCGGCCAGGCCATGCCGGGCCCCATGAAGTGACCGTCGACCACAGCGAGGGTTTCCTGGAAACCTCAGCGACCACCATGCCCATAGTCCGCATCGAGGCGTCGTGACGTGGTTCCCCGGCCGTACCACTCTCGTGCCAGAACCGACGGGGACTCACGGGGAACTGGGGGTCAAAAGGGTGACTTCCGTCGGGACCCGATCAGGCAGGGGAATCCGCATGCCATGACCACGAGCGCCCAACTTCG
>NZ_JBEYZY010000080.1:0-5191 GCF_040646295.1 Streptomyces sp. NPDC046197 | reverse complement strand
CGACTCTATCAGATCTTTTCTCGATCCGATTTCCTCGGCGCTTTCCAGGTTCCCGCTTCCGCGTTTCCCTTTCCGGCGGTCCCGACTTTATCAGAGATTCTGAGTCGGATTTCCCGCCCCTCCGGTGTGTCCTCCGGGTCGCGCGAGGCGTCCGGGTTCCCGTCCGGGCAGAGCCGTAAACCTACTGGAGCGGGGCGCCCCGATGCAAATCGAGGCGCCCCGCTGCCAGTTCACGCGTACGAACGGTCGTACGTGTGTCAGACCTCCACGACGACCGGGAGGATCATCGGCCTGCGCCGGTAGGTGTCGGAGACCCACTTGCCCAGGGTGCGGCGGATGAGTTGCTGAAGCTGGTGAGAGTCCGCGATGCCCTCCTGCGCGGACCGCTCCAGCACCTCGGTGATCTTCGGGGTGACCCCGCCGAAGGCGGAGTCCTCGATGCCCGAACCGCGGGCCTGGATGTGCGGACCGCCGGTGATCTTGCCGGTCGTGGAGTCCACGACCACGAACACCGAGATGATGCCCTCGTCTCCGAGGATCTTGCGGTCCTTGAGCGCGGGCTCACCGACATCGCCGACCGAGAGGCCGTCGACGTAGACGTACCCGGCCTGCACCTTGCCGGAAATCTTGGCCTTGCCCTCGACGAGGTCGACGGTCACGCCGTCCTCGGCGATGACGATCCGGTCGTGCGGCACACCCGTCAGGGCTCCGAGTTCGGCATTGGCACGCAGGTGGCGCCACTCGCCATGCACCGGCATCAGGTTCTTCGGACGGCAGATGTTGTAGAAGTACAGCAGTTCGCCGGCCGAGGCGTGGCCCGAGACGTGCACCTTGGCGTTGCCTTTGTGGACCACGTTGGCGCCCCAGCGGGTCAGACCGTTGATGACCCGGTACACCGCGTTCTCGTTGCCCGGGATCAGGGACGACGCGAGGATCACCGTGTCGCCGTCGACGATGCGGATCTGGTGATCCCGGTTGGCCATACGGGACAGCGCCGCCATCGGTTCGCCCTGCGAGCCCGTGCACACGAGGACGACCTCGTGGTCCGGCAGATCGTCGAGCGTCTTGACGTCGACCACCAGGCCGGGCGGGACCTTCAGGTACCCGAGGTCCCTCGCGATGCCCATGTTGCGGACCATGGAGCGCCCGACGAAGGCGACCCGGCGGCCGTACTCGTTCGCCGCGTCCAGGATCTGCTGGATGCGGTGGACGTGACTGGCGAAACTCGCCACGATGATCCGCTTGCTGGCACCGGCGAAGACCTGGCGCAGGACGTTGGAGATGTCCCGCTCGTGTGGGGTGAAGCCGGGGACCTCGGCGTTCGTGGAGTCGGTGAGGAGAAGGTCGATGCCCTCCTCGCTCAGGCGTGCGAACGCGTGCAGGTCCGTCAGCCGGTTGTCCAGCGGCAGCTGGTCCATCTTGAAGTCGCCGGTGTGCACGGCCATGCCGGCCGGGGTGCGGATGGCGACCGCGAGGGCGTCCGGGATGGAGTGGTTGACCGCGATGAACTCGCAGTCGAAGGGACCGATGCGCTCGCGCTGTCCTTCCGCCACCTCCAGGGTGTACGGCCGGATGCGGTGCTCCTGGAGCTTGGCCTCGATGAGGGCGAGGGTCAGCTTGGAGCCGATCAGCGGGATGTCGGGCTTCTCCCGCAGGAGGAACGGGACACCGCCGATGTGGTCCTCGTGCCCGTGGGTGAGGACGATGCCCTCGACGTCGTCGAGGCGGTCCCTGATCGACGAGAAGTCCGGCAGGATCAGGTCGATTCCGGGCTGCTCCTCCTCGGGGAAGAGCACTCCGCAGTCGACGATCAGCAGGCGGCCGCCGTACTCGAAGACCGTCATGTTCCGGCCGATCTCGCCGAGGCCGCCGAGCGGGGTGACCCTCAGGCCGCCCTCGGGAAGCGGCGGGGGCGGGCCCAGTTCAGGATGCGGATGACTCAAAAGACTCTCCTCACCACGCGCGCCACGTACCGGTGGGCACGTGGCGCGCGTGACGTTCGTGCAGAAGCAGTTGTCGTTGTGGGTGCAGGCACCGGTGACCTGCTTATTCAGTTGTGAAGCCTGGTGTGGGAGAACGCGTGGCGCGAAGGGGTACGCGACGTCTCGTCCTCAGAGCTGTACCCCGCCGGCAGCAAGATCGATCTTGAGCTGCTCGGTCTCCTCGGGCGTGAGCTCGGCCATGGGCGGCCGCAGCGGCCCGCCGGGCAGGCCCTTGAGGCCGAGCGCCGCCTTGGTGGTCATGACGCCCTGGGTGCGGAACATGCCCGTGTAGACCGGGAGGAGCTTCTGGTGAATCTCGGTGGCCTTCTGGACGTCGCCGGACGTGTACGCCTCGATGAGGGCGCGCAGCTCGGCGGTGACGAGGTGGCCGACCACCGAGACGAAGCCGACCGCGCCCACGGAGAGCAGCGGCAGGTTCAGCATGTCGTCGCCGGAGTACCAGGCGAGGCCGGAGCGGGCGATGGCCCAGCTGGCACGACCGAGGTCGCCCTTGGCGTCCTTGTTGGCGACGATCCGCGGGTGCTCGGCGAGGCGGACGATCGTCTCGGTGTTGATGGGCACGCCGCTGCGGCCGGGGATGTCGTACAGCATGACCGGCAGGTCGGTGGCGTCGGCGATGGCCTTGAAGTGCCGGTACAGGCCCTCCTGTGGGGGCTTGTTGTAGTACGGCGTGACGGTGAGCAGGCCGTGTGCGCCGACCGCCGCGGCGGCGCGGGCGAGCTCGATGCTGTGGTGGGTGTCGTTCGTGCCGACGCCGGCCACGACGTGGGCACGGTCACCGACCGCCTCCAGGACCGCCCGTACCAGGTCCGATTTCTCCGCATCGCTGGTGGTGGGGGACTCGCCGGTGGTGCCGTTGATCACCAGGCCGTCGTTGCCTGCGTCCACCAGGTGGGCGGCGAGCCGCTGCGCGCCGTCGAGGTCGAGTGCGCCGTCCGCCGTGAAGGGCGTGACCATGGCGGTGAGGACCCGCCCGAAGGGGGTCTGCGGAGTCGAGGTCGGAGCCATGGGTAACACGCTACTCGTTGCTCAAGGCGGGGTCTGCCCTCGGGGCGGCCGACAAGTCGCGGCAAAGAAGGAGCCCGGCACTGCCTGCTCGGGGGTTCAAGCAGTGCCGGGTCCGTTTGATCAGGCTAGATGAACTTCTCCAAATGCCGCAATACGGACACCTCGCGAGGCTGATGCGCACATCTGTACCGGCCGGGAAAGCCGGTGTGAGCTACGGCGCGACCCGGCCGTTGGCATTGAAGGCGTCGTAGGTGAGCGGCATGAGCTTCGCCCACTCGGCCTCCATCTTCTCGCCGACCATCTCGATCTCCCGCTGCGGGAAGGAGGGCACCCTGGCCAGCTCGTGCTGGGTGCGCAGGCCGAGGAAGTGCATGAGCGAGCGGGCGTTGCAGGTGGCGTACATCGACGAGTACAGGCCGACCGGGAGGACCGAGCGGGCGACCTCCCGGGCGACGCCGGCGGCCAGCATCTCCTGGTAGGCCTCGTACGACTGCCGGTAGGAGTCCTCCATCACCCGGCCCACCAGCTCCTGCTGGGCCTGGGTGCCCTCGACGAACCGGTACTTGCCGGGACGGCCCTCCTGGACCAGCTTGCGGGACTCGTCGGGCACATAGAAGACCGGCTGGAGCTCGCGGTAGCGGCCGCTCTCCTCGTTGTACGACCAGCCCACACGGTGCCGCATGAACTCGCGGAAGACGAAGATCGGGGCGCTGATGAAGAACGTCATCGAATTGTGCTCGAAGGGGCTGCCGTGCCGGTCCCGCATCAGGTAGTTGATCAGGCCCTTGGAGCGCTCGGGGTCCTTGCCCAGCTCGTCCAGGGACTGCTCGCCGATGGTCGAGACGCGCGCTGCGAAGAGCACGTCGGCGTCCGACGCGGTGTGCTTGACCAGCTCGACGGTGACGTCACTGCGGAAGCTGGGCTTCAGGTCGTCGGCGGGGGTGTCGGTCACGGCTCGGAGGGTCCCTTCCATCACGTCTCTCGGGCGGCGCCCACTCTACGGCCCGCCTCTGACATCGGGGCGTTCGGTGCCGGTCCGCGACATCTTCGGTGAACTTCAGCGAATTCGGGGGAAGCGGGCACCTTTCGGGACAGTCGTGCGTCTGTACCAGTGAGAACCATCCGTTCCATCCCTCTCGATCCTTCTCGATCCTTCTCACCCCCTCCATCCCCCGAAGGGAGCTGTGCCCCAGATGTTCCGTCGGCGCGAGCCCGTCCCGTTCGCCTTCGTCGCCGAGTCCGACAGGTTCCGCGGCAATGTCACGCCCCCGCCCCACGAGCGGGCGTCCGCCGGTCAGATAGCCGGGCGCTCCCTGCTGGGCCTCACCCTGGTCGCCGGGCTCGTGGGATCCCTGATCCTCGGCATGCCGGCCCTGTCGACCGGCCACTCCTCCACATCCACGCAGCAGTCCCAGGCGTCCCAGGGGCACTGAGCCCGTGGTCCTTCCCCGTCGGCCGAAGTGCGCGGGGCGTACCCCCATGGCCCCCCACGGGTGGTGAGCGGAGACACGGACGGATAGCCTCCGGGCACAGCCCATGCATGGATTGAGTGTGAGGACCAGCCGTGCCCCTGCCCTTCCTGACGGCCGACCGTGCCTTCGACACAGCGGACGATGTCGCGCTGCCGTTCGATGACCGCGAGCGCTGGCGGCGGCCCTACCGGCCCGGGCCGTGGCGGGTGGGCGCGGCGGCCCTGTTGCTGCTGCTGGCCTCGTTCGTCCTGTTCGCGGCGGTCGTCATCGCTCTGACGGGCGCGCTGACCGGCGTGCCGTCCTCCGCCGCGATTGTCTTCGGCGTCGCGCTGGCCGTCATCGCCGGTGCGCTGCGGCTGCTGCGCATGGGCGTGTGGGTGAGCGTCCGCGGACTGCGCCAGGTGGGCTTCCTGGTCAGCCGTACGACGTCCTGGGGGCAGGTCGTCAGCGTGCGGACGGTGCAGCAGCCGGTGCGCTGGCTCGGGCTGCCGCGGACGGTGCAGGGGCAGGCGCTGATGCTTGTCCGCAGGAGCCGGCCGGCGGACGACCTGCCGCCGCTGCTGACCACGCACAACGCCGACTTCCTGGGACGGCTCGAGGCCTTCGACCGGGCGGCCGACTCGGTCGAGGCGTGGGCGGCCGAGTACCACCGGGGCTGAGCCCGACCCTGATGCCGGTGGGCCGGACCGCGGGTGCGGTCCGGCCCAC
>NZ_JBEYZY010000079.1:0-5300 GCF_040646295.1 Streptomyces sp. NPDC046197 | reverse complement strand
TCCCTTCGGTGTTTCCGACTCTATCAGATCTTTTCTCGATCCGATTTCCTCGGCGCTTTCCAGGTTCCCGCTTCCGCGTTTCCCTTTCCGGCGGTCCCGACTTTATCAGAACTCTCGGGCCGGTCCGACCGGCCTTCGTTTCCGATTCATCGAGAGGGGCTTCTTCGAAATCGATGTCTCAATCGACGTTTCTAGAAGCTGATAGATGTTCACTGCTGCCCATGCGGGTGGGAACCCACCTCCAGGCAACTGTTCGAATCTACCTCCCCATCCGATCCGTGTCAACGGCTCTCGTGGGGCGAAGAGGAGATTAGCAGCCCGAGCGGTGTCTTCGCACATCAGGCGGCCGTCGGCACGCCGGCGCTCTGTTCGGCCGCGCCCACGTCACCCATGTCGCCGGCTCGCACGGCGCGGCCGCCGAGGACGTAGACATAGGTCAGGAAGGACGCCTCGGCGACGACTCCGATGCCTATCCGGGCCCAGGTCGGCAGGCCGGACGGGGTGACGAAGCCTTCGATGGCGCCGGAGACGAACAGGACCAGGGCGAGCCCGATCGCCATGCCCACGGCGGCCCGGCCTTCCTCTGCCAGGGCGGTCCGTCGTGAGCGCGGGCCGGGGTCGATGAGGGTCCAGCCGAGGCGCAGGCCGGTTCCGGCGGCCACGAAAACCGCCGTCAGTTCGAGCAGGCCGTGGGGGAGCACGAGGCCGAGGAAGGTGTCGAGCCGGCCGGCCGAGGACATGAGGCCGATGCCGACGCCGAGGTTGAGCATGTTCTCGAAGAGGATCCACAGGACCGGGAGGCCGAGGAAGACACCCAGCACCAGGCACATGGCGGCGGCCTGGGCGTTGTTCGTCCACACCTGGGCGGCGAAGGCGGCCGCGGGATGGCTCGAGTAGTAGGTCTCGTACTCGCCACCGGGGCGGGTGAGCTGCCGTAGTTCGCCGGGGGCGGCGATGGCGCCCTGCACTTCGGGGTGCGTGCCGATCCACCAGCCCAGGAGTGCGGCGAGGACGGTGGACACCAGTGCCGTGGGCACCCACCAGTGGCGCGAACGGTAGACCGCGGCGGGGAAGCTGTGGAGCAGGAAGCGGGTCACGTCGCGCCAGGAAGCCCGGCGGGTTCCCGTCACGGCGCTGCGCGCGCGTGCCACGAGTTGGCTGAGCCGGCCGGTCAGCTGCGGGTCGGGGGCGCTGGACTGGATCAGGGAGAGGTGTGTGGCGGTGCGCTGGTAGAGGGCGACGAGTTCGTCGGCCTCCGTGCCGGTGAGACGGCGCTGGCGGCGGAGCAGGGCGTCGAGGCGGTCCCACTCGGCTCGGTGGGCGGAGACGAAGACGTCCAGGTCCATCGTGTCTGCCTGCTCCTCGGCTGGTTGTTCGACTGCGCCTTGGGGGTGTCAGCTTGTACTACTGCGGCGCGATGGGCCTCAGCTTGGCAGACTGGCCCCTCTCGGGGCAGGGCAGGGGAAGGACGGCGGGCGTGAGTGAGCTGGTGACGGGCGAGGCGGTGGCGCTGGAGTTGCGCCCTGCGAGGCTGCCCAGCAGGGCGCTGGCCGTGCTGCTCGATCTTGCTGTGGCCATGGCCGCCTACGTCGCCGTGACAGTGGCCCTGGTGGCCTCGACGGCTTCTTTGGACGAGGCCGCGCAGGTCGCGCTGTCGATCGCGACGTTTCTGCTCGTGCTGGTGGGCGGACCGATCGCGGTGGAGACGCTCAGCCATGGGCGCTCGCTCGGGAAGTTGGCGTGCGGGCTGCGGGTGGTGCGGGACGACGGCGGACCGATCCGGTTCCGTCATGCGCTGGTGCGGGGCGCCATCGGCGTGGTGGAGATTCTGATGACCTTCGGGGTCGTCGCGTGCATCGCCTCACTCGTGTCGGCGCGTGGGCGCCGGCTGGGAGACGTGTTCGCGGGGACTCTCGTGGTGAGGGAACGTGTGCCGGTCGGGCAGGCGGGTTTCGTGCCTCCGCCGCCGCCCTGGCTGGCCGGGCGTTTCTCGGCCCTCGACCTGTCGGCGGTGCCCGACGGGCTGTGGCTGGCCGTTCGGCAGTACCTCACTCGGATGCATCAGCTGGACCCGCAGGTCGGTTGGGGCATGGCGCAGCGGCTCGCCACCGACCTCGCGGCCCGCACCGGGACTCCGGCGCCCGGCGAGATTCCGCCCGCGATGTATCTGGCGGCGGTGCTGCACGAGCGGCAGGCGCGCGAGGCCCGCCGGGCGTTCGGCAACACCCCCGGGCACGGCGGGACAGCCGAGGTGGACGGCGGGACAGCCGAGGTGGACGGCGCCACGGCTCTCGGCGCGGCCGACTCGCTCGGCGGGCCGCGGGCGTACGGCTCCTCCGCGTCCGATACGCCGACGGCGCCGTATGCGCCGGCGGTGTCACCGGTGGCCGACGAGGCGGGAGTTCATCCGACCGGGCGGGCCGCCACCGGCTTCGTACCGCCGGCGTAGGCCGTCCGGCGCTCGCTCACGAGCCGAACACGGACGGCGGCGACTGCAGGTCCTCCAACTCGATGCCGGGGGCGGACAGCACCACGTCTCCGGCGATGTGCACGGTGTGCCGCTCCCCCGTGTCCAGGGCTGTGACCTGGTATTCGTCCACGGTCAGGGGGCCGTTGTCAGTGCCGTGTGTTTCGCTGTTCACCAGCGCCCAGGACTGGTCCACGGTGCGCGGGGCGAGGACTGGTTCGGTGAAGGCGACGAGGCGTACGCGGGTTGCGGGTGCTGAGGGGGTGAGGCGCAGGAGGCGAGCGGTGGCGACGAGGAAGGCGGGAGACGTTCCGGTGAAGGCGTGGGCGCGCACATTGCCTTCGGTGGCACAGGTGCCTGTGGGGTCGGTGCGGACCCAGGTGACGCCGTCGATGGCGGCGCCGCGCACCTGCCAGCTTCCCGTGTGCAGTTCGAGGCGGATGGGACGGCCCAGCTCGTCCAGGGCGAGGTCGACGGAGCCGCGGTGATCGCCCGATGGGGTGGTGACCTGGGAGACATAGCGCCAGCCGGTGGGGCCGGGGGCGCATTGGAAGTGTTCTTCGGCGAAGGGGGTGTGATCGTGCGGATCGTGGAGCGAATAGCGGCCGCGGGGCATGGGGGTCCTGGGTCTTGAGGGGCTGGTCCGGTCACCTCGGCGACTCGGCCCGGCGTTCGTGACGCCGGGCCGGCCAAAGGGGCAGGCCCCCGGCACGGGGGTGCGGGGGCCTGCCTCGGAGGACCTGGGTGAGACGCGGGGTGCGCCTCGCCGGCGGTGAGGTCCGTCAGTAGCGGTAGTGGTCCGCCTTGAACGGGCCGTCGACGTCGACGCCGATGTAGGCGGCCTGCTCGGGGCGCAGCTTGGTCAGCTTCACGCCGAGCGCGTCCAGGTGGAGGCGGGCGACCCTCTCGTCGAGGTGCTTGGGCAGCACGTAGACGCCGGTCGGGTACTCGTCGGGCTTGGTGAACAGCTCGATCTGGGCCAGGGTCTGGTCCGCGAAGGAGTTGGACATCACGAACGACGGGTGACCGGTGGCGTTGCCGAGGTTCAGCAGGCGGCCCTCGGACAGCACGATGATCTTCTTGCCGTCCGGGAAGGTCCAGGTGTGGACCTGCGGCTTGACCTCGTCCTTGACGATGCCCGGGACCTTGGCGAGGCCGGCCATGTCGATCTCGTTGTCGAAGTGGCCGATGTTGCCGACGATCGCCTGGTGCTTCATCTTCGCCATGTCGGAGGCAAGGATGATGTCCTTGTTGCCGGTGGTGGTGATGAAGATGTCGGCGGTCTCGACGACCTCGTCCAGGGTGGTGACCTGGTAGCCGTCCATCGCCGCCTGCAGCGCGCAGATCGGGTCGATCTCGGTGATGATCACGCGGGCGCCCTGCCCGCGCAGGGACTCCGCGCAGCCCTTGCCCACGTCGCCGTAGCCGCAGACGACGGCGGTCTTGCCACCGATCAGCACGTCGGTGGCGCGGTTGATGCCGTCCACCAGCGAGTGCCGGCAGCCGTACTTGTTGTCGAACTTCGACTTGGTGACCGCGTCGTTGACGTTGATCGCCGGGAAGAGGAGGGTGCCGTCGCGCTGCATCTCGTACAGGCGGTGGACGCCGGTGGTGGTCTCCTCGGTGACGCCGCGGATCTCGGAGGCCAGCTGGGTCCACTTCTGGGGGTTCTCGCCCAGGGTGCGGGTCAGCAGCTGCAGGATGACGCGGTGCTCGTCGGACTCGGCGGTGTCGGGCGAGGGGACCTTGCCGTCCTTCTCGTACTCGACGCCCTTGTGGACCAGCAGGGTGGCGTCACCGCCGTCGTCCAGGATCATGTTCGGGCCGCCGGTGGGGCTGTCCGGCCAGGTCAGGGCCTGCTCGGTGCACCACCAGTACTCCTCCAGGGTCTCGCCCTTCCAGGCGAAGACCGGGATGCCCTGCGGGTTCTCGGGGGTGCCGTCCGGTCCGACTGCGATGGCCGCGGCCGCGTGGTCCTGGGTGGAGAAGATGTTGCAGGAGGCCCAGCGGACCTGCGCGCCCAGAGCCGCCAGGGTCTCGATCAGGACGGCGGTCTGGACGGTCATGTGCAGGGAGCCGGTGATCCGGGCGCCCCTCAGCGGCTGCTGCTCCGCGTACTCCTTGCGGATCGCCATCAGGCCGGGCATCTCGTGCTCGGCGAGGGTGATCTCCTTGCGGCCGAACTCGGCCAGGGACAGGTCGGCGACCTTGAAGTCCTGTCGGTTCTCGACAGTCGTCATTACGGGCTGCTCCTCGGGTTCGGGTTCGAGGTGGGTAGGGCTGACCTGCGCGGCGGCGGACACAGGGTGGCCGAAGAGGACACAGGCATGCCCGCGTGCGCGCAGCGCAGTCCGTCGGAGGCCCTCTCTCCCTCGGCCGGTCCGCGGTGGGACCGCCCGACCGCCATCAGCAGCGACGTCTGGCTCCGTCCCAAGCTACACCGGAGTCCCCGGCGGCCCCCAGTCCGCCTCCGGACACATGGGGCCGGCCGCGGGCCGCCGCGGCGGCGGTCGGGACGGCCCGCGTTCTGCCCCACCTGCGGGAGTACGGGTGACGGGCGTGCGCAGCGGGCCGCTAGCCTCTGCGCCGCGGATGGGCTGCAAGGGGAGGGAAACGATGGCGGGGAAGGGACGCGGTCTCGGAGTCTCGGCACTGGTGCTGGGGCTGGTGGGCCTCGTGCTGGTACTGGGCTCGCTCGGTTACGCACGAGCGGCGTACGGCGGCTCCAGGGCGGCGAGCTCTAGTGCCCCGGCAGGCAACGTTCGCCCGTCAAGGAGTGACGTCCGGTGCGTGCTCTCGGCGTGCCGGCCGGAAGTCCTCGTACTGGACGTAC
>NZ_JBEYZY010000078.1:0-5675 GCF_040646295.1 Streptomyces sp. NPDC046197 | reverse complement strand
TTGCCGGGCCCTGGAAGTACCCCGTACATCGTTTCCGAGGTGGAGTGGGTCTGAGGGGCCTGCCCGGCTTGCGTGACTGCTCGACCCCGAGCCTCGATCTGTGAGGTACCCAGCCTCGGCTGAGTTACAACTTCCTCTACTGGGTGTTCAAGCCTCGGCTGCGCTCCGCTCCGCCGGGCGCGCTTCCCGGCTCCGCTGCGCGCTGTCCACGGTGTGTGGGTCGACGGCAGACGGGATGGGAGCTGGGGAATGTGGTGGGTACTGGACACCCGCAACTTCTGGCAGGGGTAAAGATCGCGCTAAAGACCTGAGCGTGACCTGAGCGGTTTATTTCCCCTCGTATGACTGGCCTGACAGGATCTCCGCGCTGCGCGAACGAGCCGCAGTGATGGTGGTGGGGGGATTGGGTGTCGGTGGACGTCATCGACTGGATCCGTATAGCGATCGCATGGCTCGTGACCTTCGGGACAGAAGCTGTAGCGATCTTGTGGGGCCAGATGCCCTTCCCATGGCGCAGGCCCATCGCCTCTCCGCGCATGTGGGGTATCGGGGCAACCTGCACCCTGGACTTCACGAAGTCCGGCGCGGACCGTGTCGTCACCGACTCCATCCGCCTCAACGGCAGCCCCATCGACCCGGCCGCCACCTACCGCGTCGCCACCAACAGCTTCCTGGCGGGCGGTGGAGACGGCTTCCCGACGCTCGGCCAGGGCACGGGCGACCTGGTGGGCGGCGACGACCTGGGCGCGCTGGAGAAGTACCTGACGGCCAGCTCCTCCGCTGGCAGCCCGATCGCACCGCTTCCGGCGGACCGCATCCGTCGTGTGGTAGGCGCCGTGCGCCGGAAGTGACCTCGGGGGCGGCCGGACCGGCCGCCCCCGACGTGTGTCAGGCCTCCCGCTGGTCGCGGGGGACCAGGTACTTCCAGCCCGCGTGGAAGAGGGCGGCGAACAGGACGAAGGAGCCCAGCGGAACCAGCATCGTCAGCAGGACCACGGGCGAGCCGTCCGAGGTGAACAACAGTCCGATCGACAGTACGGTCATGCACCCGAAGACGATGAGCGCCCCGTAGACCGCCCACAGCCAGGCCCTGCGGTGCGCCGCCCGTTGCCGGATCAGCGCCTCCACCTCCGGCCGGCGCGCCCACGCCATGCCGCGGTACGGGGCACCGACGGCCAGCAGACCGGCGACCTCGGCCGGCGGGTTGTCCAGCTGCCAGTCGTCGATGTGCGGCAGGAGGAGGCGCCGGCCCTCGGTGTCGTAGAGGTAGGCGAGCCAGCGGCGGGCGGAACTCATGGCGTTCGGAACGGGCTCGGCGCGGATGTCGTAGATGGCGGACCAGGCGCGGGTGCGCTCGGTGAGGGCGCGGCGGACTGTAATGCCGTCAGGGCCGACCAGCGTGCGGCCGCGCCGCATGTAGAGCCCCAGCCGCGCGAGGGTCAGCACGAAAATGACGGCGAGGATGAGCATGGGCCACCGGAACGGGTCGCCGCGCCGCATTGTCTGGGAGAAGGCGAGGATCGGAATGACCGACGGCCCCAGAATCCTCACCAAGGGCGTCTTCTTGTACTTGCGGTACTCCCGCACGATTCCGACGCCGGCCGACGGCATGGCGCTGTTGTCCACCGCTGTTCTCCCCACCCGATGCGCACGAACACGTGCGCGACTGGGGAGAGGATAGGGGTGTTCCTGAGAGTCCTACCCCCGGGGGTATGCCGCAGGTCAGCGCAGGGTGCCGCCGTGGGCGGCGCCGAGACCGCGCAGGCTCAGGCCGCCGATGAGAGCTGCTCTCGTCGAAACCGACCAATCAGCCATCTCGCCTCCACCCCTAGACCTGATCGCGTCGCGCGAGGAGGGTACCGACGAGCACTGACAGCACCGGAAGGGTGAGGACTGCCCTCGCCGCCCTGGGGCGGACGCGTACGGCGCGCTGACATCCACCGCTGACTACCAGCCGCCCGAGCGTCGGCCAGTATCGGAGGAGGAAATGGCGAGACGGCTGGCGACCCCCTGCACTCCGAGCTCAGACATCTCGACGTTCATGAGCCCCCACGACCTCTGACAGGGATGAGGCCCGCGCTCGCCGTGCCACACCCGTGGCAGATCCAGCGGGGAGTCACGGGGAACGACAGTGGCCGGCGGGTGACCAGCCACAGGTCTGCCCACGCGGGCGGTTCGCAGGTCAGAGCGGCACTCGCCTCACCTCGCTCCTTAAATGAGGCGGCTATCCCTGGACGGGAAGATCAGGATGGGTGGCCAGAAAGATCATGTAGGCGATCGCCGCTGCCGCGCAACGCTCCCAAGAGGGACAACACGCCTCCCACTACAGCTCGTGTCCCTTTCGCTCACCTCGACTTCGATGCGCGATACTTGACAAAGGCCCGCACCAGGCCAACGAGCGCCAGAGGCAGCGCGACGAAGCTGACCAGTATCCAGAACGGACAGCAGAACCAGAACGCCAAGGACGCTCCGCCGAACCAGACTGCAAGCTCTGCTTTCTCTTGCGTCTCGTCCGGGGTGCCAACAGAAATCATGGGCTGATCCAAGCAGAGCCCTTCCTGCCGTACAGCAACCGTCGCGACCCGAGTCAACCGTCAGCAGCCACATGCGATTGTGTGACCAGCCGAGCAGACCTCAGTGACCGTCGTGCCCATAGTTCGCATCGAGGAGGCCGCGGGGCGTGCCACTTCCGTGCCAGAACGGGCGGGGACTCACGGGGAATCGAGGACGAAGTCGTCGGCCTGCTGGCCGCCCGCGCCCCACGCCTGGACCGCGCCCTGAAGAAGATCGCCCGAACGGGCGGCGGCATCGTGCTCATGGACGGCTCGCTGATCCGCACCCGGCGGCGCACCGGGAAGGACAACCGCAAGAACTACTCCGGCAAGAGCAAATGCCATGGCCTGCTCGTGATCGCGCTCACCGACGATCGTGGCCGTCTGCTATGGGTCTCCGCGGCCCGGGCCGGACGCACCTCGGAGATCACCGCCTGCCGGCACGAGAAGCTCACCACCAGGCTACGGGCGGCCGGGCTCGCAGCCATCGCCGACCTGGGGT
Organism: Streptomyces sp. NPDC046197; assembly: GCF_040646295.1. NCBI lineage: Bacteria > Bacillati > Actinomycetota > Actinomycetes > Kitasatosporales > Streptomycetaceae > Streptomyces > Streptomyces sp. NPDC046197. Next base: position 2,621 of record NZ_JBEYZY010000078.1, on the reverse strand, counting down.
TCGTCGGTCTCGACGACAGCGATCCCGACGCCGACCCGGCGGTGATCACCGGCTGCAGGGCCGCCCGGAACCTGCCCCTGAGCCGCGGGCAGAAGTTCTCGAACAAGACCCTCGCGGCCGTCCGGCCCCCGGTCGAGCACGGCTTCGCCCACCTCAAGAACTGGCGCGTGCTCGCCAAGGTCCGCACCGACCCAAGGTGGGCGACCGCGCTGGTCAGGGCCCTGCTGGTCCTCACCAACCGCGAAGTCTCCCGGTGACCGACGATCTTCACCGAAATCACCCGCCCCCGACCAGCGCGAGCATCCCGAGGCCCACACACACCAGAACTCACACCTGCAACTCAGGGATGCCCGCCCCGCAATGTATCGGAGCATGTCAACTCCCAATGTGGGCCCTCCTTTTGAGGGATGGGATGATCGCCGGCATGGAGATCCTCAGATATGTGTTCCTCGTCTTCCACCTCTTCGGGTTCGCCGCGATCATGGGCGGCCTCTTCTATCAGCTGAGGGAGAAGAACCCGGTGGCCGGCAGCTACATGCCGATCAGCGCGGTCATACAGTTGGTTACCGGTGCGGGACTGATATGGACCCGGACGTCCCTCGACCTACCGGTGGACAACGCGAAGATGGGGGTGAAGCTCTCCCTGGACGTTCTGGTGGCGGTGGCAGCTCTGATGGGCATGCGCAACAAGCAGCAGTGGGCCTTCTACGCCGTGGGGACACTCTCGGCGGCCGCGGTCGTCGTGGCCGTTGCGTGGAAGTAGTTCCCTCGGCGTCCGGCGTGACGGACCTTCAACCGCCCGAACCCCAGGCTTCCGGAGATGCGGATCGTCGGTCCGGTGGGGTGGAGTGCCGCGGGGGCGTATGAGGGAGCCGTACAGCAGAACCTCGCCGCCGGCCTGTTGGGCGATCTTCTTGCCGCTCCTGCCTCTCCGCAGCCTCCCGCGATCTCATGGCGTGCCGACCCACTGACGGATCGTAGGCGGCGGCCGGTCGTGGGCACAGCCGAACCCGGCATCCCGCCGACACCGGACCCGTCCGATGATCTACGCCATGGTCATCCGCCGCCGACCTACGCGAGTACCCGAATCACCCTGCACACCAGACCCGTGACCTGCGACTTTACGATGCACACCGCCCAGTGGCCGGGGATGCCACTGTGTCTGGGGCTGTCGTCGGCTTTCCCGCAAGGAGGGAGTTCCGCGCTGCGACACTTCCGATGACGAGCGCGCAGGTTACGGCACAGAGGAATGAGACACGTTGGCCGACACGAACGGTTGGGACAGGGGACGCCTGTTGGTCCTGTGGGGAGTGGCGGTACTGCTCGCGATCGGAGGAGCAGGGATCTTCCTCACGATTCGCGACACCAGAGGGGACCTCGCAGCGCTGGAGGACTCCGGCAAGGCGTTCCTAAAAGCCCTTGGCTCAGGTAACGGTGAGGCCACCTGCGCCCTCATGACCCGGACCGCGCAGTCCGAACTCGCTGCCGCCCAGCACAAGGACATGTGTCCGCAGGCCGTCGAAGCGCTGGTAGGACCCCTGAGTGGCGCGGAACGAGGCAAGTTGGCCGACGCCTACGCGTCCCGGTTCTTCGCAAGGGACAGCAGCCTCGGACACATAAACCTCGACGACAACCCTCTCCAGATCAGCGAGCTGCTGCTTTCGAAGGTCGACGGAAAGTGGCTGGTGACCGAATGGCGTTAGTGGTCCAGCTCTTGATCGCGATCTTCATGGCTGATGGGCGGCCTGCCGCTGGTAGTGGCATCTGCGGGCCCAGGCCTGGTGGCGTCGTCGCCATGCGGACCAGCGAAGCCGGTGTCCAACTGTATGGATGGGCTGGGCGACGAGTGGGGTGAACAGGTGCTGGATCTCGCTGCAGGTCAGCGGGATCAGTCCGTCCGGGGCCGGTTGTTGGGCGCGTTCGTGGGCGGTGGCCGCGGCGAGGAAGGCGTGGGCGAGCATCGCGAGGGTGACCCAGCGGTGCCAGGACGTCCATCGTCTGACCTGGTGTTCATCCAGCCCAGCCAGGCCCTTGCTGGACTGGAAGGTCTCCTCGACCGTCCACCTGCGTCCGGTCACCCCGACCAAGGTGGACAGGGGTACTCGGGTTGCCGAGTAGCAGCGGTAGAAGGCGAGCTCACCGGTCGTGCGGTTCCGGCGGACAAGCAGGTTGCGGCGGCCGGGCTCGTCATCGGCAATGTCGGCCAGGGCCCAGTCGTAGAAACGGTGGCCCTTGGCCCCGGAGCCGGCGGAGAGCTTCTGCCAGGCCCGCTTGGGCAGCTTCTTGACCAGGGCGTCGGCGCGGAGCCTGCCCGCGCGGGTGGTGATCTGGTGCTCGCAGGCGACGGCGAGTAAATAGCCGAGCCGTCTTTGCTCCAGCACGGCACGCAGGTGCGGGTTGGCGCCGTAGACCTCGTCGCCGGCCACCCAGGAGGCGCCGACTCCGGCGTCCAGGGCGCGGACGATCACGCGGGCGGCGAGTGCGGGCTTCGTGGCGAAGCCGGACCATGCGGGTCCGTCGGCTGCAGCTAGTAGGACTCCGTTAGGTCTGTCTTGATCTTGGTGTGGCTCTGCTGGGCAGGGGTCGGTGGCAGGTGGTGCAGATGCCGGTCCAGCAGTTCA
>NZ_JBEYZY010000077.1:0-5750 GCF_040646295.1 Streptomyces sp. NPDC046197 | reverse complement strand
GCCGCGACGAACTCGGCCAGCCCGTAGGACACCTGGTCCGACTCCGGCTCCGCCAGCGCCCGGTCGCCGTCGCCCAAGGATTTTAAGTCCTGTGCGTCTGCCAGTTCCGCCACCCCGGGTATTATACAAAAACTCCCACTTGGGAGAATTATCAAGCGAACGACGAGATTCGAACTCGCGACCCCAACCATGGCAAGGTTGTGTTCTACCCCTGAACTACGTTCGCACTTAAACTTTGTGTCTTACGACAATGCCGACTACATGATTCGAACACGCGACCCTCTGATTACAAATCAGATGCTCTACCAACTGAGCTAAGTCGGCTAATACCTAGTATGCGGATGAAGGGACTTGAACCCCCACGCCGTTAAGCGCTAGATCCTAAATCTAGTGCGTCTGCCAATTCCGCCACATCCGCTAGGATTATGACCCGTGCTGGGCTCGAACCAGCGACCCTTTGATTAAAAGTCAAATGCTCTACCAACTGAGCTAACGAGTCATTAGTATTTCTACTAACGGTTCTGACGGGAATCGAACCCGCGATCTTCGCCGTGACAGGGCGACGTGATAACCGCTACACTACAGAACCTTTATTCACTTAATGGCTGAAACAACCAATGGGAGTTAACGGGATCGAACCGCTGACCCTCTGCTTGTAAGGCAGATGCTCTCCCAGCTGAGCTAAACTCCCAAAACTTGGCCACTCGCCTATCTCCCAGGGGGCAACCCCCAAGTACTTCCGCCGTAGATGGACTTAACTTCTGTGTTCGACATGGGAACAGGTGTATCTCCATCGCAATGATGACCAAATCATTAAATGTTACCTTGAACATTCAAAACTAAATAACAATTCTTCTAACTTTTAAACCATAAGCATATTATATTTGACTCTTTTGGTAAAGTCCTCGAGCGATTAGTACTGGTCCGCTCCAAGTCTCGCAACTCTTCCACTTCCAGCCTATCTACCAGATCATCTCTCTGGGCTCTTAATTCTTACGAATGGGTAATCTCATCTTGAGGTGGGCTTCGCACTTAGATGCTTTCAGCGCTTATCCCTTCCCTACATAGCTATCCAGCCGTGCTCCTGGCGGAACAACTGGTACACCAGCGGTAAGTCCATCCCGGTCCTCTCGTACTAAGGACAGATCCTCTCAAATTACCTACGCCCGCGACGGATAGGGACCGAACTGTCTCACGACGTTCTGAACCCAGCTCGCGTGCCGCTTTAATGGGCGAACAGCCCAACCCTTGGGACCGACTACAGCCCCAGGATGCGACGAGCCGACATCGAGGTGCCAAACCTCCCCGTCGATGTGAACTCTTGGGGGAGATAAGCCTGTTATCCCCAGGGTAGCTTTTATCCGTTGAGCGATGGCCCTTCCATGCGGTACCACCGGATCACTAAGTCCTAGTTTCCTACCTGCTCGAGTTGTAGCTCTCGCAGTCAAGCTGGCTTTTACCTTTACACTCTACGATTGATTTCCAACCAATCTGAGCCAACCTTTGAGCGCCTCCGTTACTCTTTAGGAGGCGACCGCCCCAGTCAAACTGTCCGTCAGACACTGTCTCCCTGGCCGATTATGCCAGCGGGTTAGAGTAACCATAAGTCAAGGGTAGTATCCCAACAACGCCTCAATAGAAACTAGCGTCCCTATTTCAATGGCTCCTACCTATCCTGTACATGACTTACAGGTACTCAATATCAAACTACAGTAAAGCTCCATGGGGTCTTTCCGTCCTGTCGCGGGTAACCTGCATCTTCACAGGTACTAAAATTTCACCGAGTCTCTCGTTGAGACAGTGCCCAAATCATTACGCCTTTCGTGCGGGTCGGAACTTACCCGACAAGGAATTTCGCTACCTTAGGACCGTTATAGTTACGGCCGCCGTTTACTGGGGCTTCAATTCATACCTTCGACTTACGTCTAAGCACTCCTCTTAACCTTCCAGCACCGGGCAGGCGTCACCCCCTATACATCACCTTGCGGTTTAGCAGAGAGCTGTGTTTTTGATAAACAGTTGCTTGGGCCTATTCACTGCGGCTGGCTTTTACACCAGCACCCCTTCTCCCGAAGTTACGGGGCTATTTTGCCGAGTTCCTTAACGAGAGTTCTCTCGATCACCTGAGGCTACTCGCCTCGACTACCTGTGTCGGTTTGCGGTACGGGTAGATATGACTTTACGCTAGAAGCTTTTCTTGGCAGTGTGACATCAGAGAGTTCGCAACCGTAGTTGCTTCCCCATCACAGCTCAATGTTAAAGAGAAATGCATTTGACACATCTCACACCTCACTGCTTAGACCAGAATCCATTAACTGGCATCTCTTAGCCTACTGCGTCCCTCCATCACGATCATATCTAGTACTGGAATATCAACCAGTTGTCCATCGACTACGCCTTTCGGCCTCGCCTTAGGTCCCGACTAACCCAGGGCGGACGAGCCTTCCCCTGGAAACCTTAGTCTTACGGTGGATAAGATTCTCACTTATCTTGCGCTACTCATACCGGCATTCTCACTTCTTAACGCTCCAGCACTCCTCACGGTATACCTTCATCGCGGTTAAGAACGCTCTCCTACCATTGATAAAATATCAATCCAAAGCTTCGGTAATATGTTTAGCCCCGGTACATTTTCGGCGCAGGGTCACTCGACTAGTGAGCTATTACGCACTCTTTGAATGATAGCTGCTTCTGAGCTAACATCCTAGTTGTCTGTGCAACCCCACATCCTTTTCCACTTAACATATATTTTGGGACCTTAGCTGTTGGTCTGGGCTGTTTCCCTTTCGACTACGGATCTTAGCACTCGCAGTCTGACTGCCGAACATGTGTATTAGCATTCGGAGTTTATCTGAGATTGGTAATCCTAGACGGACCCCTCACCCAAACAGTGCTCTACCTCCAATACACTTACATTTCGACGCTAGCCCTAAAGCTATTTCGGAGAGAACCAGCTATCTCCCAGTTCGTTTGGAATTTCTCCGCTATCCACAAGTCATCCAAACACTTTTCAACGTGTCCTGGTTCGGGCCTCCAGTGCGTCTTACCACACCTTCACCCTGCTCATGGATAGGTCACTAGGTTTCGGGTCTACATCATGATACTAAGTCGCCCTATTCAGACTCGGTTTCCCTACGGCTCCGTCTCTTCAACTTAACCTCGCATCATAACGTAACTCGCCGGTTCATTCTACAAAAGGCACGCTCTCACCCATTAACGGGCTCGAACTTCTTGTAGGCACACGGTTTCAGGTGCTATTTCACTCCCCTCTCGGGGTTCTTTTCACCTTTCCCTCACGGTACTGGTTCACTATCGGTCACTAAGGAGTATTTAGGGTTGGGAGATGGTCCTCCCGGATTCAAACTGGATTTCGCGTGTCCAGCCCTACTCAGGATACTGCTAGGTATAAGCGCTATTTCGTCTACGGGATTATTACCCTCTTTGATTAACCTTCCCAGGTTATTCGACTATAATGCTTAAGTCCACGTTGCAGTCCTACAACCCCAAGAAGCAAGCTTCTTGGTTTGCCCTTCTTCGCGTTCGCTCGCCGCTACTTACGAAATCGTTTTTACTTTCTCTTCCTGCAGGTACTTAGATGTTTCAGTTCTCTGCGTTACCTTTACATGAGCTATGTATTCACTCATGAATAACTGCTAGTAGCAGCTGGGTTTCCCCATTCGGAGACCTAGGGATCAATGCGTACTTACTGCTCCCCCTAGAATATCGTCGTTAGTCACGTCCTTCATCGGCTCTTAGTGCCAAGGCATCCACCGTGCGCCCTTATTAACTTTGCCATGATGATTTATAATCATCGTTTTTCAAGTATAAGTTTGTAAATTCTTTAAAATTCACAGCTTTTGGTTTATTTATCGTTATTAGATATTGTTATTTAGTTTTCAATGTTCAAGTGATTTTAACGTCTTGTCTGACAATGGAGCCTAGCGGGATCGAACCGCTGACCTCCTGCGTGCAAAGCAGGCGCTCTCCCAGCTGAGCTAAGGCCCCACAATCAAGAATTTGATTCTTGCTTAGGTTTATCACTAAACCCCTCAAAACTGAATAAAGTTGAATGCTCACGTCTTTGTATATATTCCTTAGAAAGGAGGTGATCCAGCCGCACCTTCCGATACGGCTACCTTGTTACGACTTCACCCCAGTCATCGGTCTTACCTTAGGAAGCGCCCTCCTTGCGGTTAGGCAACCTACTTCGGGTACTCCCAACTCCCGTGGTGTGACGGGCGGTGTGTACAAGGCCCGGGAACGTATTCACCGCGGCGTGCTGATCCGCGATTACTAGCGATTCCGACTTCATGTAGGCGAGTTGCAGCCTACAATCCGAACTGAGAATGGTTTTAAGAGATTAGCTAAACATCACTGTCTCGCGACTCGTTGTACCATCCATTGTAGCACGTGTGTAGCCCAGGTCATAAGGGGCATGATGATTTGACGTCATCCCCACCTTCCTCCGGTTTATCACCGGCAGTCTCGTTAGAGTGCCCAACTTAATGATGGCAACTAACAATAGGGGTTGCGCTCGTTGCGGGACTTAACCCAACATCTCACGACACGAGCTGACGACAACCATGCACCACCTGTATCCCGTGTCCCGAAGGAACTTCCTATCTCTAGGAATAGCACGAGTATGTCAAGACCTGGTAAGGTTCTTCGCGTTGCTTCGAATTAAACCACATGCTCCACCGCTTGTGCGGGCCCCCGTCAATTCCTTTGAGTTTCAACCTTGCGGTCGTACTCCCCAGGCGGAGTGCTTATTGCGTTAGCTGCGATACAGAGAACTTATAGCTCCCTACATCTAGCACTCATCGTTTACGGCGTGGACTACCAGGGTATCTAATCCTGTTTGCTCCCCACGCTTTCGAGCCTCAGTGTCAGTTACAGGCCAGAGAGCCGCTTTCGCCACCGGTGTTCCTCCATATATCTACGCATTTCACCGCTACACATGGAATTCCACTCTCCTCTCCTGCACTCAAGTCTACCAGTTTCCAATGCATACAATGGTTGAGCCACTGCCTTTTACACCAGACTTAATAAACCACCTGCGCTCGCTTTACGCCCAATAAATCCGGACAACGCTCGGGACCTACGTATTACCGCGGCTGCTGGCACGTAGTTAGCCGTCCCTTTCTGGGTAGTTACCGTCACTTGATGAGCTTTCCACTCTCACCAACGTTCTTCTCTACCAACAGAGTTTTACGATCCGAAAACCTTCTTCACTCACGCGGCGTTGCTCGGTCAGACTTTCGTCCATTGCCGAAGATTCCCTACTGCTGCCTCCCGTAGGAGTTTGGGCCGTGTCTCAGTCCCAATGTGGCCGATCACCCTCTCAGGTCGGCTATGTATCATCGCCTTGGTGAGCCTTTACCTCACCAACTAGCTAATACAACGCGGGATCATCTTTGAGTGATGCAATTGCATCTTTCAAACTTAAAACTTGTGTTTAAAGTTTTTATGCGGTATTAGCATTCGTTTCCAAATGTTGTCCCCCGCTCAAAGGCAGATTCCCCACGCGTTACTCACCCGTTCGCTGCTCATCCAGTCGGTACAAGTACCAACCTTCAGCGCTCAACTTGCATGTATTAGGCACGCCGCCAGCGTTCGTCCTGAGCCAGGATCAAACTCTCAAATAAAGTATTTAAGTCACCTTAGTGACTGGCTTGTCTTTCATTATTGATTGACAGATTTTTGATGTATCTTACTACATCACATGAGTCATTCTTCTTTATTCAGTTTTC
>NZ_JBEYZY010000076.1:0-6239 GCF_040646295.1 Streptomyces sp. NPDC046197 | reverse complement strand
AAGCTCTCGCCGACTACCTCACCAAGGTCACTCCGCCAGCCACTGAGAATCAGCGAGAGACTTAAGCGTGCGATTTCCGGCGCATCACACTAGTGCTCTGACCGCTATGGTTCGCCGGGTTGAGAGGGAGGACCGGGGTGTTCGTCGAGATCGTCTTCGTGAGGCTGGCGATCGACCGTGATGAGGTCGAGGAGGCTTTGGAAGCGGCGTTCGAGCTCGACGGCGAGGTCACCGGCGCGGGCAGTGGCATGGGTCGTTGCCATCTTGACCTTGAAATCGTGGAGGGCTCGGACGCGACTGCGGCCCTGGAGCGGCTGCGGGCGGTGCTGTCCGATCTGGGGGTCGCGAACTGTGCGACCTTGAACGTCAGCGAGTGATCAGGCTGCCATTCGCGCGCGTCCGGCCCAGCGGATGCCTTTCTCGCTGCGGATACGTGCGCGTTCGCGGCGCTCGGCCGCCAGGACATCTCGGTGGCGAGCGTTGGCGTTGCGCCAGCGCACGTAGGCGTGCAGTGCCCGGGTTTGGACCGTGTGGTTGGGGTGGTGAGAGTTGGTGATGGTGAACTGCCGCAGTGGTCCGAAGTGGGCTTCGATCGGGTTGGCCCAGGACGCGTAGGTCGGGGTGAAGCACAGCTCGACCCGGTGCTTCCTGGCCCAGCGGCGGATCTCCTGGCCCTTGTGGGCGGGCAGGTTGTCCAAGATGACGTAGACGGGGGCGCCGTCCGGCCGGGCCGAGCGGATCGTCCTCAGGGCGGCCAGCGTGTTGCCGGCGCCCTTCCTGCGCCGGTTGACGCCCCACAACTTGTCGTCGCCGACCGAGTAGCAGCCATGGAAGTAGCGGACCCCGTGGGTGCGGTGGTAGGTGGCCGGGTGCCGCTCGGGGTGGCCGGAGGGGGCCCAGCCCGTGCCTGCGGCGGGCCGGATGCCGAGGGGACCGAACTCGTCGAACGCGAAGACGCGGTCCGGGAAGCGGTCCAGGATCTCCTCGATCCGATCGAGCTTGGCGTCGCGCTCGGGGTCGGGCGACTCCTTCCACGTCTTGGTGCGCTGGAAGGTGACGCCGCGGCGGGCGAGCAGGCACCGTAACGCCTCGCGGCCAATGCGGATGACCCGGCCGTGGACCCGGTGCAGGTAGGTGACGAGCTTGCGGAGGGACCAGCGGGTGAAGGGCTGGCCGAGCTTGGTCGGGCGCGTGGTGGCCGTCTGGACGACGAAGTCCTCGTCGTCAGTGCTGAGAAGGCGGGGACGGCCTCCCGCCCACCGAGGGTCCAAGCAGGCCAGGCCGATCTCGTTGAACCGGTGGATCACGTCGCGGACGGTGTCCTCGCCGGCCTGCACCAGTTGGGCGATCACCGGGACGCGGTTCCCGCCGGCCGAGGCCAGCAGCATCATCGCGCGCCGGTAGCGCACCGAACTGGTGCTGCCCCGGCGCACGATCTGCTGCAGCTTCTGACCTTCCTGGTCCGTCAGTCTGCGCACCCGCACAGGCCCAGCCACCACACCTCCACCGGTCGGATCGGACGTCACCGCACATCCAACCGCCCCAACCACCGACCCGGCGAACCAATGCGGTCAGAGCACTAGTCTAGCGCCGCCACTGTGGTCGGCGCCCCGTCGGGTGGTTCTTTGGGGGGAAGGGGCCAGGTGCTGCCGCGGCCCCGCAATTGTCGCGAGGCGGGGCCGCTGGTTGCGCTGGGCGGGCGGAGATCAGACCGGGTCGCTCACCTGGGCGAGTGCGACGACCAACCGGTGACCGTCAATGTGCTGGATCTCTACGACAGCCGTGCCCTTGGAGTCATGGCGGGTTCCCGTGATACGGCCGCTTCCGTTCGGCCAGGTGACGAAGGTCGGGGAGGTAGGACACAACTCCCACGCGCTAGTGGGCGTCTCAGCGAGCCAGTCCGCCGCCAGGGAGACGTGCTCGTAGTGGGCTGCGAGGCCGTCGACGTGCGGGCAGGAGCAGCGGACGTGGAGGACGCAAGTTCCGGTCGCGGAGTGACCGATGCGGGCAGGCGGGACGGGCTGTAGCCCGAGGACGTGAACTCGGTTGTGTTCGACCTGTCGGGCATGAGCGCGGCGACACTCGGCGAGTGCGTGCAAGGCGCTGCGGATGGCGATGTCCTGGTCGAGGCCGGGGGTGCCGAGCCATGCTGTTCAACTGCCATATGTGACAATGCCGTTGCCAATGTGACGCGGTACGCCGGAGAGCTGATGGGGGTAGGGGCCATGGCAGGAAGTACTCAAGGCGAGCACCACGCTGGAGCGGGGCAGCCCGTTGGAATGCGGTTGAACCAGCTGCCGGCCGACCTGGGCGGTGGTGGCTCCACGGGCGGTGGGCAGCCGGACCTCGCGTCCTCTCCCGCCGAGAAGAAGGCCGCGGCGAACACGCTCCACAACGAGATCGAGCCACACACCACGACGGCGGGGGCCTGGGCGGACGACGAGACGAGCGCCGTGGTGAAGGCGTTCGATGCGAAGGACGGGCATGGCTGGGTCACGTCCAGTGCCGTGAGCAAGGCGCACAAGACCTGGAGTGAACAGGTCCGGAACCTGGTGAACCAGTTGTCGGGGGATGAATCGGCCCTCCGGAACAACAACACTTTGATGACCGGGACGGACGTCGGAGTGGGCGCCGGGGTGCGCAAGGTGTCCGTGCTCGACACGTACTCACCGCCACCGGGGCACTGACAGACAGCCGAGCTGTCTCGCACGCCACTGGACTAACGGGGAGCCATGCCGACATACCACGAGATCCTGACGACAGACCTGTCCACGCTCACCACGGCCGCCGAACGCTGGGACGGCATGGCGAAGGAGCTCCACAAGCAGGAGACCGCCTACCGGCGGGACGTGCACGGCATCACCCTGCGCCCGACGTGGGTCGGCGAGAGCCAGCAGGCCGCCAACGCGCGCTTCGGAATTAGGCTCACGGAGTTCCAGAACGCCCAGACCGAGGCCAAGGCGATCGCCTCACTTTTGCGCGATGCGCACACCCAGTTCGTGGATTTGCGCAAGAAGCTGGAGTCGGCCCGGGACGATGCCATCGCCCAGGGGATGAAGGTGTCGGACCAGGGCGTGGTCTCGTACGACACCGGGAGGCTCAGCCAGGGAGATCGCCAGGCACTCGCGCATGATCCCGACTACCAGGAGAGCGTACGCAAAGCCGTCGCCTCCTGGCAGGCCAGCATCGACCAGTGCGTGAAGGACCTGGACGACGCCGACAAGGGCGTCGAGGTCGCCTTCACCGCTGTCGTGAAGGGCCCCGACACGGGCCTCGGCAAGGTCCCCGACTTCAACGGTAAGGCTCAGGGCGACATCGAGAAGTACGAGGCCGACGAGGGCAAGGACATCGCGCAGCGCGTCAACTCCGGCAAGGCCACGGCGGCCGACTACCGGGAGCTGCAACGCCTCTTCCATGACAATTCTGGCGACAAGGCGTTCAGCCAGACCCTGCTGGACGAACTGGGCGCCAAGGGCATGCTGCAGTTCTCCAACAGCCTCGACGGCCTTGCGTACCACAACGACAAACAGCACAGCGGCCAGTACCTGGACATCCAGAAAGGCCTCGCCACCACGCTGGCGACCGCGACCCAGGACCCGCACTCGTCCTTCTACAAGGACTTCCGTGAGGACATGCGCAAGGCCGGAACCGAACAGTTCAAGGTCGATGGCCTCAGTCCCATCCCGGACGAGAAGGTCCGCGGCTACCAGAGCCTCGCTACGCTGATGCAGCAGGGGCACGGCTACAACGGGCAGTTCCTGGAGGACACCGCGGACGACATCCGGCACGCGGAGGAGTCGTACACGGCCAAGGAGGACAACCCGACCGAGTCCATTTGGGCCCTGCGGGACAAGTTCAGCGCCAAGGACCGGGGCTGGTTCGCCAACGACCCGCTCGACGGCGTGCTCGGCATCATGTCCCATGATCCCAAGACCAGCACCGAGTACCTGGACCCGGCCCATAACGACAACCTGGAGTACCTGCTCCACGGGCGGGACTGGGACACCGTCGTGGACCACTTCGCGACCCCGCCCGGCGGTACGACGACGGGCATACCCGTCCTGGCGGAGGACGGCGACGTCCGCAAGGGCTTCGGCGCGGCCCTGGAGGCCGCGACGACCGGCCAGGCGCCGGGCGGCTATCACCCGATCGGTCAGCACACCGAGCCGCAGGCACGCATCCTGCAGCACACGATCAATACGCTGTACACCGACAAGCATGCCCAGGACCTGCCGAAGAACCTGGTCCAGCCGCTGGCCCACATCCTGACGTCGTACACGGCCGACACGCACGAGACCTACGCGGAGTCGTCGTCGAAGTACGACATCGACTGGGACAGCGAGGGTTCCGTCTGGAGCGACAAGGACGGCTCGCACATGGCCGTGGGGCACCAGCGCCTCGCTGCCGTCATGCGCGGCATCGCCAACGACCCGGAGGCGTTCGGACACCTCTATGGGGCCGAACAGCAGTACGCACACCATGTCATGGACGGGATCCCTGCGGACGCCGGAGACAAAACGATCCGGGATCGAGTTGTGGAGTCGTCCCGTGCCATGGGCGCCTACGACGGCATCCGGTCGGACATCATCTACGACGAGCGGTTTAAGAAGACGCAGTGGGCCGCCGACTTCAACCACGGCCTGGGCACGTCCCTCAGCACGGCGCTGATGTTCAACCCCGTCAGTGATCTCAGCCCCGTGGGAGACCTCAGCCAGAGAACCCTCGACGTGTGGGCGTACGAGTCAAACAAGGAGCACGTGTCCGAGGCGAACCTCGAGGCGACCGAGAAGAACGCGAAGACCTACGACGCCGGCCAGCACGATGTCGAGAAGCTGGTCAGAGCATGGGCGGACAGCCGCGGCCATGCCGTCGACAGCGACTGGACGAAGTACTACGTCCACGCAGGTCAGAACGACTATGAGCACGGCCGTGACCGGACGCTGAGCACGCTTCGCGCCGACCGCTGACACGGCACCGAACGTCCCCCGAGAGAATGAGCACGATGCAGATGAAATCCGGGTTCCGACGTATACACGCCGGGTGGTACGCAGGGGCGTGCCTGCTGGCTCTGGCGCTTCTGGGGCTCGTGCTCTACGGCACTGGGGCCTTCGACTCGGGGAGTGACGACCGCTCACTGGACCGGGCCTGTGACGGCACCCTGGCCCAGGACGGGCTCCGGGCGGCTCTGCACTCGTCACACCTGAGCGCCGGTGACGAGGGCGACAGCGATTACCTGGCCGCCTGCAGCGTCCACAACTCGGCATCCGGCCCACAGGGCAGTTCCCTGGAGTTGAAGCTGCGCTGGAGCAGTGCGGCGGCCCCCTCCGGGACCCTCGCCTGGTACAACGCGGACTACAACGGGGTGAAGGCGCAGGCGGCCCCACTCGGCCACGGCTGGTCTGGCGTCGTCAGGTACGACAGCGGCACCTACCAGGTCATGGTCGCGCTCGACTGCGTGAACCAGAAGAGCAAGGCTCTGGTTGCCTACGGTGACCTGCTCGGTACGGTGAACAGTACGACTCTGGGCGGACTCGGCCGGGTGACCACCGAGACCGCCCAGAAGGCAGCCGAGAAGTACGGCTGCCAGGTGAAGACCGGCAAGCGGCTCACCGGCCTGTCCACCGCACGGCTCGGCACGCCCGACACGGCCAAGCTGCTGCAACAGGCCGAGGGCTCGTGCGTCGCGCTGCGGGGTACGGCGGCGGCCCAGAACGGCACCCCTGAGGTCATGGAGTACCCAGCGGATCCCGACGCTCCGCAGACCAACTGCTACCTGGTGACGAAGGCCGGGAAGCCCGGCTACGGCCTGTACGCCTATTACGGTGCCGCCGCCAAGGACTTCCTCACGAGCGAGCGCAGCCACCTCAAGAAGGGCTACGGCCCCACCGACAGCGACCAGGACTACGCCTGGGCCACCGCGACGTGCCCTCATTCCGCGCAGTCGGCGGTGTTCGTGCTGTACCACCTGTACGACAGGGACACGGACAGCTATCCGGTCCCGCACTACTCCGCGTCGTTCGCCGAATTCGCACTGAAGGCCTTCGCCGACCACGAAACGATGCAGCGCGGCTGCACCGCCGTGCAGATGATGTCCCGGGCATGAAGAAATCCGGGCGGATGGTCACAGCCCTGTTGTGCACTGCCCTAAGAGGGCGTTTGAAGTAGGCAGATTGCCCTTGATGCCCTAGTACGTTCCTCGCCAGGTGGGGGTGGTCTCGTCCGTTATGCGCCTGGCGAGG
>NZ_JBEYZY010000075.1:0-6594 GCF_040646295.1 Streptomyces sp. NPDC046197 | reverse complement strand
TGGCCGTGTCAGCCCGTGGAGCGCAGGTAAGACCGGTACCCCTACCGGCACAGCGCGTTGAAGCAGGAACCCGCCCGGAGCCACGCCCGACAACGGCGCGGCAGACGGGAATCGCCCTCCTTTAAGGGGGCGAGGATGTCAAGAACGCTCCTGACCGGCCCCGCCCGGGCGCGCGCACTCGTGTTGACGGGCGAACCCTCGGCAAGGAGCGGAAGCGGGCTTCTTACCAGGGCGGCTTATGGTGCGTGGCCATGACTCGCACACGGCTCTACCGCAACGGCTCTCTGATCCTGGAGGACTTTCCGACCGCGGACATCTCGGAATACGTGAACGATCCGGACGTGGCGGTCTGGCTCGACCTGTGCGATCCGTGCTCCGCCGACTTCGCGATGATCAGCGAGGAGTTCGGTCTGCATGAGCTCGCGGTGGAGGACGCACGTCAGGAGCATCAGCGGCCCAAGCTGGACCGCTACCGTACCCACGCCTTCCTCAGTGCCTACGCCATCAGTACCGACGAGACCGGTGGACAGCTGACCGCGAGTGAATTGTCGGTGTTCATAACACCTACGGCGTTGATCACTATTCGCCCCGACCACCGGTTCGACATCGAGAAGGTCGTCGAACGCTGGGACGAGAACAGTGATCTCGCCAAGTACGGGGTGGGATTCCTGCTGCACGGACTGCTCGACCACATAGTCGACGGGCACTTCGCCGCCGTGCAGGATCTCGACGACCGTATCGAAGCAGTGGAGGATCTGCTCTTCGACGAGGGGCGCGAGCAGATTGACTCCGTCCAGCGCGATTCCTACGCGCTGCGTAAGAACCTCACGAAGCTGCGCCGCGTGGTGTTGCCGATGCGGGAGGTCGTGAACAGCCTCCTCCGGCGTGACCTGCACATCGTCGCCGAGCCCTTGCTCCCCTATTACCAGGATGTGTATGACCATGTCCTCAGGGCCACCGAGTGGACCGAGTCGCTGCGGGACATGATCACGTCCATCATGGAGACCAATCTGACCGTTCAGGGCAATCGCATGAACCTGATCATGAAGAAGGTCACCAGCTGGGCGTCGATCGTGGCCGTCCCCACGGCCGTCACCGGTTTCTACGGGCAGAACGTTCCGTATCCAGGTGTCAACACCCACGCGGGTTTCCTGACTTCCACCGGTGTCATGGTCGTTGCATCGGTGCTGCTCTACTGGGCCTTCAAGCGCAAGGACTGGATCTGACCCCGGTCCCGGCAGGGACCGGGCTGACTCCGGGCCACCGGGTGCGGGCCGGGGGAGCGGGAGGTGCGGGCCAAGATCGGCGGATCGGGCCGGACCGAGCAGCCCCTGTTGTCGGGCCAGGCGCAGAGACTGCGGATGAGCCGGCCGCCGACGCCGTTTCCCCGGTGGTCGGGGCCGAGTTCGATCCGCGCGAGGTGGATCTCCGTCGGCCGGTCTCCGACGTGGAACATCCTCGCCTCGCCGTCGGCGGCGGTGATTCGGCTCCCGGCGGAGGGTGCTCGACGGCGGCCGTACGTGGGAGACGCTCGTCGCCCGCGAACTCGTCCATCAGTGGTACGGCAACAGCGTGAGCCTGCGGGACTGGCGTGGCATCTGGCTCAACGAGGGCTTCGCCACCTATGGGTAATGGCTCGGTCGGAGCACATCGGGGAGGACTCCGCAGACACCATCGCCCGCGCGGCGGGGAACACGCTGGCGAAAGGCCCGCAGCGCCTGCGGATCGCGGATCCCGGCCCGGAGACCGCATCTTCGACGACCGCGTCTACGACAGGGGCGCCTGTACGCTCCACGCCCTGCGGCTGACACTGGGCGACGACCGCTTCTTCGCCCTCCTGCGCGGCTGGCACCAGGCACACCGCGGCCGCAGTGCCGACACCGCCGCCTTCCTCGCTCATGCCGGGCGGTACTCGCCGACGGCGGTCGAGCCGCTGCTGCACACCTGGCTCTACGAGAAGAGGCTGCCGCCCTTGCCACCCGCAACACCGTGCTGAGCCCGGCCCCATGGTGATTCCGGTCGGTCGAACCGGAGCCGGCCTCGAAGTCCTGCACGCTGATGCACTGCTGGTGCTGGGCGGGGACGAACAGCACCTTCTCGCGGCAGCTCTTCCCGCGGCTGTCGGCCTGGGACAGCGAACCGCTCAACGCCCGCCGTTCAGGACTGCTCCTGGCGTACCCCGCGCACCGACGCCCTCGTTCCTCACCGGGGCACTCCCGCTCGGCAATGCGGCGCCGACGGGATCGGGTGCGACGGGCATCGTGCACACTGGGGGGCCGGACGAGGTGCGCAGCCACGCCGTGCGGGCGGCGAGGAAGCCCAGCGCGAGGGAGGCCAGGTGGCCGACGTCCGCGAGCTCCTGGTCGTACAGCAGCGCGGCCGTCAGCGCCGCGGCGAGCAGAGGCAGGCCATGGCGGCGGAGCCGGCCGGCAGTGAGGGCGAGCAGGCAGGCGGCGGTCGTCACCAGACCGTAACTGATGCCCACGTCACGGGTCCGGGTGGGCACGCCGGGCAGATGGACGAAGTGCATCAGCCACAGGGCGCCCTCGGTGAGCAGGGTCGCGGTGAGGTGACCGAAGACGAAGACTCCGCACGCGCGCAGTGTCCCCCAGCGCCACTCGGCGCATCCCAGGACCCCGGCCACCGCGGCGATACCGACCAGGGCCGGTACACCGTCGACCACCAGACCGCTCGTGAACAGGGTCCACCACTTGCCGACATCCAGGTGATGCACGTTGCTGCTGTTGTGGCGCATGAAGCGGGCCCGTTCCGCTGCCGGTTGTCCCTTCAGCCACCATGCGGTGAGCAGCAGGGCCGTCACGTATACGGCGGTGCCCGGCAGCCGCCGCCTCAACGTCTCCACAGCCCTCATTTCCCTGCTTTCATACGCTTTTGATCTACGCCTGTCACCCGCGTTCGGGCACTCAGGGGCGATGTGCCCGCCCTTCCCGGGAAGAGACCGTCGGCGACCGCGGCCGGTTCCGACGGCGGCCAACATGAGAGAGGTTCTCACCAAGCGATGCTGTAGTGCTCCGCAACGAACAGTGGCCCGAGAAGCGCGGTAAGGAGTTCGCATGGTGGAGAGCCGGACGCAAGGGGCTGCGCGGACGCCGGACGGTAGCGGCGTCGGTCGCACGATGGTCAGTCGGCGTGGTGCATTGGCCGCGATGGCGGCGGCCGCGCCCGCGGTCCTTGCGGGCTGCGGCGGCAAGCACGCCCGCGAAGCCGCATCCGAGCCCGCCGACACGCCGACTACCAGGGTCCCGGTCGCGGACAACACCACCATTATGATCATCCGGCACGGGGAGAAGCCGGGCCGGAACGAATCCGGCATCGACGAGAACGGCCATCCGGACGCCAAGTCTCTCACCCGGCGCGGCTGGGAGCGGGCCAGGGCATTGCCGGCGCTGTTCGACCCGCCCAAAGGCCAGCCCCTGAAACCCGGCATCGTGCGTCCGCGGACCACCTACGCTGCTGCGGATCACGGCCCGGTCGCCGGCGCCCACCGGATGCGGCAGACCGTCACACCGCTCGCCCGGCACATGGGCATCACCCTGGACACCACCCACGCCGAGTCCCAGGAAGCGGCACTGGCCGAGGCCGCGCTCTCCGCTCCCCAACCGGTCCTGATCTGCTGGGAGCACTCGCGCATCCCGGCCATCGTCAATGCGCTCGGCGCCTCGCACAGCGGCGCGCCCGCGGCGTGGCCGAACCGCTTCGACCTGGTGTGGGTCTTCACCCACACCCATGGCTCGTGGGCCTTCCGTCAGGTCGGCCAGCACCTGCTCCCCGGGGACGCCTGAGAATTCCGCGCGGGGTTCGCCGCGCGGTCGATGGTGGTAGGAGATGGCCCGCCGGTAACTGGATAGGGGGTTGGTCGGCTTGACTCGGTCGGCTCTGTGGCGGCTGCCGGGACCCTGTACCGCCCCTGAAGGCGTGGTGATCGTCGATCTGGGCTCAGCGCAAGGCGCTGGCGAGGTAAGCGTTGCGGGTTCTGATGAGGCGGGGCATGTACCAGCTCAGGATGGTGTGGTCAGCGACGCGTCCGAGAAGTCCGAACGGCGAGGCAAAGTCGTTGACGTCCCTCATAAGGGTGCCGCCGGTGCCGTCCGGCTCGAAGTGATGACTGTGATGCCATCGCTTGAAGGGGCCGGCATCCTGCTCGTCCACGAAGCGCTGGGGCGGGTCATACGCCGTAATCCGGGCGGTGAGTCGCCAGGTCAGGCCGAAGTGGCGGGCCTGGAAGGTCACCGTGTCGCCGAG
This sequence comes from Streptomyces sp. NPDC046197, assembly GCF_040646295.1. Lineage (NCBI taxonomy): Bacteria > Bacillati > Actinomycetota > Actinomycetes > Kitasatosporales > Streptomycetaceae > Streptomyces > Streptomyces sp. NPDC046197. Next base: position 2,331 of record NZ_JBEYZY010000075.1, on the reverse strand, counting down.
TGAGAGTCTGCCTCGGGTCCTGCCGCCGACCGCCCGCTCCGACGAATCAGCCATCGACCGCGTGTGCGCTTCCACGTCGAGACATGACTCGAACACCCGGTCTGGGGGTGCGGCGACGGCTGTCACGATCTCGATGTGCGGCACTGGGCCATCCTGGAAGGGCATGCTTGATCGCCGGTCGGCGGGACCAGTGGGATCAAGCGGTGGCGGGCATCCAGGGGCTGCCTCGCATGGCTTGCACAAGGGCAGCGAGCATGGGCTGGTCGTGGCGGGCTGCGGTGGCGAGGTAGGTGCGGATCGCGGCGAAGTCCTGGGCGCCTTGCAGGGTCCGCAGGCATCCGGAGACCTTGATCCGCAGTTTTCCCATCCTGATCGTCTGTTCGGCGGGGTTGTTGTCGAACGGCAGCCGCAGGTCGTGGACCGGCCGCTTTCGCCCATGTTCCCTGGCTGGAGTGAAGGAGAAGGGACGGGCGGGATGGGCGGCGCGGCCGCGGCCGGGGATCAGGGCGCGCGCTCAGCCGGTTGCGCGTCGGCGGGGCCGCCGCGCCCGTGCCGCCGTCAGCGCGGCGGCGACGTCAGGCGGGGGACGTCGGTGGGGGAGAGGTCGGGGCGGGCACGGTGCAGGCGTGCGGGGTGGCGCCACCGGCCGGAGGCATCGCGGGCGACGTCGACGCCGACTTCCACCACCAGCTCCGGTTCCACCAGCGTGACGTCCAGCGTCTCCCGGCTGCCCCACCCTGCGGAGAACGACCAGCCCATGTTCGACCCGGATGCGGCGTGAGGAGTGTGCTTCGCGCCGGCCGCCGGTCTGGGCGCCCAGGCCCTGGCAGCCGGCGTCGGCTCAGAGCCGGAGTCGAGACTACGTCCAGGCGGGATCACGGCCGGTCAGGCCGAGGATGCGGTCCAAGGTGGGTGCGTCGGCCGGCACCGCGACCTCCGGTCCGTACAGGCCCATCTCCCGCCCCTGCTCCACGCCGGCGAACATCGTGTCGTGCAGATGCGCCAGCAGGTCGGCGGGCAGTTCCAGCCGCTGCCCGGTCGCGACCGCCAGGTCCCAGCTGTGCACGGTCAGCTCGCCGACGATCATGTCACCCATGACGGGCGCGGGCAGCATATGCGGCGTGCCCATGCTCGTCTCGCCCTCCCAGGCGCCCGGCGGCGCCCACGACGACGTGATGTCGTTCAGCAGGGCGAGCAGGCGTCCGCGCCAGTCGCCGGCCGCCAGGTCCACATCGGACTCGGCGGCCGTTGGCTGCGGAACGGACTCCTTGCGGCCTGCGCCGGCGAGCGACGGGCCCCAGAACAGGAGGTGGTTGACCAGTGCCCGCACGTCATACTCCGTGCACGGAGTCTTGTTGGCGAGCTGGTCGTCGGTGATGGTGTGGGCGACTGCGGCCATGGCCTCGGCCGCGTTGGAAAGGTGTGACATGGCGGCGACGTTAGGCGCCGTGGGCCGGAGGGGTATTGAACAAAGGCGACATACACTCTGCCGTGTGCGGCGGGACGTTCGTGAGCTACGCAGTGCGTGGACCAGGTATCAGCGCCACGCGTTCCACAGTCCGTCGCCGGCGCTCGCGCCATGGGTGGAGCGGTACTGGGAGGCTCGCTGGGACTACGCCGAGCCCTACCGGCAGAAGATCGTGCCGTACCCGAACGTGCACCTCTCGTTCGCTGGCGGCCGCGCGGACGTCAACGGCGTGTGCAGCGGCTACCAGATCAAGGTCCTCGAGGGCCGCGACCACGTCTTCGGCGTTGCGTTCCGGCCGGGCTGCTTCCGCCCGTTCCTGGGTGCCTCCGTCTCGACGATCACCGACCGGGTCGTCCCGGCGACCGAGGTGTTCGGCCCGGACCTGCCCACGACGCTCGACGTGCCGACCCTGGATGCGTTCCTGCTGAAACACCTGCCGGACGACGACCCCCGGGTGCGCCAGGCGGTGGCCGCGGTCGAGCTGATCGCCAAGGACAAGGCAATGACCAGGGTCGAACGCCTCGCCGGCGAGCTGGGGCTGAGCATGCGGGGGCTGCAACGACTATTCGCGGAGTACGTCGGCATCGGGCCCAAGCGGGTGATCCGCCGCTACCGCCTGCACGAGGTGACCGCACGCATGGCCGCCGGCGGGGCGATCGACTGGGCCGCACTGGCGGCGGACCTCGGCTACGCCGACCAGGGCCACTTCATCCGCGACTTCAAGACTATGTTCGGCGAGCCACCGACCTGGTACGCGCAGCGGTATTAAGACGTCATCTCATTTGGTGAGTCTGCGATAGCAGATGAGGGTGCAGGCGATGCTGGTGAAGGCAAGGAAGTGCTCGGCTTTGCGCTCGTAGCGG
>NZ_JBEYZY010000074.1:0-7921 GCF_040646295.1 Streptomyces sp. NPDC046197 | reverse complement strand
GGCCGGCTGACCCCCATCGAATTCGAGACCGTCATGACCACGCCGGCCCTCCAGGCCGCGTGACCGCACCTGTCACCCGAACCTGCATCAGACCCTGAAGTACAGCACTCCTGCGGTCAGATAGAGACCGCTGCCGACGGTGTAGACGAAGTTCGAGGCAGCGAGGATGCGCTGCGGTCTCGTGTCCGGCAGCAGGTGGGGCATGAATGGGCTCCGTAGCCTCGACTGAAAGTAAGGACTGCAACCGACGAGTGAAACTTACATGGGTGATCGTGCGATGGGGAGACCGCGACGCGCACCGCCCCTCGTACGACGAGATTTGTGGCTCGAACTTGAGACTGCCTGGCGGGAAGGCACCACTGGGCCGCCCTGCGACCCGGCGGTGCCATTGGCAGAAACGCCTGTGCCTAACCCAACAGGACTTGGCCGATCAGGTAGAAGTTCAGGATGCTGACGAGAGCTGTAATGACGGAGGCCACCAGGGCCGTGAGGGAACGGTTGGTCAGCGGGCCCATGACCGTGTGGTTGCGGGTGAGGAGGATCAACGGCCCAAGGGCGAAGGGGATACCGAAGGACAGGACGACCTGGGACCACACCAAAGCGCGGGTGGCGTCGATGTCCGCGAACAGGATGACCAAGGCCGGCGCGAGAGTGATGCCGCGGCGCAGGGCGAGCGGTAGGGAGCGGTTGAGAAGGCCCGACATGATGATTTGCCCGGCGTAGGTGCCGACGGAGGAGGAAGCGAAGCCAGAGGCCAGGAGGGCGATGGCGAAGACCAGGGCGGCACCCGGGCCGAGCATGCTGCCCAGTCCGCTGTGCGCGTCGGCGAGTGTGTCCACCGACCGGCCGGTGGGGCGGAATAGCTGGGCGGAACAGCTCAAGATCCACTTTCGATACACGGCCAGTACATCACCGCGCCGCGCGGCGGAGCCGGCATGTGTGAGGGGTGGCAGGGCATCCGAGGTGGTGAAGGGAGTGGGCTGACCGCGCTTTCGGTGCCGCTCGTCGACGTCAAGAGCTTCTTAGGGGTGAGAAGGTGAAGGGCTTCCGCAGCTTCATCCTGCGCGGCAACGTGGTCGACCTGGCCGTCGGCATCGTCATCGGGGCAGCCTTTACCGCCGTGGTGAACGGCTTCGTCAGCGCCTTCCTGACACCGCTCGTCGGGCTGGCCACCGGCGCCACCGGCGACATGAGCCGCAAGACCTTCACCGTAGGAGCCACCAAGTTCCCCTACGGCGCCTTCATCAACGCGGCGATCAGCTTCCTCCTCCTCGCCGGCGCCGTGTACTTCCTGGTCGTGCTCCCGATCAACAAGCTCCACGAACGCCTCGCCCCGCACCAAGACGTCCAGGCCCCCAAACGAGACTGCCCCGAATGCCTCAGCCCCGTACCCGCCCAGGCCCGACGCTGCGCCTCCTGCACCGTCTCCCTGCCGGCCGTACCCGCTCAGGCCGGGGAGACAACCCAGCGTGCCGGGTGACCCGACCTCCATGGCCCGGCCTGGGCTACGGGGGTATCAGCCAAGCCGGGTCACGGGCTATGCCCGGCACCGGCCCGCACGCGGACGGGGCACGGCCTGCGCACGCCGCTCCCCGAATCGGGTGTCGGCCGCCCCTGCCAAGTCCGAAAGGGGAATGCCCGGCTGGGTGCGGTACTCGTCCGCGATCACCGGCGGTCTCACGACGGTGCTGCGCCGGGGCAGGAACTCGGGCGGGCAGCGGGCGTAGAAGTTCCCCGTTCCGGCGGATCCACTGGCTGTTGTAGACGACGAGGTCGGCGCCGGCCGCGTTGTGGAAGCTCGTCACGTGCCCACGAGAGTGAGGGCAGCGCCCCAGGCGACTGCCCCGACCAGAGCAGGCTCAGGGCCCGGCCCCTGGCAGCACGACCAGCAGGTTCTCTACGACCGTGCCGGGCCCCAACCAGCCGCCCCGGCCGGCCGCCACCCCGCGTCCCCACACCGCCGCAGGACCCAGCACGCAGCCTGCCCCACGCCGTGCGGCTGTTCCTGAACGGCCACCGGCTCGGTCACCTCCAACTGCCCCCGGGCCGCGGCATCGCCCAACAGCCCGCAGCGACGCCAGCCCGGAGGGCAGCCACGCCCTGGTGCCCGTGCCGAAACGCCCGGGTACCAGGCAGCCGCGGGCTCGGCGCCCCTCCTGCGAGCCGGGCCCGGCCCCTTCTCGCGCTCGGGGCCGCCCGGGACGCCTACACGGTCGGGTGACTCAAAACCCGGGATCGGGGAACCGGAAGAGATGCCCTGCCCCATAAGGGGAGGGCCGGGTCTCTGGACGCCCGGCTCCCTCACCGGAAGAAGGACCATGATGGCGCACGAAGACGACGGTGGGCAGGCCGTGCCGAACACCCCAGGCATGCGCTCCGACGGCGACGGCGTCACACGCCGCCGTCCCCTGCGCGAGCGGCACGTCGAGGAGACGGTCGAGGTCGCGGTGCCGGTCCGCACGGCCTACAACCAGTGGACGCAGTTCAAGACGTTCCCGCGCTTCTCGACCGTGGTGCGCGACGTCGAGCAGATCAGGCCTACCGTCACCGCGTGGACCATCGGCTACGGCCCCCTGCGTCACCGTTTCGCGGTCGAGATCGTGGAACAGGACCCTGACGCCTACCTGGCCTGGCGTGGCCTGGAGCAACACCCCACCCACCAGGGCGAGGTCGAGTTCAGGCCGACGGAGTCCGGTGGCACCGCGATCACGGTCCGGATGCTCCTCCAACCGCAGGGGGCCGCGAAGGTCCTCACCCGCTCGTCCAGGGTCGTGGGGCTGACCGTGCGACTGGTGCGCGGGGAACTGGTGAGCTTCAAGCACTTCATCGAAGGGCTCGGTCAGGAGGGCGGTGCCTGGCGCGGCACCATCCGCAACGGCCGGGTTCAGCACGACACCCCGGAACCGCCCAGGAGCCGTGTCGCCCAGTGGCCCGTCGGCTGACCCGCGTACCGCACACGGCAAGAGAAAGGCCAAGCGATGCAGAACCCGCCCGGTGAGGAGCCGGAGACCTCCCTCTCCGTGACACCGCCGAAGAAGTGGGCGGCCGGGGTTCCCGCCGTCGTGCACGCGCTGGAGTACTCCCTGGAGCAGACCTCCCCGCGCAAGACCGGGGTCGACCTGCTCACCATGAACCAGGTGGGCGGGGTCGACTGCCCCGGCTGTGCGTGGGCGGACCCCGCTCCGGGCCGGCGCCATCGCAATGAGTACTGCGAGAACGGCGCCAAGCACATCAACGACGACGCCACGACGCGCCGGATCACCGCCGACTTCTTCCGCGAGCACAGCGTGTCCGATCTGGCCGCCCGCTCCGACATGTGGCTCAACCAGCAGGGTCGGCTCACCGAGCCGATGATCAAACGGCCCGGGTCGGACCGCTACGAGCCCATCGGCTGGAACGACGCCCTGGGCGTCCTGGCGCAGGAACTGAAGGGGCTGGACTCGCCCGACGAGGCGGTCTTCTACACCTCCGGCCGGGCCAGCAACGAGGCCGCCTTCGTCTTCCAGCTCTTCGCCCGCGCCTACGGCACCAATAACCTGCCCGACTGCAGCAACATGTGCCACGAGTCCAGCGGCTTCGCCCTGAACGAGACGCTGGGCGTCGGCAAGGGCACGGTGAGTCTCGACGACCTCCACCACGCGGACCTGATCTTCCTGGTGGGGCAGAACCCGGGCAGCAATCACCCGCGGCAGCTTTCGGCCCTGGAGGAGGCCAAGCGCAACGGCGGCCGCATCGTGGCGGTGAACCCGCTGCCGGAGGCGGGGCTGCGACGCTTCAAGAACCCGCAGAAGCCGCGTGGGGTCGTGGGGCGGGGCACCCAGATCGCCGACCGCTTCCTGCACATCAAGCCGGGCGGGGACCTCGCCCTGTTCCAGGCACTGAACCGGCTGTTGCTGGAGGCGGAGGACGCGCGTCCCGGCACCGTCCTGGACCACGACTTCATCAACGCCCACACCTCCGGTTTCGAGGAGTTCGCCCGGCACGCCCGCACCGTCGACTGGGACGACGTGCGCGCGGCGACGGGACTGACCCGCGAGGAGATCGAGAAGGTCCGCGACGAGGTTCTGCGGAGCGAACGCGTCATCGTGTGCTGGGCGATGGGCATCACCCAGCACAAGCACGGTGTGCCCACCATCCGGGAGATCGTCAACTTCCTGATGCTGCGCGGCAATCTGGGGCGCGCCGGCACGGGCGCCTGCCCGGTGCGCGGCCACAGCAACGTCCAGGGCGACCGCACCATGGGCATCTGGGAGCAGATGCCGGACACCTTCCTGGACGCCCTTCAGGAGGAGTTCGGCTTCGATCCGCCGCGCCCGCACGGCTTGGACTCGGTGAACTCGATCAAGGCGATGCTGGAAGGCCGCGTCAAGGTCTTCCTCGCCCTGGCCGGGAACTTCGTGCGCGCAGCGCCCGACAGCGAGGTCACCGAGAAGGCGATGCGTTCGTGCCGGCTGACCGCCCACATCTCCACCAAGCTCAACCGCTCGCACACCGTCTGCGGCGACACCGCCCTGATCCTGCCGACGCTGGGGCGCACCGAGCGTGATGTCCAGGCCGACGGCGAGCAGTTCGTCACCGTCGAGAACTCCATGAGCGAGGTGCACACCTCCCAGGGACGACTCGAACCGGCCTCGCGCGTGCTGCTGAGCGAGGTCGCCATCCTGTGCCGACTCGCCCGGCTGAGCCTCGGCGGCGAGGGGCACATCCCCTGGGCCAAGTTCGAGGGCGACTACAACACCATCCGCGACAGCATCTCCCGGATCGTGCCGGGCTTCCACGACTTCAACGCCCGGGTGACCCGTCCGGGAGGCTTCCAGCTACCCAACCCGGTCAACGAGGGCGTGTTCAGGACCGAGACCGGCAAGGCCCGGTTCACCTGCAACGAGCGGGTGGTCCCCCGGGCCCCCGAGGGTCACCTGCTGCTGCAGACCCTGCGCTCGCACGACCAGTGGAACACCGTCCCGTACACCAACAACGACCGCTACCGCGGCATCCACGGCAGCCGCCACGTGATCCTCGTCAACCCGGCCGACCTGTCCGAACTCGGCCTCGCCCAGGGCGATCGCGTGGACCTGGTGAGCGTCTGGGAGGACGGCACCGAGCGCCGGGCCGAGAACTTCGAGGTCGTGTCCTACCCGGCGGCCAAGGGTTCGGCCGCCGCCTACTACCCGGAGACGAACGTCCTGGTGCCGCTCGACAGCGTCGCCGACGTAAGCAACCAGCCCACGTCGAAGGGCATCGTCGTCCGCCTCGAACCCACGGGCGACCGATCCCGGCCGGCACCCGTCTGACCGAAACCGACGACGCCGCACCCCGGCGGGGCCCCGCTGACAGCAGTGAGGCCCCGCCGTCCGTCCAGTAGGGCTTGGTCAGGTCGGGTGTGGTGATGCGTGTCCTACGGGCCTGGTGTGGCGTTGAGAGTGTGTGACTCCGGACGAGTTTGCTGCGGTGCGTGGTGAGTTGGAGGAGTTCGCGGCGGAGGTGTTCGAGCCGTTCGCGCGCAAGGACCAGCGCCGGTGGGGGCAGGTCCATCTGCGGGGGCTGCTCACCGACGGGCAGCGTAAGTCGGTCGAGCCGATGGCCGCGCGGCTCGGTGAAGACGGGAACCGGCAGACACTGGCCCATTTCATCACCACCAGCCCGTGGGACCGGCCCACATCCGGGCGAAACTGGCCTGGCGGATGGAGGGAGCGATCAGGCCGCAGGCCCTGGTCTTCGACGACACCGGGTTCCTGAAGGACGGGGCTGCCTCGGCCTGTGTGTCGCGGCAGTACACCGGCACCGCCGGCAAGGTCGCCAATTGCCAGGTCGGCGTCTCGCTCCACCTCGCGTCCGACCACGCCTCCGCGGCGGTCAACTGGCGGCTGTTCCTACCTCAGACATGGGATCCCGCCTCGCCGAAGGCCGATCCGGGCAAGGTCACCCGACGTGCCGCCTGCGGCATCCCCGACGACGTCGGGTACGTGGAGAAGTGGCAGCTGGACCTGGACATGCTCGACGAGACCCGCTCCTGGGGCATCGAGGTACCGCTGGTCGTCGCGGACGCCGGATACGGCGACGCCGCCGCGTTCCGGCACGGAGTGCAGGCCCGCGGCCTGAACCACGTGGTGGGAATCTCCAGCACGTTGTCGGCTCGGCCCGCCGACGCGGTGCCGGTGGCCGAGCCGTACTCCGGGACCGGACGCCCGCCGGTGGCCAAATATCCCGACAAGCCGCAGTCGGTGAAGGAACTGGTCATCACGGCAGGCCGGAAGGCGGTCCAGGCCGGTGCAGTGGCGGGAAGGCTGCCGGCCCGGTACCGGCCGCTCGGGCCGCAAGCGGATGTACTCCCGCTTCGTGGCCCTGCGCATCCGGCCTGCCGGACGCGAGGTCCGGCAGGCCACCGACGGCCCGGAACTGCCCGTGTGCCGGCTGCTGGCCGAGTGGGCCGCCGGCGAGAGCGAGCCGGTGCAGTACTGGCCGTCCGACCTGCCCTCCGGCATGCCGCTGACCACACTGGTCCGCCTCGCCAAACTCCGCCGGCGCATCGAGCACGGCTACCGGGAGATGAAACAAGCCCTGGGGCTGGCCCACTTCGAGGGCCGGACATGGGGCGGATGGCACCACCACGTCACCCTTGTCTCCGTCGCGCATGCTTTGCACCCTGCAACGACTGGCCCGGGCCCCAAAAGGCGCGGCGCCGGCCTGAGCCTTCACCAGATCGTCCGCGAGCTACCGACACTACTCGCGCTCTGGACCGGCGCCTGCCCCACCTGCCACCGCGACATACCACACCCATACGCACCTGACCAAGCCCTACCAGGACCTACTACGACAGGAAGATCAGCCAGGGCAAAGGCCACACCCAAGCCCTGCTCTGCCTCGCCGGACGACGAGCCGACGTGCTCTTCGCCATGCTCCGCGACGGAGCCCTCTACGAACCGCAGACCACAACGGCCCTCACATGACCGACGGTTCAGCCAGGCGGACGACCCGATCGGCTTCAACATCGAACCCGAGTACCGGATGACCGTAATCTCCCTCCGGGCCCATCAGTACCGTCTTTAAAGAACCGGCGAGTGGGGCAGGCCGGCCCCGCCTGGAGCTCGCCGAACCAGACCATCGAGACCGCGCTCGCCCTTACCAGCCCCGATTTCGCCCGCGAGACGGCGATCCCGACCGTCCACGCCGCACGGCGTGTCGGCGGCGAGAATCTGTCACCAGCCCCTGAGGCGGGACGAAGTCCCAGCTGGCGCAGCACAGTTGCTGCTGGTCGTCGATGACCCCGATGCGGCGATGCCCATGCCGTACAACCACGGCATCGCCCTGTTCGACCCCTCCATGACCGGCCTCGCCCAGGGCGCTCTCGCCGCCAAGAACCCGGCCCCTGGCGTACGCCTCCCGAACTCTGGCTCACGGCGCGGCTACCCCGGGTCCGCACCGATCAAGGGCCACGGTCCGCACCGGTACGTCTTCCAGCTGTTCGCCCTTGCCCAGCCGCTGGTCGTGGGGAGGGGTAAGGCGGTACCGGACTCGCCAAGCCACGCGAGGTGATCGCCGCTGCCGGAGACGTGCTCGCTCGTGGTCGCCTCGACGGCTTCTACCTTTGCTCTTGGCCAGTGCTCCGGCGTTTACGCCGGGGGTGAAGGCCATCTCAGAACTGCTCTGGCCCGCACGTGAGCACGGGTCCGCACTGTTCACCTCAGCCCATGGGGCGCTTCTGATTCTCGATGTACTGCTTCACAACGGTCAGGGGCGCCCCGCCGCAGCTTCCTGCGAAGTATGAGCCGGACCAGAAGTGGCCGCCCCACAGGTATCGGCGTACGTGCGCTTCGTACCCGGTGCATACGGCGGGATTCGGGTTCCAGCGTGGTGCCATGAACCACGTATGTATGGTGATCGCTATGCGGCTCAGGTACGGGTTCCGCCTCTACCCGAGCGC
>NZ_JBEYZY010000073.1:4346-11443 GCF_040646295.1 Streptomyces sp. NPDC046197 | reverse complement strand
TGCGATTTCCGGCGCATCACACTAGTGTCCTGCGCCTGAAGTCCGTCGGTAGATCTGCCTCGTCTCGGCGATCGGATTCACGCTGCCGACCAGGCACGTCGACCGTCCGCAGCTCAGCCGGAACTGCCTAGGAACTTCCGGCGCGGGACACCAGGTCGCCGCCAGGTCGTCGCCAGGTCTGCGTCCTGTCGTACGACGGCGCCCAGGCCCTGTCGCAACGGCGAATACCGGTCAACCGAGCGAACGCACACGCGTACCCGGCTGACCATTCACCTTGGCGGTACACCGCCACAACACGCCCCCGACGCACACCAAAGGCGAACTGGTTCGATCAACAAACGGTCACTCTGCGGCACTTGATCAGGCGCCGATCGGTTACGGAAGCGACGTAATCGATGATTTGAGCAACTGGGTGTAGCAGGGCCTGTACGAAGCGTTATTCTCCTCAGACGCAAACCGGTACCCCTTCGTCGCTACGACGGGTGAACGGTTCCGCACTGCACGTGATGGAAGCTCTGCCTCTGGGAGTCCCGTGTACCCACACGTCGGGGTTGACGCCTCGGGCCTGGCTACGCTCCGCGCAACGGTCCTGGACCTGCTGCGCGGCCTCGTCCCCACTGCGTCCGCCGTCCCCGCATTCGCCACGGCCGCGCCCGTAGGCCCGTGCTACGCGCTGGCCGAGGGCGGCGCCGCGGTGGGCAGGAGAGGGCGCCAGTCCGCCGGGGCCCAGGCCCGCCGCCCGGCCGCGGACAGCGACAGCGCCCGGATGATGGACCTCGTGGAGCGCGCTCAGGCCGGCGAGGCCGACGCCTTCGGCCGCCTCTACGACCAGTACAGCGACACCGTGTACCGCTACATCTACTACCGGGTGGGCGGCCGGGCGACCGCCGAGGACCTCACCAGTGAGACCTTTCTGCGCGCCCTGCGCCGCATCGGCACCTTCACCTGGCAGGGCCGCGACTTCGGCGCCTGGCTCGTCACCATCGCCCGCAACCTCGTCGCCGACCACTTCAAGTCCAGCCGCTTCCGGCTGGAGGTCACCACCGGCGAGATGCTCGACGCCAACGAGGTCGAGCGGTCCCCGGAGGACTCCGTCCTGGAGTCCCTCTCCAACGCCGCCCTACTGGACGCCGTACGGCGGCTGAACCCCCAGCAGCAGGAGTGCGTCACGCTCCGCTTCCTGCAGGGCCTCTCCGTCGCGGAGACCGCCCGGGTGATGGGCAAGAACGAGGGCGCCATCAAGACCCTGCAGTACCGGGCCGTGCGCACCCTCGCCCGGCTCCTCCCCGACGACGCGCGCTGACCCGCCCACGCTCAGCGACGCCCAACTCACGTTCCGTCAAAGCCCGTTGACTTCGCGACCCGATCATCCGCCGTCCGTAACCCAAGTGCCGAGCCACTCGTTGTGCGGGATACCGGCTCCCTGCGGTCACGCCCCGGCCCACCCTGATCACTCGATCGTGTGGATGCGGTCGTGGGCGTGCAACCCTCAGGATCCCTGGGGAGTCGACCGTCATGACGAGAGGAGGTGCCGCCAGTGATCGCGAACGTATCGGCGCACCGGCGGGCGAACGCCTTCGCCCAGGCCCTGGAGGAGCTGTCCGACCGGGGCACGGCGGCCGAGCAGTCCGAAGGACCGGCACCGGCCCCGGCCGCTGCGGAACAGACCGAGGAGGGCCGTCTGCTGGCCCTCGCCACCGGTCTCGGCGCGCTGCCCCGGCCCGAGCTGGATCCCGAGGTCAAGGTCGTCCAGCGGGCCCGCCTGGTGGCCGCGATGGAGGCCATGCTGCAGGAGGGCACCGCGAAGGGCGAGGCGGCGGGTCCTTCGGTGCCCGAGCAGCGAAGGACCCGGGGTGCCCACCGGGCGAGCACGCTGGGGAAACTGCGACCGCGTTCGCGGCTGACCAAGGGCCTGGCCGCCGGCGGACTCAGCGTCGGCGTGGCCGCGGGGGCCTTCGGCGGGGTGGCCGCTGCCAGTTCCAACGCCCTCCCCGGTGACTCGCTGTACGGGCTGAAGCGCGGCATCGAGGACTTCAGGCTCAACTACCTGACCGACGGCGACGACGAGCAGGGCCAGGCCTACCTGGACCTCGCCTCCACCCGTCTGAACGAGGCGCGCCGGCTGCTGGACCGCGGCCGCAGCGGTCACCTCGACCACGAGTCCCTGGGCGAGATCCGCCGCACCCTGTACGGCATGCAGCACGACGCGGCCGAAGGCCACCGTCTGCTGCACGAGGCGTACCAGCGCGACCCCGACTCCCTGGGCCCCATCCAGGCCCTCTCCGCCTTCTCACGGTCCCACCGCGAAGCCTGGGGCGCCCTGCGCGAGAAGCTGCCCCTGCAGCTCGGCGACGTGAGCCGGCAGGTGTCGTCGGTGTTCGACGCCATAGACGAAGAGGTCGCCCCCCTGCAGTCGCTGCTCCCCCAGGCTCCGGCCCAGGGCGGCGACAGCCGGCGACACGGCTCCGGCTCGGCGCCCTCGGGCTCGTCCGGCGCCCACAGCTCCGCCCACCCCAGCACCGGCAGCGGCGGCTCCTCGCCCGGCGGCAGCCACTCCGGCAGCGGGAGCCCGAGCAAGTCCGCCGGCTCCGGCAGCGGGGCCGACAGCCTGATCGGCGGCACCACGGGCGGCCTGCTCGACCCGCCGAAGTCCAGCGGCAGCACCTCGCCGTCCGCCGGCAAGTCCCCCTCCAGCGGCCCCAACGTGACCATCCCGCCGCTGCTCCCGGGCCTGCTGCCCGGCCTCGGCATCGACGGGGAGAACACCAACTAGGCGTACGACGGCGTGGGCACCCCTCTCACCGGGGGCGCCCACGCCGTCGTACGCACGGCAGACCACAGGGCCTGTGACCGGACAGGTCGGACGCACACCGGGCGGTCGGACGCACACCGGGCAGGCCGGACGCACACCGGGCAGGCCGGACGAACCACCTGGCGGGTCAGAAGAACACCGAGCGGCGCTGCACCAGCAGCTTGTACAGCGTGTGCTGGATCTGCTCGCGCACCTGGTCGGTCAGGTTGAACATCAGCATCGGGTCCTCGGCCGCCTCCGGCGGATACCCGTCCGTCGGGATCGGCTCGCCGAACTGGATCGTCCACTTCGTCGGCAGCGGGACCACGCCCAACGGGCCCAGCCACGGGAAGGTGGGCGTCAGCGGGAAGTACGGGAAGCCCAGCAGGCGCGCGAGGGTCTTGGCGTTGCCGAGCATCGGGTAGATCTCCTCGGCCCCGACGATCGAGCACGGGATGATCGGCGTGCCCTGGCGCAGAGCCGTGGAGACGAAACCGCCCCGGCCGAACCGCTGGAGCTTGTAGCGCTCGCTGAAGGGCTTGCCGATGCCCTTGAAGCCCTCCGGCATCACCCCGACCAGTTCGCCCTGGCCCAGGAGCCGCTCGGCGTCCTCGGCGCAGGCCAGGGTGTGCCCGAGCTTGCGGGCGAGCTCGTTGACCACCGGCAGCACGAAGACCAGGTCGGCCGCCAGCAGCCGAAGATGCCGGCCGGCCGGATGGTGGTCGTGGACGGCGACCTGCATCATCAGACCGTCCAGCGGCAGCGTGCCGGAGTGGTTGGCCACGAGCAGCGCGCCGCCCTCGGACGGGATGTTCTCGATGCCCTTCACCTCGACCCGGAAGTACCTCTCGTACACCGGCCGCAGCAGCGACATCAGGACCTGGTCGGTCAGCTCGGCGTCGTACCCGAAGTCGTCGACGTCGTAGTCCCCGGTGAGGCGGCGGCGCAGGAACGCCAGGCCCGCGGCGACGCGCCGCTCCAGCCCGCCGTCGTCCTGGGGCCTTGGCCGCGGCTGCGACGGCTGTTCCTCACGGGTCACGGGAACATCATCCTGTGCGGCGGCCCTGGTGGGCAGGGGCTGGACCTCACGGACCGGCGCCGGCTCCCCACCGGTGCGCCGGCTCCCGGCACTGCGACGCCGCGACGGCCGCTGTACGGCGCTGCCGCGGGACCGGTCGTCGTCGAACGGAATGACCTTGGCGTCCGCCATCGTTGCTGCGCTCCTCAGTTGGCGCTCTGCGTCGGGAGGTGGCCGCTGCCCCTCTGGGACAGGGCGGCGATCCGGTCGACGGCCCCCGCAAGGGCCTCCGGCGGCAGGAGTCCGGGTCCTCGGCTGCGGGCGAAGTCCGCGAAGGTCTCCGCGGTCGTGTACTTGGGTGCGAAGCCCAGCGTCTCGCGCATCTGGTCCGTGGCCACGACCCGGCCGTGGGTGAGCAGTCGGATCTGCTCGGGTGAGAAGTCCGTCATACCCAGGGTACGCACCAGCGAGCCCGCCCACGTGACCGCAGGCAGCAGCAGCGGCACCGTGGGGCGGCCGAGCCGCCGCGAGCACTGGGAGAGCAGCAGCACGCCGTCACCGGCGATGTTGAACGTGCCGCTGTTGAGCGTGCCGCGGCGCGGCTCGTGCGAGGCGATCCGCAGCACCTCGATCACGTCGTCCTCGTGCACGAACTGCAGCCGCGGGTCGTAGCCGAAGACGGTCGGCAGGACCGGCAGCGAGAAGTACGAGGCGAGCGGGGAGTCCGCGGTCGGGCCGAGGATGTTGGCGAACCGCAGCACGCACACGGCGACGTCCGGCCGCCGCCGCGCGAAGCCGCGTACATAGCCCTCCACCTCCACGGTGTCCTTGGCGAAGCCGCCGCTGGGCAGGGACTTGGGCGGGGTGGTCTCGGTGAACACGGCGGGGTCGCGGGGCGCGGACCCGTAGACGTTGGTGCTGGACTTCACCACCAGCCGCTTGACGCTCGGGGATTTCTGGCAGGCACCCAGCAGCTGCATCGCGCCGATGACGTTGGTCTCCTTGACCGTGGCCCGGCTGCCGCTGCCCAGCGCGGTGCCGGTGACGTCCATGTGCACGACCGTGTCGGCGGACGTCTCCGCGAGCACCCGGGCGATGGTGGCCTGCCGGATGTCCGCCTGGATGAAGTCGGCACCACCCAGATGGTGCTCAGGCGGAACCGCATCCACGGCGACGACCCGGTCCACCTGTGGGTCACGCTGGATCCGTCGTACGAACCGGCCCGCGAGCTGACGGGCCACTCCGGTCACGAGCACGACCTGTCCCAAGATCAGCGCCTTCCTTCCAGGAGCTCGTATCCGCCGCGTTCCCCGTATGCGGCCAACCTATCGGGTTGATGTTGCGCTGTGATGACTGCCCGATGCACGAAGTGACGATGGGCACCTCCGTACGACCACCCGGCCCCCGTTTCATCCGGTCGTACGCACGGGGTTCGCCCTCCCGGACGGCGCGGGCCGCACATGCGCGTGGCCCCCCACCGCAAGGGGTGGGGGGCCACGGACACGCTCTCGCGATGTCGCGTACCTAGTAGCGACCTGGCGTCACTACTTCTTGTTGCGACGCTGGACGCGGGTGCGCTTGAGCAGCTTGCGGTGCTTCTTCTTGGCCATCCGCTTGCGCCGCTTCTTGATAACAGAGCCCACGACTACCCTCGCTCACTTCTCATCACTCGGTGTTTGGGCGCCATGGGCCCACACGACCTACGAGGGGCTAGCCTACCCGCCCCGAGCGCCGAGGTCGTAATCGAGGGGACGGAGGGACCCCGAAGTGCCCTGTGCGCGGATCCCTCCGGGTTGCCGTCAGACGGTTTCCACCCCCACATAGCTCTCGCGGAGGTACTCGTGAACCGCTTGCTCCGGGACGCGGAAGGACCGCCCCACCCGGATCGCGGGCAGATGACCGCTGTGCACCAGCCGGTACACGGTCATCTTCGACACTCGCATCACCGAGGCGACTTCCGCCACGGTAAGGAACTGAACCTCGTTCAGAGGCCTTTCGCCAGCTGCAGCCATGACACACCTGAACCTTCCGCACTCGACGGCCACCGGCTTCCCCTTCCGGTGACTCTTCGTCGCTGCGTGCTCACTCCCCAGACTAGGGGCGGGTGATGCGAGTGGGGAAGAGGTGCACCCATCGGCGTCCTACTGGGACAGACACGCTCGATTGAGTACGTAGCGGGTCAGCGGCCGGTAGTAATCGGGCCGCACGCCGTCATCAAGTGGAACGACGACGGACAGCCGCCCCTCGGCCTCGCCGACGAACAGCGCGGGGTCGTCCGTATCGGCCAGACCAATGGCCTCGAACCCCAGCTGACCTGCTCCGCAGACCCATCCATGGTCTCCGATCACCAGCTCGGGCAGCGGGCCGCCGGCGTCGGCCGCGGCGGCGAGCGCGAGGCGAACCGGGAGCGGCGAATGGGTGTGTGCGCCCGGCTCACAACCGGAGCGTTCCACGCCTGGCCGCCGCACGAGCGCGACTCCCCGTACGTAGTCGAGGTTGTGCGTGCGTAGGCCGAACCGGGTCGTTATGTCGACACAGCGACCCTGCGCGGGGGTGAGGACGGCACATCCCGCCGCCGACAGGGCATCGGCCAAGGCGGCGTAGAAACCGATCAGCCGGTGCGGGTGACCGGTACCGAGCAGAACAGGTGCGCCGCGCCGGGCGGCCACCGCGATCCGCTCCGCGAAGGCGTCCAGCGCGCTCAGCGTCAGCTCCGGGTCAATCACATCATGGCCCGAGGTGTGCTGTGGATCGGCTGAAACTCCACACTTCCGCGCCATCAGGCCGATCAAATCCGGCTGCCGCCACGTCTGTTCAGGCGTGATCCCGATCAGCACCCGGGGGTCGCCGGCCGCGAACAGCCGATAACTCCGCAGGCTCGTCTCCCGCATGGTGGCCACCGTCCCGGCCAGCCGAGCGGCCAGCAGATGCGCTCGCAACGCCGTGGTGCTCAACACGCCAGCGATGGTGACGGACCGGCTAGGGCGGTGAGCGCCGAACGCGGAAACACCGCACGGTTGGCGTAATGGACCGCCCGAGCCCGGGACGGCCGGTCCACCGGACCCACGAGCAGCCGCCCCCGGCCGGCCCCGGGCAGCACGGCCCACCCGCACACACCGGCCGACGCCGGCACCCGGGCAACCCGCACACCGGCCAACGCCGGCACCCGAGCACCCCGCACACACCAGCCAACGCCGGCACCCGGGCAACCCGCACACCGGCCAACGCCGGCACCCGAGCACCCCGCACACACCAGCCGACGCCGGCACCCGGGCAACCCGCACACAC
>NZ_JBEYZY010000073.1:0-4248 GCF_040646295.1 Streptomyces sp. NPDC046197 | reverse complement strand
CGGCCAACGCCGGCACCCGAGCACCCCGCACACACCAGCCGACGCCGGCACCCGGGCAACCCGCACACACCAGCCGACGCCGGCACCCGAGCACCCCGCACACACCAGCCGACGCCGGCACCCGAGCACCCCGCACACACCGGCCGACGCCGGCACCCGAGCACCGGCTACGCCAGCAGGCCCCGCAACGGAAACACCGCACGCCGCGTCGCCAGGATCGCCTGGTCCAACCGGTCCGCCGGGTCGTACCCCGCCTCCCAGTCCGACCACGACACCGGCCACCGCCCGTCCGTCATCCGCATCGGCCCCAACTGCCGTGTCCGCGCGTACACTTCCTGCCGCCAGCTCTCGGGGATCACCGTCTCCGGCGCCACCGGCCGCCCCGCCGCGATACCGACCAGGTGCGTCCAGGACCGCGGTACGACCTCCACCACCGCGTAGCCGCCCCCGCCCAGCGCGACCCACCGCCCGTCGGCGTGCTCGTGCGCCAGGTCGTGACACGCCACCTGCACCGCCCGCTGGGCGTCCAGCGACACGGCCAGGTGGGCCAACGGGTCCTCGAAGTGCGTGTCGGCCCCGTGCTGCGTCACCAGCACCTGCGGCCGGAAGTCGGCGATCAGTTCCGGCACCACCGCGTGGAACGCCCGCAGCCACCCCGCGTCCCCGGTCCCCGCCGGAAGCGCCACGTTCACGGCCGACCCCTCCGCGGACGCGGCGCCGGTCTCCTCCGGCCACCCCGTCTGCGGGAACAGCGTCCGGGGGTGCTCGTGCAGCGAGATCGTCAGCACCCGCGGATCCTCCCAGAACGCGGCCTGCACCCCGTCCCCGTGATGCACGTCCACGTCCACGTACGCGACCCGCTCGGCGCCCAGTTCCAGCAGCCGCGCGATGGCCAGCGCCGCGTCGTTGTAGACGCAGAACCCCGACGCGCTCCCCGGCATCGCGTGGTGCAGCCCGCCCGCGAAGTTCACCGCGTGCAGCGCCTCCCCGCGCCACACCGCCTCCGCCGCCCCGACCGACTGCCCCGCGATCAGCGCGGACACCTCGTGCATCCCGGCGAAGGCGGGGTCGTCCAGCGTCCCCAGTCCGTACTTGCCGTCCGCCGACCGCGGATCCGCCGAGGCGTACTTCACCGCCTCGATGTAGTCCTCCCGGTGCACGAGCCGCAGCGTCGACTCCCCGGCCGGCTTGGCCGCGACGACGTGCGCCTCGCGGTCGAGCCCGAAGGCACCGACCAGTTTCCGGGTCAGGGCCAGCCGGACCGGGTCCATCGGGTGGTCCGGACCGAAGTCATAGCCCGTTACTGCCTCGTCCCACATCAGCTGTGCGCGGCCGCTCATGCCCGCCACCGTATCGGTCCGGTTGAGGAGCGAACGACCGGGCGTAGCCCAAGGTCACCAGCACCAACACCATCGGCACCAGCATCGCCCCGCGATAGCTCCACGCGCCGCCCAGCGCCCCGACCAACGGCGAGCCGACCAGAAAGCCGACGTAGTTGAAGATGTTGAGCCGCGCTATCGCCGCGTCCGACGCCCCCGGGAACAACCGCCCCGCCGCCGCGAACGTCTGCGGCACCAGCACACACAGGCCAAGGCCCAGCAGGGTGAACCCGAGCATCCCCACCCACGCGTCCGGCGCCACCGCCACCACCGCGAACCCGCCGGCCGCCACCAGCGCCCCGAGCCGTACGACCGCCACGGCCCCGAACCGCCGTACCCCGAAGTCCCCGATGGCCCGCCCCACCAGCGTGGTCACCATGTACACGTTGTACGGCACGGTCGCCAGCTGCTCCGAGCTGCCCAGCACGTCCTTCAGATACTTCGCGCTCCAGTTGGAGACGGTCGAGTCCCCGATGTACGCGAAGGTCATCACCAGACACAGCGGCAGCAGCAGCCTGAACACCACGCTCCCGCCCGTCCCCTGCGCCGCCGCAGCGGGCGCCGGGCCCCCGTCGACGTACCACCGGCTGCCCACCAGCGCCGTCGGCAGCAGCACGGCCACCACCGGCAGGTACGACACCCACAACGCCAGATGCCAGTGCGCGCCCACCCAGGCCAGCGAGGCACCCATGATCCCGCCGAGGCTGTAGGCGGCGTGGAAACTCAGCATGATGCTGCGCCCGTACGTCCGCTGCAGGCTCACCCCGAGCATGTTCATCGACGCGTCCAGCGCGCCGACGGCGAGCCCGAAGGCGGCGAGCGCCACGCCCAGTTCGGCGACCTGATCGCCCGCCCCGGCACCGAGCAGCGCCAGCAGCACGACGGGCTGGGACCAGCGCAGCAGCCGGCTGGGGCGTATCCGCCGCACGAGGTGCTCGGTCGTCACGCTGCCGACGCCGGCCAGGATCGGCACCGCCGCCAGGAAGGCGGGGAGCAGCGCGTCCGAGACCCCGTACCGGTCCTGGATGGCCGGAATCCGCGTCACGAGGAGGGCGAAGGTGGCGCCCTGCGCGAAGAAGCTGAACGCCAGCGAGGCCCTACCGCGCCGCAGCACATCAGTCATGGCGGCGAGCGTAGGGCCCCTGGCTACCTGTGGGTAGATCCGGCCAAAGATGAATTTGGCTCAGCTTTACCGGGCGGCCGCGACGGCCGTGACTGCAGTCACCGGAGCGGTGGCCACAGGGGCGGCCACGGGAGCGGCGGCCTGCCGGACCTTCGCCGCGCCGTCCTTCGCCGCGCCGTCCTTCGCCGCGCCGTCCTTCGCCGCGCCGGCCTTCGTCTCGCCGTCGTTCGTCTCGCCGGCCTTGGCCTCGGCGATCAGCATGTGCGCCATCGGGCCGGCGGCCAGCGCACCGCTCACAACGAACCCCAGCACCATCGCCACCACCGTGATGACCGTGCCCAGCCAGACCATCGTGTCGATGGGCAGGGTGTAGGCACCCACGACCCGCGCCACACACTCGGTCAGCAGCACCACGCCCCACACCAGCGAGAAGCGCCGCTCGGCCCGCCGGAACGCCTCGGACCGGGCCTGCAGCCGCGCCCAGGCGGCCTCCCGGCTCGCCTCCCCCTTCACCAGCCACGGCTTCATACCGGCGCTCATCATCGGCTTGCCCAGCGCCACGGACACCAGGATGCCGATGCCGATCGCGCTGCTCACCCCGCTGTCCTTCGCCAGCATCAGCCTCGCGTCCCCGGCGACGGAGCTCAGCAGGATCCCGACGACGTTCACGAAGAGGATCAGCGCGGCCAGCCCGTTGACCTTCCGCTCCTTGAGCGCCCCCCACGCGGTCCGCACCGCCGGCACCGCACTGCTCCAGCCGAGCGCGGCCACACTGCTCAGCCCCAGCCCGTTCTTCAGCAGGTAGTACCCGCCGATGGGGGCCGCCACGTCGATGAGCAGCGGGGCGACGTTCTGCAGCTTGCTCTGGCTCTTGCTCGTGTTCGTCGTCATGCCCCTAGCTTCGCGGTCGGGGCAGGTCCGGCAGTAGAAACGATCGTCCGGAGCTCCGCATGACAAATGTCAGTGCCTTGCGGATGGCCCGAGTCATATCAGCAGGTCCGTCAACTGCCCCATGTCGGAGAAGAGTTGTACGGCACCCGTGAGCCGGTCCGCGGGCGTCATCGCGGTGAACCCGTACACGTCCATCCCGGCCGCCACGGCGGCCTGCACGCCCAGCGGGGAGTCCTCGACGACCACGCACCGCCCCGGTGCGACACCCATCCGCCCGGCCGCGTGCAGGAAGAGGTCCGGCGCGGGCTTCCCACGCCCCACGTCCTGCGCGCTGAAGATCCGCGCATCGTCGAACCACCGGTCCAGCCCCGTCGCCCGATGCCCCACCCGGATCCGCTCATGGCTGCCCGACGAAGCGACACAGTACGGCGTCCCGTCCGCCGCGAGCTTCTCCAGCAGGCCGGCCGCGCCGGTCACCGGCTCCAACTCCCGCTGGAACGCGGCGAAGACGCGAGCGTGGAAGACGTCGTCGAAGTCGTCGGGCAGCCGCTTCCCCGTCCGCTCCAGGACGACTTCGTGAACCCGGTGCATCGCCGACCCCATGTAGTCGCGAACGGAGTCCTCGTAGGAGGTGGGGTGCCCCAACTCGGTGAGGTAGGCGGCCAGCAGCCGGTTCGAGATCGGCTCGCTGTCGACGAGGACGCCGTCGTTGTCGAAGATGACGAGGTCGTAGCGCATGCATCGACCCTAGACGACCCCGGAACGCAGAAAACCCCGCACCGTGAAGGTGCGGGGTTTTCCCAAGAATTGTTCGGCGGTGTCCTACTCTCCCACAGGGTCCCCCCTGCAGTACCA
>NZ_JBEYZY010000072.1:0-13406 GCF_040646295.1 Streptomyces sp. NPDC046197 | reverse complement strand
CGAGCCATCCAGCACGCGGCGCGAAGCGCTGAGCACGATCGCCGTCTCGACACCGGCGCGGGCGCCCCGCAGGCGACCGAGCCATCCAGCACGCGGCGCGAAGCGCTGAGCACGATCGCCGTCTCGACACCGGCGCGGGCGCCCCGCAGGCGACCGAGCCATCCAGCACGCGCCCGAGCCATCCCGCACGCGACCGAGTCATCAAGCCCCTCCCCCCCGCCCGCACGCACTGGAGTCCGGATAAGGCAGTCTTGTCCCCGTGCCCGAACCCGAATCCCGTAAGCCCGACGCCGTAGCCCACGGCATCCATCCGCACGCCGCGACCCTGAAACGGCTGGAGAAGTCCTCCGGATCGCTCGCCGCCCAGGCGATCGCGCGCATGGACGAGACGCTCCCGTGGTACCGGGCCATGCCCCCGGAGAACCGGTCCTGGATCGGGCTGGTCGCCCAGGCGGGCATCGCCGCGTTCACCGAGTGGTTCCGGCACCCCGACGCCCCCCAGGCCATCTCCACCGACGTCTTCGGCACCGCCCCCCGCGAGCTGACCCGGGCGATCACCTTGCGGCAGACGGTCGAGATGGTGCGCACCACGATCGAGGTCATGGAGTCCGCCATCGACGAGGTGGCGGCGCCGGGGGACGAGTCGGTGCTGCGCGAGGCGCTGCTGGTCTACGCCCGCGAGATCGCCTTCGCCACCGCCCAGGTCTACGCCCAGGCCGCCGAGGCACGCGGCGCCTGGGACGCGCGTCTTGAGTCCCTCGTCGTCAACGCCGTGCTGTCCGGCGAGGCGGACGAGGGCGCCGTCTCGCGTGCCGCCGCGCTCGGCTGGAACTCCCCCGAGCACGTGTGCGTGGTCCTCGGCACGGCGCCCGACGGCGACTCCGAGCTGACCGTGGAGGCGATCCGGCGGGCCTCCCGCCATGCCAAGGTTCAGGTCCTCACCGGCGTGCTCGGCGACCGGCTGGTCGTGATCGCGGGCGGCAGCGACAACCCGCTCGCGGTCGCCAAGTCGCTCATCGGGCCGTTCGCCGCGGGGCCCGTCGTCGCCGGGCCGATCGTGCCCGATCTGCTCGCCGCGACCCGGTCCGCGCAGGCCGCCGCGGCCGGGCTGAAGGCCTGCTCAGCCTGGCAGGACGCCCCACGGCCGGTACTGGCGGACGATCTGCTGCCGGAGCGCGCCATCGCCGGTGATCCGAGCGCCCGCGAGCAACTGGTGGAGGAGATCTACAGACCGCTGGAGGAAGCGGGGTCGGCGCTTTTGGAAACGCTCAGCGTCTATCTGGAGCAGGCGAGCAGTCTGGAAGGCGCGGCGCGGATGCTCTTCGTTCACCCGAACACCGTGCGCTACCGGCTCCGACGTGTGACTGACGTCACCGGTTGGTCGCCATCCGATGTACGATCCGCGTTCACGCTGCGGATCGCGCTGATCCTGGGGCGTCTGGCCGACGGAGATCTCCAGGCCTAGGCTTTTGTCGGGGGCCCACAAAACCCCCTCGTGTTCTTCGTCCCTGTCCCCACGGGCGGCGCTGGCCGTCCCCAAGAGAGAGTGTGAGAGTGCTCGTACTCGTCGCTCCCGGCCAGGGCGCCCAGACGCCCGGCTTCCTGACTCCCTGGCTTGAACTGCCCGGTGCCGCCGACCGCGTCGCCGCCTGGTCGGACGCCATCGGACTGGACCTCGCCCACTACGGCACGCAGGCCGACGCGGACGCGATCCGCGACACCGCGGTGGCGCAGCCGCTGCTCGTCGCGGCCGGCATCCTCTCCGCCGCGGCACTGGGTGACATCGCCGACATCGACCCGGGCGCCGTCGCGGGTCACAGCGTCGGGGAGATCACCGCCGCCGCCTTCGCGGGTGTGCTCGACGACACCGCCGCGCTGGCCCTCGTACGCAAGCGCGGCCTGGCGATGGCCGAGGCGGCAGCGATCACCGAGACCGGCATGGCCGCCCTGCTCGGCGGCGACCCCGAGGTCACCGTCCCGCACCTGGAGCGGCTGGGCCTGACGGCGGCGAACGTCAACGGCGCGGGCCAGATCGTGGCCGCCGGCACGCTCGAGCAGATCGCCGCGCTGGAGGAGAACCAGCCCGAAGGGGTCCGCAAGGTCGTCGCGCTGAAGGTGGCCGGCGCCTTCCACACCCACCACATGGCCCCCGCGGTCGACAAGCTGGCCGAGGCCGCCAAGGCGCTCTCGCCCACCGACCCGAAGGTCACGTACGTCTCCAACAAGGACGGCCGTGCCGTGCACAGCGGCACGGAGATCATCGACCGTCTGGTCGGCCAGGTCGCCAACCCGGTCCGCTGGGACCTGTGCATGGAGACCTTCAAGGAGCTCGGCGCCACCGCGATCGTCGAGGTGTGCCCCGGCGGCACCCTGACGAACCTCGCCAAGCGCGCGCTGCCCGGCGTGAAGACGCTGGCGCTGAAGACCCCCGACGACCTGGACGCGGCCCGCGAGCTCATCGCCGAGCACGCCCACGCCTGACCCCCCGAGGAGCCGACGATCATGTCGAAGATCAAGCCCAGCAAGGGCGCCCCGTACGCGCGCATCCTCGGCGTGGGCGGCTACCGCCCCACCCGTGTGGTGCCCAACGAGGTGATCCTCGAGAAGATCGACTCGTCCGACGAGTGGATCCGCTCGCGCTCCGGCATCGAGACCCGGCACTGGGCGTCACCGGAGGAGACCATCGCGGCGATGTCGCTGGAGGCCTCCGGCAAGGCCATCGCGGACGCCGGGATCGACGCCGGGCAGATCGGCGCCGTGGTCGTCTCGACCGTCTCGCACTTCAGCCAGACCCCGGCCGTCGCCACCGAGATCGCCGACAAGCTGGGCACCGACAAGGCGGCCGCGTTCGACATCTCGGCGGGCTGCGCGGGCTTCGGCTACGGTCTCACCCTCGCCAAGGGCATGATCGTCGAGGGCTCGGCGGAGTACGTACTCGTCATCGGTGTGGAGCGGCTGTCCGACCTGACCGACCTGGAGGACCGGGCCACGGCCTTCCTGTTCGGCGACGGCGCGGGCGCGGTCGTGGTCGGCCCCTCGCAGGAGCCCGCGATCGGTCCCACCGTGTGGGGCTCCGAGGGCGACAAGTCCGAGACGATCAAGCAGACCGTGCCGTGGGACCGCTTCGTGTCCACCGGCGACGTGTCCGGGCTGCCGGTGGACAGCGACGGCAACATCAAGTTCCCTGCGATCACGCAGGAGGGCCAGGCGGTGTTCCGCTGGGCCGTGTTCGAGATGGCGAAGGTCGCTCAGCAGGCGCTGGACGCGGCCGGGATCAGCCCGGACGACCTGGATGTCTTCATCCCGCACCAGGCCAATGTGCGGATCATCGACTCGATGGTGAAGACACTGAAACTGCCGGAGCACGTCACGGTCGCCCGTGACATCCGCACCACCGGCAACACCTCGGCCGCCTCGATTCCGCTCGCGATGGAGCGGCTCCTGGCGACCGGCGAGGCGAAGAGCGGCGACACCGCGCTCGTCATCGGCTTCGGGGCGGGTCTCGTTTACGCCGCGACGGTCGTTACTCTCCCCTAGGCACTCCGTGCCGGATCATGCTCTCCGGCGCGAGAACCGCACCACCCTGCCGCTGCCGCGGCGGGCGCCACACCCTCTGGATATCTACGAAGGAGCGCCGACATGGCCGCCACTCAGGAAGAGATCGTCGCCGGTCTCGCGGAGATCGTGAACGAGATCGCCGGGATCCCCACCGAGGACGTCCAGCTGGACAAGTCCTTCACCGACGACCTGGACGTCGACTCGCTGTCCATGGTCGAGGTCGTCGTCGCCGCCGAAGAGCGCTTCGACGTCAAGATCCCGGACGAGGACGTCAAGAACCTCAAGACGGTCGGCGACGCGACCGACTACATCCTCAAGCACCAGGGCTGATCGACCGATCTCCTGGGCTAGGCCCTGTCGTCGAACTCCCGCCTGCCCCGCGACGCCATGCACGCCCTCTCGCCGCGCCGGGCCCTGCCCCAAGTACATCCAGTACGAGGACCAGAGCCCGGCACACCGAGAGCCCGCACCTGGCGCCGCAGGGCCCGCCCTTCGGACGGACGACGGGAGCTTGACGACAGGACCTGAGGCCCGGGCCCGGCCGGCCGGCCGGTGTCCTGGGCCGCCTGCCCCGCCACCCGGCGGTGGCGCCGTTGAATCCTCGCATCCGTTGGAGAAAGAATTCCCGTGAGCTCGACCAATCGCACCGTGGTCGTCACCGGTATCGGCGCAACCACACCGCTGGGTGGCGACGCAGCCTCTACCTGGGAGGGGCTGGTGGCCGGCAGGTCCGGCGTCAAGCCCCTGGAGCAGGAGTGGGCGGCCGAGCAGGCCGTCCGAATCGCGGCCCCGGTCGCCGTGGAGCCGACCGAGGTCATTCCGCGGCCGCAGGCCCGTCGTCTGGACCGCTCCGCGCAGTTCGCGCTGATCGCCGCCCAGGAGGCGTGGAAGGACGCCGGCTTCACCGCGAGGGCGGGCGAGGACGACAGCATCGACCCGGACCGGCTCGGTGCGGTCATCGCCTCCGGCATCGGCGGCGTGACGACCCTGCTCGACCAGTACGACGTGCTGAAGGACAAGGGCGTCCGCCGTGTCTCCCCGCACACCGTGCCGATGCTGATGCCGAACGGCCCCTCGGCCAACGTGGGCCTGCTCGTGGGTGCCCGCGCGGGCGTGCACACGCCGGTCTCCGCCTGTGCGTCGGGCGCCGAGGCCATCGGCTACGCCATCGAGATGATCCGCACCGGCCGCGCCGACGTCGTCGTCGCCGGCGGCACGGAGGCGGCGATCCACCCGCTGCCGATCGCCGCGTTCGGCAACATGATGGCGATGTCCAAGAACAACGAGGACCCCGAGGGCGCCTCGCGTCCCTACGACGTCGACCGCGACGGCTTCGTCCTCGGCGAGGGTGCCGGCGTTCTCGTCCTGGAGTCCGCCGAGCACGCCGCCAAGCGCGGTGCCCGCGTCTACGCGGAGGCGGTCGGCCAGGGCATCTCCGCCGACGCCCACGACATCGTGCAGCCGGAGCCCGAGGGCCGTGGCATCTCGCACGCCCTGCAGAACCTGCTGGACCGCACGGACCTGGACCCGTCCGAGATCATGCACGTCAACGCGCACGCCACGTCCACGCCCGCCGGTGACATCGCCGAGTTGAAGGCGCTGCGCAAGGTGTTCGGCGACGACGCGGACCACATGGCGGTCTCCGCGACGAAGTCGATGACCGGACACCTGCTGGGTGGCGCGGGCGGTGTCGAGTCCGTGGCGACGGTGCTGGCGCTGTACCACCGGGTGGCTCCGCCGACCATCAACGTGGAGAACATCGACCCCGAGGCCGAGGCGAACGCGGACGTGGTCCGCGGTGAGGCGCGCAAGCTGCCCGTCGAGGGACGGATCGCCGCGCTGAACGACTCGTTCGGGTTCGGTGGGCACAACGTGGTGCTGGCGTTCCGGACGATCTGAGCACCGCCCGCTGATGTGTGAGAAGGGCCCCCACCGGCCGGTGGGGGCCCTTCCTCGTGTCACGGAACGTCACACCACCTGGTGCAGCCACCGGACCGGGGCTCCCTCGCCCGCGTATCTGAAGGGCTCCAGCTCGTCGTCCCACGGCTTGCCCAGGAGCTTGGCCAGCTCGGCCTCCAGGTCGCTCTCACCCTGCTGGGAGCGGACCAGGGCCGCGCGCAGGCGGTCCTCGGGGATGAGGATGTCGCCGTGGATGCCGGTGACGGCGTGGAAGATGCCCAGGTCCGGGGTGCAGCTGTAGCGCTCGCCCTCGGCGGTGGGGCAGGGTTCGGCGGTGACCTCGAAGCGCAGCAGGTGCCAGCCGCGCAGCGCGGAGGCGAGCTTGGAGGCGGTGCCGGCCTCGCCCTGCCAGGAGAACTCCGAGCGCCAGGTGCCGGGCGCGGCGGGCTGCCGGATCCAGTCGAGGCTCACACGCGTGCCGAGCACCCCGGCGACGGCCCACTCGACGTGCGGGCACAGCGCGCGCGGCGCGGAGTGCACGTACAGAACTCCACGTGTCGTCACCGGGACCTCCGGGCAGAGCGGGACATGGCGGGCGGCAGTGGCGCGACGGCCACATTGATGGCGAGGCTACCGTGCGGCGGCGCAAGGAGTGTGACGTACCGTCGCTCCCAGGGGGAGGAAACCCCCGCCATTCACCCAGGGGGACGCTTGTACGGGTGCTCGCCGTTGCATCGGGTGAGACTGGGAACCCACACGCGTTCTTCTGAAGGGGAGCACTGCACGACGACCGAGGGGATCACCAGGGGATGCGGAAGCGAAGCCACCGTAAGCGGGCCGCTGTCACCGTTGCGACGGCGGCCGTGCTGGCCACCGCGGGCTGCGACGCCATGGGTGACCATGCCTCCGGCCCGAAGGACACCGGCGCCAGAGCGTCCCGCGCGGCCGCGGCGCCGGTCCCGACGTGGAACACCCGTCCGGGCTCGATCGCCGCGGTCGGCGACTCCATCACCCGTGGCTTCGACGCCTGCACGGTGCTGTCCGACTGTCCCGAGGTCTCGTGGGCGACGGGCAGCGACGCCGCGGTGGACAGCCTCGCCGTGCGGCTGCTCGGGGCGACCGGGGCCGCGCAGCGCAGCTGGAACTACGCGGTGACGGGTTCCCGGATGGCCGATCTGACCGGCCAGATGGCGCAGGCCGCGCTGAGGAAGCCCGAACTGGTGACGGTGATGGCCGGCGCGAATGACGCCTGCCGTGCCTCGACGTCCGCGATGACCTCGGTGGGGGACTTCCGCGCCGAGTTCCAGGACGCGATGGACACGCTGCGCCAGGCGCTGCCGAAGACCGAGGTGTACGTCTCCAGCGTGCCCAACCTGAAGCGCCTGTGGTCGGAGGGCCGCACGAACCCGCTGGGCAAGCAGGTGTGGAAGCTCGGCATCTGCCCGTCGATGCTGGCCGACGCGGACGAGCTGGGCGCCACGGCGACGGCGCGGCGCGACACGGTCGAGGCGCGCGTGGAGGCATACAACGAGGTGCTGAAGGAGGTCTGCGCCAAGGACCGCCGCTGCCGCTTCGACGGCAACGCCGTCTTCGACTACCGCTTCGGCACCGAGCAGCTCAGTCAGTGGGACTGGTTCCATCCCAGCCGGAACGGGCAGGCGCGGCTCGCCGAGATCGCCTACCGCACCATCACGGCGAAGTCCCCCGCGACCTGAGGGTTTCTCACATGAGCCACATGAGCCACATGAGCGAACCGTTCGGCACGCTTTCCGACGGAACCCCGGTGCATCGCTGGACGCTGGAGCGGGCCGGAGTGCGGGTACGGGTGTTGTCGTACGGCGGGATCGTGCAGTCGGTCGAGGTGCCGGACCGAGAGGGTCGTACGGCGGGCGTGGTGCTGGGCTTTCCCGATCTGGACGGCTACCTGGCCCACCCCGAACCGTTCCTCGGCGCCCTCGTCGGCCGGTACGCCAACCGGATCGCCCGGGGCCGCTTCGTGCTGGACGGCCGGATGTACGCGCTGGTCCAGAACGACGGGCCCAACTCGCTGCACGGCGGCGACCGCGGTTTCGACAAGCGGGTGTGGGAGGTGTCGCCCGTGGAGCACGGCGTTCGCCTCACCCGGGTCAGCCCGCACGGCGAGGAGGGCTTCCCCGGCCGGCTGCGGGTCACGGCGACCTACACGCTGGAGCAGTCAGGCGCGCTGCGGATCCTCTACGAGGCGGTCACGGACGCGCCCACGGTGTTCAACCCGACCAACCACTCGTACTGGAACCTGAGCGGCTCCGGCAACACGGCCGGCCACGAACTGCGGCTCGCCGCCTCCCGGTACACGCCGGTCGGCAGGGACGGGATCCCGGCCGGCGCACCGGAGGAGGTGGCCGGGACGCGCTTCGACTTCCGGCTGCCCCGCAAGGCGGGTTCCGGCTACGACCACAACTTCGTGCTGGACAAGGGCGTGACCGCCGCGGCCCAGGAGGTGGCCGAGCTGTACGACCCGGCGTCCGGGCGGGTGCTCACGGTGGCGACGACCGAGCCGGGCCTCCAGCTGTACACCGCCGACCATCTCACCCATCCCTTCGCCTCCGGTGACGCGATCGCCCTGGAGACACAGCACTTCCCGGACTCCCCCAACCGGCCGGAGTTCCCGAGCACCGAGCTGAGACCGGGCCAGGTCTTCACGTCGGAGACGGTGTACGGCTTCTCGGTGCGCTAGTGCCCCAGAGGGGCACCAGCCGGCCCTTGTAAGCCCCGGTCCAGGGTCAGGTCCCGGACCGGGGCTGCTCGTGGGGAGGCTTCTCCCGGCTCAGACGTTAATCGTCGCCGCGCCCCGGAGACCGGCCACGAGGCGGCCCGCCGCAACCTCCTACGAACCTTTCACAAACACCCACGACTTCTCCCGAGCCACGCACCGTGGCGCAGGTCACGTCCGTCACGCGATACTGCGGCCGTCCGGCGGTACGCACCTCACGGCGACGGAAGGACCTGAACCCCTTTGAATTCTTTACGCGTTCGGATCGGCATGCTCGGTCTCGCCCTGCTGGCAGGCCTGTCGGCCCCGACGACGGCGTCCGCGACCGCCGGCGTTGCGGCTCCCGTCCCCACCGTCGAGGAGCAGCGGCTCGGCGAGGCCGTACCGCAGGAGATCCTGCGGCGCTCCGGATTCGACTCGGTGGCTCCCGAGTTCGCCCGCGAGCTGGCAAGCACGCACTCGTGTGTCGAGGCCCGGCACGTCGTCGTCCGCGAGGGGGCCGCGCTGTGGCGGCGGGCGGTCGACCGGGCGCAGGGTCGCGGGCCGGCCGGCGGGGACATCAGCCGGGACGACGACCGTCCGCTGTACTGGGCGCGGCTGGGGATGACGCGGGAAGTACGGACCTGGACACCGGCTTTCGGGCTCAGTGAGACCCAACGGGCCGCCCTGCTGGACGACCTGGAGCGGACCTCACGCGGGCAGACCGACATCCGCTACCCGCAGGGAACGGAAAGGCTCAAGCGGGTTCTGGTCACCGGATTCGACCCGTTCACACTGGACCGTGACATCCGGATCTCCAACCCCTCCGGGGCGGCCGCGCTCGCCCTCGACGGCACGGTGATCCGGACGGCGGCCGGCCCGGCGCGGATCGAGACCGCCGTGTTCCCGGTGCGCTGGCAGGACTTCGCCGACAACACGGTGGAACGGACACTGCGGCCGTACCTGCCCGGCACGGACCTGTTCACGACCGTGAGCCAGGGCCGGGTCGGGCGTTTCGACGTCGAGCGCACCAACGGGGCGTGGCGCGGGGGCTTCCCCGACAACGACAACGTCGGCAGGACCGGGACCGTCCCGGTCACCGACCCGGCCTCGCAGCCGCAGTGGACGACGACGACCCTGCCGTACCGGGCCGTCGTGGCCGCGCACACCGGGCGTTTCCCCGTGTACGACCACACCGAGGTGACGGAGATCCCGGCGGCCGGCACCGAGCCCGTGGTACGGCCGGACGGTCCGACACCCGGCTCCACGGCCCGGGCCGGAGGCGGCGGCGACTACCTGTCCAACGAGATCGCCTACCGCGCCACGCTGCTCCGGGACCGCCTCGGCCTCCACGACAGGCTTCCGGGCGGCCATGTGCACACGCCCGTCCTGCAGTTCGGCACCGGCAACACCGATCCGGCGACGGGCTCGGTCACCGACCCGGACTTCGTGCGCAACCGGCTGGACATCATCGCGCAGGTGCGGGCGATTCTGACGGTGGCGGTGGCTGCGGCGTCGGGGTGACCGTCTCCTCGCCGAGCAGGTCGCGGGCGAGCAGCGTCGCGCCCGCGACCGCGCCCGGCATCAGGAAGACCGCCACGAACGGGACCAGGAAGGCCAGGCCCAGCGGCGTGCCGAAGCCCCAGACCAGGGTCCGGCGGGAGCGGAGCAGGGCGAGGCGGGCGCGCAGTCCGACGCCCCGGCGCTGGAGGGCCACGGCGGTCAGCTCCTCGGTGAGGAAGAAGCCGGTGACCAGGAAACCGAGTACCGGCACGGCCGTCTGGCCGACGAACGGCAGGAAGCCGAGGGCGAAGAGGAGGACGCCCCACAGGGCGGCCCGGACGACGATGCGGAGGCTGTCGCGGGCCGAGATCCACAACTCGCGCCAGAGCGGCAGGCCGGACTCGGGCGCCGTGCCGTCCGGGGACGCCTCGCGGTCCACCCGCTCGGAGAGGTTCTCGTAGAAGGGCTGGCCGATCAGCAACGTCACGGCGGTGAAGGTGACCACGGCGAGGAGGAGGGCGAGGGCGAAGAGCACGGCGGTGAGGAAGCCGCGGAAGAGGCCGAGCCAGGGGCCCGGCCAGCCGTCGGCGAAGGGGGTGGCCCAGGTCACGGCGTCCTCGCCCCACAGGGCGAGCGCGGTGAGTGCGACCGCGTAGAGGACCAGCGTCACCAGGCCGGGGAGCAGGCCGAAGCCGTACGACCTGCCGTGCCGGGCCATCCAGCGCTGGCCCTTGAGGAGATACCTGAAACCCGCCCCGAGATCGTGCATGCCTCAACTTTATCGGGGTGTGCTTGTCTGCTGATCGGTCCCGGCGGGGCCTCCTCGGGCCGGTCCGGTCCGGTCCCGGCCGAACCGGTTCAGACCGGCGTGACCGCCACGACCACTCCCCCCTCCCCCGCCGGGCTCACCGCCGCCGACACCCTGACCGCCGCCTCGCGTGCCACCCGGCCCGCGCGGGAGGCCGTGCTCAGCAGAAGCGGCTGGAGCTGTTCCAGCCCGGCCACGAGGAGCTCCTCCCCTGCGACCAGGACCGGGCGGGCCGCCTTCGTCGCCTCCGCCGCCGCCTCCGTGAGGTCGGCCAGGGGCGGCAGGGCGGTGCGCACCACGCCCGCCCCGGCGGCCGCCGCCCGTTCGGCCAGCGCGGCCTGGAGCGGCAGCAGCGGGGCCAGCGCCGTGGTCAACGCGTCGGCGATGCGGCGCAGTTCGGGAGTCGAGTCGCGCAGCACCTCGGCCGCGGCGCGGATCACCGGGGCGAGGGCCAGCAGCGTGCCGGCGGCCAGGCCGGCCGCCGCGGGCAGCAGCGGCGACATCGCCTCGACCAGCTCGCCCAGCACCGCGGCACACTCCTCGACCGCCGGTTCCACCGCGTCCAGCACGGGCAGCAGGCTGTCGCCCAGCGCCGCCAGCAGCGCCTGCGCCGGCTCGCTCACCGGGTGCACCGCCAGCGGCGAGGCACTGGTGCCGAGCCGGGTGAGCGTGTCGACGACGCGGTAGAAGGCCTCCTGGGCCTGCGGCGAGGCGCTGGCCTCGGCGAGTTCGGCCGTCGTCCGGCGCAGCACACGCAGCGCCTCGGCACCCGAACCGTCCCGAGGATCCAGGGTGTTGATCGCGATCCGGGTGATGTTCTGCACCGTGTCCAGGAGTTGGCCGGTGATGTCCGTGGTACCGCGTGCCATGCGCAGCACGGCGTCCCTGCTGGGGAGCGTAGGAATCGTCGCCATGGCCCTCTCCTCGCCGCACACGCACCCGGTACCGGTCCCTCGCGCCGGCGCCCGCCCCCAGCATGCCCTGTGGAACCCTCCCGCCGTGCTCCGTCCGGGACATCGGTGACATCAACGCGCTCTCGGCGCGGTTGAGTCGAACGGGGGCACCTCGCCGTACCGATTCCCGGGAAACCCTTTGTTCACTGTGTCACCAGCGAGCAGCGGTCAGGTTGAGGAGAGCGGATGACCCAGGAGATCCACGGCACCGTCGCCGACGGCTACGAAGCGGTGCGCGAGGAGTTCGCCGCGTTCGTCGCCGGGGAACGGGCCGACTACGAAGGACAGCTGTGCGCGTACGTCCACGGGCGGCAGGTGGTGGACCTGTGGGCCGGGGCGGAGAACGACGGGACCTGCCTGTACGCGGTGCACTCGTCGGCCAAGGGCGCCGCCCACCTCGTGGTCGCACTGCTCGTCCAGGACGGCACTCTGGAACTGGACCGCAGAGTCACCTACTACTGGCCGGAGTTCGCGGCCGAGGGCAAGGGCTCGCTGACCCTGCGCGAGCTGCTCGCGCACCGGGCGGGCCTGGTCGGGACCGACACCGGGTTCACGCTCGCCGAGCTGGCCGACGACCGGGTGATCGCCGAACGTCTCGCGGACCAAAGGCCGTTCTGGCGGCCGGGCACCGGGTTCGGCTACCACGCCCTGGTCATCGGCGCGCTCACCGGCGAGATCGTACGGCGTGCGACCGGCCGTACGATCCAGGAACTGCACGAGGAGCGCATCCGGGCCGCCTACGGCCTGGACTTCTTCCTCGGCCTGCCCGCGTCCCAGGAGCCCCGCTACCGCACCGTGCAGCCGATGACGCCCACGCCCGAGCAGCAGGCCGAGCTCGACAAGCAGCACACCGGTCCGCACACGCTCTCCGCCATCGCCTTCAACCTCCACGGCAGCGAGCCGACCGACCTGCAGACCCTGCCCAACGAACGGCTGATCCGCGCCAAGGGCCCCGCCTCGGTCGGCGGGGTGGCGTCGGCCCGCGGGCTCGCTGGGCTGTACGCGGCGGCGATCAGCGAGGTCGACGGCGAGGCGCCGCTGCTCAAGCCGGACACCGTGGCGGAGTTCGGGCAGTTCCACTCGGCCGGGTACGACCTGGTGGCCCGGGCGCACAGGTCGTACGGGCTGGGCTTCCAGGCGACCGCGGACACCTGGCACCCGTTCCTCGGCGCGGGCGCGATCGGGCACAGCGGCGCGACCGGCTCCCAGGCCTTCGCCGACCCACGCAGCGGCCTGGCCTACGGCTACACCCGACGCCGGTCCGCCTTCCCCACCGGTCCGGCACCGGAGAACGACCGCCTGGCACGAGCGGTACACACAGCCGCACTGGCGAGCTGACCCAGTGGGCTGAGGCGGCCCAACGGCAAGAGCCCACCAAGTCCCGCCGCCCCCAGGCGCCGGCCGTAAGGGGGCCGAAGGGGCGCGCCGGAGCCGGGGCCGGCTGAGTGCCACAGGGGCGCTGGTGTCGGGTGCCGGCTGCGCCTGCCCTGCTACGGCCCAAGGGCAAGAGCACACCAAGTCCCGCCGCCCCCAGGCGCCGGCCGCGAGGGGGCCGAGGGCGCGTGGCGGTGCCGGCTGAGTGCCACAGGGCCCCTGGTGTCAGGGGCCGACTGTGCCCGCCCCTCCAACCAACAGCAAGAGCCCACCCAGTCCCACCACCCCCACGCGCCGGCCGCGAGGGAGCCGAAGGGGCGCGCCGGGGCCGGCTGAGTGCCACAGGAACCCTTGTGTCAGGGGCCGACTGTGCCCGCCCCTCCAACCAACAGCAAGAGCCCACCCAGTCCCACCACCCCCACGCGCCGGCCGCGAGGAAGCCGAAGGGGCGCGCCGGGGCCGGCTGAGTGCCACAGGAACCCTGATGTCAGGGGCCGACTGTGCCCGCCCCTCCAACCAACAGCAAGAGCCCACCCAGTCCCACCACCCCCACGCGCCGGCCGCGAGGAAGCCGAAGGGG
>NZ_JBEYZY010000071.1:0-13732 GCF_040646295.1 Streptomyces sp. NPDC046197 | reverse complement strand
GCGACTACGAGACCCTCACCGCCAGCTCCGAAGCCATGATCCACATCGCCTCGATCGACAACCTCGCCAGGCGCATAACGGACGAGACCACCCCCACCTGGCGAGGAACGTACTAGGGCATCAAGGGCAATCTGCCTACTTCAAACGCCCTCTTAGATGTCGATCTCGCCGCGCTCATGCATGACGTCGGTCAGGGCATCCATCCGCAGCGCGTCGTCCTCGCTGTGAAGGGCGTACAAGCTCTCTTCCTTGCGCTGGCTGGGAGTAAGGCCTTCGGCGCGGGCGCGGGCTTCGGCATACACGACGTCGTCCGCCGTGCGGCGAAGGGCACCCGGGTCGCTGTAGGCGACGCGGGCGTGGACGAGGGTGAGGTAGCGCTCGGCGATGCGGAGCGCCGCGGCCATCCCCGTGTTGATGTGGACGGTCACGCGGGTGGGGGCGTGCTGGTCGTCGACGGCCGGGTGCTGGTAGTCGCTGGCGGGGACCGGCGTGAAGGCGAGGGTTCGGTGCTGGATGGTCCACCTGTGGACGGGCAGCGTGTACTTGAGCATGAACGGACAGGCTCTTTCTGGGAATTGAATACATGGGTGCGGCGTTCAGCCGCGTTGCGGGCACAGTCGTGGCATGGGGGGCTAGTCAGGCAAGCAGGGGTCCGTCCGAGGGCGCGGTGCGACCTCGCATGCGCCCGCCGGTGATCGCGGATAGGGAGCGGCGGCAGGTGGACCACCAGCAGAGCGAGCAGGGCCGGCTCGGGCACCGGACTGGTTCCTCGAGCTCGGCCTCGATCGGCACAGCGCGCCGGTCTGTGTGCACACCGGCGGCTGCCGGAACGTCGCGAAACGGAGCCGGGGCGTGCCGCGGGAGTCGGCGCTGCGGGTGCAGGCGCTCGGCGGAGGAGTCGCGGCGTGCCCGCCGTGCTGGCCGGACGTCGAGCTGGGATTTACCTGAGGTAGGAATTTGGGATCGGCCGGATTGCGGCCGGGTTGGCGGTGCACACTGGTTCTTCCTGCGTCCCGGGCCGGCCGGAAGGAGCGGCAATGACACCGCCCGTTCCCGAGCACCTCTCGCCGCTGCGGTGGCGCTGGATGATGCTGACCACGCGGCACCGCGCGGTGCGGTTCGTGTACTGGCCCGCCCAGTACCCTGCCGGACACCGCGACCTGCGGGTGTTCGACCGGGACGGCTACGACGTGGGCCGCCTGGTGTGGCGAGTGTGCGATGCCTGCCGCAGTGGCAGCATCAACAAGATCTCCATCGATCCCGACCATCAGCGCCGGGGTCTTGGCCGGCGCATGATCCTTCGTGCTTTGGCCGACGGTCCCGACTACGCCTGGCAGACCACCCACCAGTCCCCCATGGCACGGCAGTTCTTCCCCGCCGTGGAGCAGGAGACCGGCATCGCCCTTGGCGAGTACGCGGGAGTCTGCGCCCACATCTCGGCCTCGCCCCCGCCTCGGGCCTCCCGACCGCAACGCCCCCTGCGGCCCGTGCTGGAACGCAGAGTATGAGGACAGCACGTATCCGCCCCGCGCGAGCCGGCGGCGGGCGAAGGGTGGAGCGGAAGGTGAACAGACAGGACCGGGCGGACGCGGTGGACCAGGAGATGACCATGCGTCTGCTGCCTGACGCGGCTCTGCGGGCGCTGGGCCGCTGGTGGAGTGAGAACGCAGCACGGCTGGCAGACGAGACGCCGGGCGCGCACATAGTCCGCTACTCCCCCGGCCAGTGGGCACACATCACCCCCTGGCCCTCGGCACTGGCGTCGAGGTCCCAGGTCACGGATGCCGGAATCAGCCGGGCGCAGGTGGCATCGGTCGTCGCGGATGCGCTGCGGCGCGAGGCCTACAGGGAGGCGCTGGTCGCCACCTACGTGTGGGGAAAGGGGAAGCGGGGCTCTCGCGGCGGCAGCGGCCCCGCCACCCTCCACAACATCCTGAAGGTCGACGATGTGGACACAAAGCTGTCCAATGCGCTCACCACGTTGCGCGAACGCGGCGCCGAAGCGGCCTACGCGGGGCTGCAGGGCAGCATTCCCGGGTTCGGGCCGTCGTTCTACACCAAGTTCCTGTACTTCGCCGGTAAGACGGTGCCGTCGGCAACCGGCCCCCAGCCCCTCATCCTCGACCGGGTACTGGCCCGACGCCTGCGATCCCTGGCCCAGGCGGTCGGCCGCGAGATGGGCCACGACCCCGACGGCTCGATCGCCAGATGGGTGTGGCGGGACAGGAACTGGTCACCGCACCGCTACGCGGTCTACCTCTCCTTCATGCAGGCGGCCGCCGGCCAAGCAGCGGCAACGCCCACCTGGCCGTCCGGCGCCTCACCCGACCTCCTCGAATACGCCCTGTTCAGCACCTCATGGACGTGAGACTTACGAGCCCCCTACGGGGTGGAGCGTGACGTTGAGGGCCACGATCCGCCCGGCCTGTGATCAGCAGCAAGAGGTACGCCCAGGCTCCCAACAGGCTCACGGCTGGTGTTCTCGAGTTTCGTCTCGCTCTCGCCCTTTTGTGGTGCCGTGTCCGGTGCCGACCGGGACGGTCTACCGTTTCGTGTCATGACGGTCTTGATCATCGGCGGGAGCGGCTTCCTAGGCGCCGAGTTGATCCGGCAGGCGGCCATGGCCGGTCACGTAACGGCCGCGACCTACGCGACCAGGCCCGGCACCGCTTCCCACGCCTCGTGGTACCCACTTGACCTGCGGGATCCAGGACGCGTGGATGCCGTCATGGCCGAAGTCGGCGCGGATCTTGTCGTCAACGCATCGAGCGGCGACGCCGACTGGGCGGTGACGGCGCAGGGGCCCGTCCGGCTGGCGATGGCGGCGGCGAAGTTCGGAAGCCGCCTGGTCCACGTGTCCAGCGACGCGGTGTTCTCCGGCGCCCGAGTCCATTACGACGAGTCGTGCCTGCCTGACCCCGTCACCCCGTACGGGGCGGCGAAGGCGGCAGCCGAGACGGGGATCCTCCTCGTGCATCCGCAGGCCGTCGTCGCCCGCACGTCGCTGATCATCGGCGATGGGGGTTCCGTGCATGAGCGCGTCGTGCATGAACTGGCCGCCGGCACCCGCCAGGGTGTCCTGTTCACCGACGACATCCGCTGCCCGGTGCACGTCGCCGACCTGGCCGCCGCCCTCCTGGAACTGGCGTGCGACGACGCCGCCGGCATCCACCATCTCGCAGGGCCCGACGCCGTAAGCCGCCACGAGCTCGGCACCCTCATCGCCAGACGCGACGGCCTGGATGCCTCCCGGCTGCCCACGGGCCTGCGGGCACACAGCGCACTTCCCGGCGCCCTCGACGTACGCCTCGACAGCCGGGCCACCCAGCAGAAACTACGCACCACGCTGCGGGGGGCCCGCAACTTCTGCACCACACCAGCGTGACCGCCCAGCCTGACGGAGCAAGTTCTGGGGCGTCTGGGTGGAGAACTCGACTGGGTCCAAGGCACCGGAACCCCCAACTGCTCTGCCTGGAAGACTCGTCTGGCATTCACGGCCGAACTCTCGGCCGGCGGCCGACCTGGCTGCAGCCCGCCGCCGTACGGCCCAACTCGTCCAGGTATCGCTCAGCGTGCCAGGACAACGGTGATCGGCTCATCCGCGCAGGTGCTGAGCTGGTCGGACAGTGCGGTTTCTTCGGCGGTGTCCATGCTCAGGCCCCAGCGGGTTTTGTCGGCCACCCAGTCGGTAACGTACTGGCAGCGGTACGCGACGGCTGGCGGCAGCCACGTGGTGGGGTCCTGGTCCGCCTTGGACCGGTTCGAGGCGGCCGACACCGCGATCAGCGCACGGTCGTCGCCGAGGTCGTTGGCGTACGCCTCGCGCTCGGCGGCGGTCCAAGCGGAGGCGCCAGAGTCCCAGGCCTCGGCGAGCGGGACCAGGTGGTCGATGTCCAGACCGGACGGACCGTTGATGTAACGGTCGTGTCGGGTAGCCCCGTCCCCTCGCAGGGACGGGGCCCCCTCAGAACCGGACGTGCAGCTTTCAGCCTGTAGCTACGACCGACCGTGCCCAGGAAACAGTGGCCCGCCCCCCAGGCACTCATGCCATGAGCGATCAGAACGAGACCTGGCGCGGATTCGTGCCCGTGCAGTACCACCAGTTCCAGATCAGCGACGAGGCCGGACCAGCCGGTCCCGACGTGCCC
Organism: Streptomyces sp. NPDC046197; assembly: GCF_040646295.1. NCBI lineage: Bacteria > Bacillati > Actinomycetota > Actinomycetes > Kitasatosporales > Streptomycetaceae > Streptomyces > Streptomyces sp. NPDC046197. Next base: position 9,584 of record NZ_JBEYZY010000071.1, on the reverse strand, counting down.
TACACCCACAATGGATTGGTCGAGCTGCAGGACGGTATCACCACCGTCCACACCGGCATCCACACCGGCGACGTAGCCGTCACCATCAGCCTGCACACCGACACGCCCCAGCGCGGAGACGCTGAGTGGGACGAGATCGTGGAAGTGTCCCTGCACTCGGCATCCGGGGACCTCATGGTGCGCGGTCTGATGGACGACCTGGACGAGGAACTGCCAGCCCTCTCTTTCGACGGACCCGGCCACTACCGGCTTCGCATCCACGCCCGCGGCCGCGACACGGCGATCGACCTCGCCCCCGACGAGATCACCGAGTACTACTTCATCGATCACCGAGTACTACTTCATCCAGGCATGGCCAGCGCCCGCCCAGGACGCGCGCGTGCTGCGCCAGACGGACGCCTACGGAGCCTGTGTCCGAACACGCTGAACGCCGACACGGAAGGCGGGCCGGGCGTCTCTGTCATCGACCAGTTCGGCGCCCTTGGCTGCTCGGGTGCTCGCAAGATCATCGCTGTGGTCGGTTCTGCGGCTGCCCGGGACCGGTGGATGTCCCCTGGGGGGAACACAATCATCTGCCGCGGCCCACCTTTTGGGAAGGCAGGCAGGGTCCCAGGCAGCGGGGGCGTCAAGTACGACAGGCTGTACGAGCAGCTGCGTGAAACCGCGCAGGGCAGTGCCATGCGCGCTCGGAGGCAGGCGGGCCGAACCACATGGAGGACTGCTGGTGGCCGCCCGGCCGGCGGTCCTCAAGCGCGCCAAGCGGGTCACTCCCGGTGCGGTGTAGACATCAGGACGGCATGAGGTCCTGTTTAGCGAAGGTGCAGTCACGCCTCCGGCACGCAGGCAAGGTGTGCTGCAGGAACAGGGGGAACTCCTGCTGCTTGCAGAGGAGTTCTTACTTCACAACGATCCATACTTTCTGGGAGCAGTCGTGAGCGAGCCGTCGAGGACACCCGAGCCCTCTTACACCAAGATCCAGCTGAGCGGGCCGCCGGAGGCCGTCGCACGTCTCATCACCGCTCTGGGAGGTACAGGTGAGATCATCTTCGACCACCGGTCCGCGCCCGACACACGGGGGAATGTGGTGTGCACGGCCCAGGTGGTCACCTACGACGGGCCCCAGCCGGTGAAGACGTCGGGGAAGGCCGAGGCCGTCGTGCAGAGCGTGCTCGGCATCGATACCGGCCGCTGGCCCGGGCTGGCCGGGCAGGCGGCCGCCCATCAGCTGGAGGACTCGGCTGCTGCCGCACTGGCCGGGCTGGAGGGGGTCCATGAGGCCCGCAGCCGGCTCGTCACCGTGACACCGACGCCTGCTGACGCCCGCTAACGGTGTCCGCGGACGACGACGGCCTGCCCGACGAAGGACTGTCGCTGTGGCTGACCGACTACCGGATGCACGTCGGTGAGCCGTGGGAGGGGCGCCGCCTGGTCGTGCTGGTCGGCCGGTCTGCCGCCGGGAACCTCGACTTCCATGTCCACCCCGACGGGCAGGCCCTGCGGGTGTGGATGCTCGAGGTGTACCCCGGCTTCCAGCGGAGGGGCCTGGCGAGCGTGCTCATGGACGCCCTGTACGCGGCCTACCCCACCGCGTGGATCAATCACGGCACACGCAGCCGCGACGGTGCCCGCTGGTGGAACGGCTACCGGGAACCCGACCCGCAGCGCAACGTCCACAACCGGCCGCCCGGCGAGTGGGCCGCCTACTTCGACGCGGTGGAGGTGGCCTCCGACAAGGCGCAACTCGTTCACAGGAACAACCGCGACGGCCTCGACGGCCACCGCGATGCCGTCTACCGCTACGGGGAGCGAGGCGAGCAGGAGGCCGACCGCTATCGCTCGCTCTACCGTCCGGTGCGGGCCGCGATGCTGGATCCGGCTGCCCAGCCTCTTCATGGGGCCACGCGGCTCTTTCTGCCGCCCCGTCTACACGCTCACGTCCACGACGAACGCCAGGACGCCGCCTCGCGGGCCGAGGCGCTGCTGGAACATCTCGGCCACGGCAATCTTCCGCGCACCCGGGTCTCCACCGGGAGAAGTGAGGCCCCGTTGGTCGCCCCGCGGGCGGCCACGCGTGCCGCTCGCTCTCAGCAGACGAGGGCCCGGTCCCCTTACGCACCGCCAGGTTCCCCCCGGGCCGGACCGGCGAGTGGTCAGCCGTTCTCCCTTGAGGGGTTGTACCGGAACACGCCCATGCTGGTGCAGGCGTCCGCGGTAATGGGGACTTCGACCGTCGATTCGTCCAGTCTTGCCGGTCCCGGTCGCCGACACATACAGCCCACGCGTACCCGGGTGGTGCAGGTGGCGCACCAGCCGCTCGACGGCCTGCCTTTGGTCAGGCCACAGCGTCCTCTTCCCGGGCCGGCCGGCTGAGGGACAACGACGGTCATCAGGCTTCCTCGGTATGCGGGGGCCGGGGCGGGAAGCGATACGGCCGCTGCCCTGCGGCAGCCGGACGCCGCGCTCAGCCTCCTGCAGCACACGGCATCGACAGGCGAGCGAGGCGCCTGCGGGCTGACTCATCCCGCCACGGCTTGGCAGCAGCGAGCGGGCCTGCCTGGGGTACCCTGGGTACCTGAGCTAGCACGTGTGGCCTGCAATGATTGAGCCCCGGGTACCCCAGCGGTACCCTGAGGTCATGGCAGCACTCAACGTGGAATTCTCCGATGCGGAGCTCGAAGACCTCCGGGCGGTCGCCCGGGAGCATGGCATGCCGATGAAGGCGTTCGTGAAGGCCTCCACCGCTGACGCCATCGCCCACCACCGGGCCCTAAGGAGCGCCGCGCAGGAGTTTCAGCGGGTCTTCGCTGACCCCGCGCTGGCCGACGCCATCGCCGCTGCAGGCATCGATGACGGCCCCGTAGCGGGCACCACGGGCAGGGCCGCCTGAATCCATGGCACCTGCCGTCCACATCGACGTGCGCTGGCTTCTCGAGCAGCACGAGACCGCTCTCCCCGACCGGCCCCACATCAACGACTACTCCGCCCTCGTCGCAGCTGTGGCGCGGCACCGAGTCGATCCGCCGCGCCTCGGCGTCGATCCGGACGCTTCCTGGCGCGCGGCCGCGTTGCTGCACACCCTGCTCCTCCTGCGGCCGCTGCCGTCCCTCAACGTCCGCTACGCGTGCGCCGTCACCATCGCCTACATGCATGCCAGCGGCGAAGGTCTTGACTCCCCGTACGGGGAACTCGTCGAACTGTGCAAGGACCTCATCGCTGGCAAGGACACCGTTTTCGGTGCCGCCGACAGGATCCGCTCCTGGCGCATCTGACAGCACGCACCGGCGCGGCCGCGATCGGTGGGCGTGCCTGCCCGATGTCCCGTGCCGCTTCCAGCGGGCGCTCTGTACGGACCAGGCTTCCGGCTGAAGAAGTGGGTGGGGGCCCAGCCTCAACCGGCCCCGGCCCTGCAGGGCCAGGCATGACGCCTTGCGCATCGGCCATGGCCGGCCTGCGGCCCTTCGCCGCGGCCGTTGATGGCGGTCCCGCGCGGCGTGCGATCGGAGCGCGGGACCGCCGCCCCGGTTGTCCTGTCAGAGCCGGGAACTGAAACCGTACGGAATCGCATCATTATTCGCACGTACATCGGCGCGTGAGCGCGGCTTGTCCGTGCCTGATGGTCTACGAAACGAGCAGGGTTGCCCTCAGGGAGTGTCCTCGGTCCATAGGGCTGCCGTGCGATCGACGGCCCGTCGGTGGTGGCGGCCGAGCACGGTTGCTGTGCGCTGCGCGTCGATCCCGCTGACCGACCCGCCATAGCCAATGCCGTACTGGGCACTGCCTCCAGGTAGCCGCCGATGGTCTGGGAGGGATCGCGGCGTATGGCTTGCTCACCAGGCTGGGGACCAGGCGGCGATGCCAGCGGGTGGGCCATCGCCGCCTCCCGCGATTTGGAACACGATCAGCGGTTGCGTCCCTGCCCCTGGTCTTCGGAACCCTGCCGAGCCATGCGCGCCAGCATGCAGCAGGCATAGTTGTGATCTGGCCGGTCGGATCACACCCGCCAAAGTGATGTGCAACGGCGCCGACTTGGGCGCCAGCCGTTCCAGAGTGGTCCGTGGGCTCAGCACCCAGAGACAGCGCGGACGCGTCCTTGCAGCAGGGAGCAGTGGTGAGTGCAGAGTTTTCCTCCTCTACAGGTCCGGCCTTCACCCGTGTACGGATGACTGGACCGGCATCGGAGGTCGCCCGGCTGGTTGCGGTGCTCAGCGGCAGCGCCGAGGTCATTTTCGACTCTTCGTCGGATCCCGGTGCCGCGGGCGAAGTCGAGCGCGAGGTACAGCTGGTGACGCATGCCGAGCCCCGGCCTGTCTCCGAGGCCGGCGTATCGGTCACCGTGCAGAGTGTGCTCGAAGCCGAAGGAGGCGCCTTCTCGGGCCTTCCTCACCGCACAGCGGTCCAGGAGGTAGAGCAGACGGTCACCGAGACTCTGCTGGGACTGCCGCAGGTCCGTCAGGCAAACAGCAGGGTGGTCGCAGCGTGGGGCCTGCCCTCGCCGAGGCAGTAGCCGGCTATGGCGGGGCAGAGACACAGCTGGACGCGGCAGGCGGTCGCTGTGGATGACCGGCTGGAAGATCGGCAGCGGAGGCTGGGCGGGCCGGCGCATCATGGCGCTGGTAGGGGCAGAGCACGCCGGACACCTCGACTTCTTCGTCCACCCCGACGGACAGGCTCTCGAGGTCTCAGATCTCCTGGTCGTCCCCGCCTACCGTGGGCGGAAGTTGGCCTCTGTGATGATGGATGCGCTGTACGCCGCCTGCCCAACCGCCTGGATCAACCACGGCATGCGAACCGCGGGGGGAACCCTGTGGTGGAACGGCTACAGCGAGCCCGCGCCGGAGCGGAACATACACAACCGCCCGCCAGCCGAGTGGGCCGCGTACTTCGACTCGATCGTGGTCGCAGCCCAGAAGAGCAGCAATGCCTACCGGAACCGCTATCAGGGCGTGGACGGCCATCGGGAGAACGTGTACCGGTACGGCGAGTCCATGGAAGACGAAGCCCGGCAGTACGCCGCTTTGTACCGTGAGCCGACCCTCCACGGGCCTGACCCTGGACGCGACGAGCTATACGGGGGGATGCGGGTGATGCTTCCCCCCAGACTGCATTCCGTCGTCCACGACAACAGCCGCGATGCCACCGAGCGGGCCGGGCTCATCCTCGACCACATCGGCTACGGAAGCCTGCCGCACGGCTCCGCCTGGAACACCACGGAACACGCCGCCTACGAAGACCTTCACCAGGAGCAGGTCTTCGCCGCGGCGCGCCAGGAGGCAACCACGCACGTGACCTTCCGAATCCAGCCTCTCCACGGCCAGGAGCCGCTTTGGCACAGCATGCCCACGTGGTTGGGCTTCCCCAACTCGCCTGGCATCGAAGTCAAGTTGGCCGAGCTGTCCTGGCGGTCCCCCCAGCGGCCCGGAATCACCCACCGCGCCGCCTTCGACCCACTGGTGGACGCCGCCATCGCGCCCACGGCGTCGCAGACAAACATCAGCCTCGGGTACCTGGCCCGCTACAGCGAAATCGGCGACCTGCTCCCGGGGCAGAAGGCACACCGCGAGGAGGCTCCCTCACCGTATGTAGGGCGCGGGGCGGAGATCATCGCCATGGCGAACCGGCTCCTGGAGGGCATCGCGCAGCGGGCGGCCGGCCAGTCGGCCGCGGGACAGCCGTCGCCTGCCGAACAGCAGCGGCAGGGCACACCACCATGATTCTCAGCAGCAGGCACCGCGCATCCGGTAGGAGCGAGGCCTGGGCGTTCAGGCGGCGTTGTCGTGCGGGCGGACACACACGCGCACCGGCACCTGCTGGCGAGCGTTCGAGACCGTCGCTCTCAACCGGCCTGTGGCTGCTCGCTGTCGCGGCGGGCGTCGTCCAGAACCTTCCACCACGAGGTGACGTCCGGCCTGCGGCGCAGCAGTGCTCTACGCTCGCGCTCGGTCATACCGCCCCACACGCCGAACTCAAGTCTGTTGTCGAGGGCTTCGGCCAAGCACTCGGTGCGCACCTGGCACCCTGTACAGACCGCCTTGGCCTGCTTCTGACGTGGGTTGCCGTCCACGAACAGCTCATCCGGTTCGGAGCTTCGGCAGGCGGCGTCCTCACTCCAGTGGCCCCGCGCACTCGGCATGGCTTCCCTCCCCTGTCGCAACCAGCGACAGCATTCACCTTATTGCGCTGGTCAGGACGGGTGTGCCCGGCCGTGAAGCGCGTATGCACCACTCTCGCGGCTTGCGGTTCTCCGCGAGCCGCCAGGCAGTACGCCGTTCGGCCAGGCGGGACGCGGCTGAGGGCAGCGGCAGTTGCTGTGCCACGGTGTGAAACGCGCGGGACGCAAGCCGCACCGCAGAGCACGCGGTCGTGGCCGGGGAGGATCGCGGGACATAGAGCCTCAGGCAGCTCACTGCCGAAGTGTTCACCCCATGCCCCACGGGGGATCCCTGAGCGGTCCCGCTCGGGTGGTGATTGTGCTGGACAGCACCTACCCCTGTGTACAGATGGGTAGCATCCGGCAGCATCATCCGAGGCACAAGGAGCATGCCGTCGTGGCCAGTGATTCCGAGAACACCACCCCCATCCAGAGCGTGTGGGCGCAGCGATGCGCAGGAGACCTCGCGGCAAACCGCGGAAAGCAAGGTGAGATCGCCGCCCAGATCACCGACCTGCAGCGGCAGCTCGAAGAGCTTCAGCAGGAGGAGAGGTGGTTGGTCAAATGGCAGGCGTCGCTGCCGCTTCCCCCTGTCGCTGGTGACGTCGAAGACGACGCCGTCGATGTGCAGTCTCAGAGCAAGGGCGGACTGCGGGCAGGCGAGAGCGAGAACAGCGCCGCGGTCGAAGCTGTTGGCGCGAACGAGGCCTCGGCCGTTCCCCCGCCCCGGCAGGAAGACCACAGCGAGCCGGCCCAGTCCAAGTCCTCCGCACGGAAGAAGGCGCCCGCCAAGAAGACGGCTGCGAAGAAAGCCACCACGAAGAAGACGGCTGCCATGAAGCCGACTGCGGAGAAGAAGGGCACATCAGCCCCGGAGGCCGGCAAGCCGAAACAGCCGGGCCTGCAGCAGTTGGTCCTGGGAATCCTGCTGAAAACTCCTGGAGAGCCGCACCTGGCCCGCGAGGTCTATGACGACCTCGCGAAGGAACATCCGGACCGGGCCACGTCCGTACAGTCCGTGCGCAACACCCTGGAGACCCTCGTCACGAAGGACACCATCGCCAAGACCAACCAGCAGGGCTCAGCGATGTACACCGCCCATGGGGACAGCGCGCGCAGCCTCAAGCGGTGAGGCCGCGCAGGCGGGCGAGAAGGTTCCGGCTCAGGTGTAGACGGGGGCCGGCGGGCGCCCGGCCCCCGTCTCCTGCTGCTGCCGGTAGCGGTCCAGTGGCGGCGTTCATCGGTCGGACGGCCGCAAGGGGTTCGGGCCCTGTTCCGGCGGATGGTCACTGGGTGTCGGGTGTGCGTCATGGTGGCGCCGGCGTGAGCCGGCCCAGACGGCGCCGCCTCCGGCGGCCACTGGTCAGGAAGGGGCGGTGCGGGCCCAGATACGGCGGCGCCCGCCCGGGATGGGATGAGGGGCCCGGGCGGGCGCTTGGGTAGGAGCTGCCGTGCCGCTACGGACGCGCCGCGGCCGAGGCGAGCGGACGCGCGGCGAGGTCCTCGCCGGGACGGGCGCACGGCCGGGCGGACACGAACGGGCGGATGACGGACAGCGGTCGGGAGGTGGACGGGCGCTGGTTCATCGAAGGCTCCTCGAAGAAGGTGAATCGGTCGAACAGGGGTGATCCCAGCAGCAGCGGCCCAGGATCACCAGGGGCAAAAGCGGGCAAAATTCACTTATCCTTTGCGATGGGAAAGGAGTTGGTGCAGCGGTCTGGGGCACGGGACAAATCCGCACCCACGCCGTGGGCCCGGTCCGTCAGGCGAACCGTTCAGCAGCGCAGAGAACCGCCACTCCCGGTCTGGCACCGAGCGCCGGCAGCCGCCGCGCTGCGTCAGCGCACCGTCCGCTCCGTGCCGGCCACATACGCGTGTGCGCGTCTTCGGTGGCTCGCTGGCTCCTGCCTGGAAGGAAACGGGTGAGGGGAGTACCCCCTGCTCCACCTGCGGTGCCTTGGTCTCGGTTACCGAGTGGCAGTGGGAGCCCAATTTCGCGGTGGGCGCCCTCGCCTTCGACTTCTGGGGGTGGCCGCCGCTCTCCGCCAGCTTCTGTGCCACGTTCCGCCAGCAGTTGGGGCACCAGACGGTGGAGCATCTGGGCAAGTTCTGACGGGAACCCTCAACTGGCTTTGTTCACGAGAACAGGTTCTGGCGCAGGTTCTGTGGAGCGATCACGCAGGGTTGTGATGACCAGTGTGGGTAAGCGTGTCGCGCAGTTGGTGAATTCCCTCTCGCCAGGGGCCGCTGCGGTCTGCCTCACCCCAAAGCTCCAGCAGTTCAGAGGGCTTGGTGACCGCTCGGTCGAGTGCCCGGATCGCAAGATCCCGGAGATCGGGCGAGAGCTGCGGCAAGGGATGCTTTGGACCGTAGGCCGTGGTGATGGGCTCACCTCCCGGGCATTGGGCGGCAACCAGGGCAGCGGCCGCAATAGCCTCAGCCGCGATGTCGCTGTCCAGATAGCCCTGGGTGTTGATTGCCAGGAGGAGGGCGTGGCGCAGGATGCTCTCTCGCTCGGCTTCAGTGGCCTCGTCCAGTGTGTGAGCGAAGTCTGCGGCCGTGTCGTTGTCGAAGTGGCCGGTGTCCCAGGTGCCCATAATGTCTCCTGATTGATCGGGTGTCTGGGCATCGTGTCAAAGGGCACTGACACGCTTATCGAGCAAGGAGAACTCGCTTCCGGAGGAGGGCGAAGCCCGCGCGGCCGAACACCTGGCGTTTGAGCATCTTGATCCGGTTGACGTGTCCTTCGACGGCGCCCGAGTTCCAGGGCAGGGTCAGGCCAGCAATGACAGCGTCGTGGTCGCGGTCAATGCCCGCTGCAAGCGTGTGCAGGCTGGGCAGGTTGTCCCGTCGGACGGCGTCGAGCCAGTCCGGCAGGCACTCACCCTGGCGTTCGGTGAGCATGGTCGCGAAGGAGCGGACATGGCGAGTGAGGGCGTCCAGTTCGGGGCAGTGGGCCCGGACGGTCTTCAGCTGCAGTTCTTCAGCCTCGGTGAGGGTTTCCGGGCGGCGGAGGATCCATCCGGCGACAGCGCGGGGCGAAGGCGGCCGTGCCGTTACGGGCCGCGGTGAGGTGCACTTCTTGTGCAGGTAGGCGCGAACGCGCTGGTAGCTGCCCTTGTAACCGAGCGGGACGATCTCCTTCCAGAGCTTCCAGGCGTTGGTGCAGCCCTCGCTCCAGCGGTCGTCGAGGTAGGTCTTGTACAGGTCCAGGACGGAAGACCGGTTCTGCCACTGACCGGTGAAGAGGTCTTCGGGCTTGGCGGCGTCGGCGTACTTCTTGACAGTGCGGCTGGTCATGCGGAGCTGCCGCTGGATCGCGCGGCGGCTGTGTCCAGCTTCTAGTGCCGCATCAGGCAACGTTCGCCCTGTTCACGACTTCGCGTAGGCGTTTGTCTGCGGCGTGCTTGTTCCGCCAGATGATGTAGCGGCGGAT
>NZ_JBEYZY010000070.1:0-15863 GCF_040646295.1 Streptomyces sp. NPDC046197 | reverse complement strand
GTCCTCGTACTGGACGTACTTGGGCTTTCGGCCGGTGCGGCGAGAGTGCGTGCCGGGCGTCGCGACGGGGCGAACATTGCCTGCCGGGGCACTAGTACATGGCCGATGCGTTTGCCTCGGTGCTGCGGAAGGACCAGCGGGCCAAGAGCGACTGCTACCTGCGGGGACTGATGCTGGGCGGTCTCCGCAATTCGATCCGGGCGATGGCCTCGCGGCTGCCGGACGGCAACGAGCAGAACCTGCACCAGTTCGTGAACCAGTCCACGTGGGATCCGGTGCCGGTGCAGCGGCGCATCTGCAGGGGACAGGCCATGGACGCTGGCCTGGACTTTGCCCCTCCCTGTACCGGGACGATGTCCGCAGGCAGCGGGCGCGCACCGACGACGCACGCACGTCCTTGACGGCGGCGCTCTCGGAGAAGAGCGGCGATCTGCCCGAGGCGGCGACCTCCGCCTTACGCCGGGCCCGGTTTCCGCTCGTCGGCCTCACCGCAACCCGTACCGCCGTCGACACCGGCACGGCCGACCGCACTGCTACCCTCCACTTCTACACCGGGGCCGTCACCGCCCTGATCGACGCCGAAGGCGCCGGCGCGCCCGACGGCGATCGCCGTATCAGTAGCGGTCACCGACATCGAGCAGTGCCGCGTCCGTGGCGACTGCGTCGCCGAACTATCCCACCTTCTCGCCGGGTTGGTGGAGAACGCGCTCATGTTCGGCCCGCCCCAGCAGCCCGTCGCGGTGTACGGCTGGCGGGACGGCGGCGAGTACTGCCTCGCCGTGGTCGACCGGGGAATCGGGATGACCGCGCAGCGGATGTCCCAGGCCAACGCCCTGCTGTCCGGCAAGGGCGGCCCCCTGCTCGCTGCGCCCACCCGGTTCCTCGGCCACCACGTCGTCGGCGCGCTCGCACCTCGCCTCGGCGCCCATGTCGAGCTGCGTCCCACGGAGGACTCGGGCGTCACGGCGTACGTCGCCCTGCCCACCACGCTCGTCCAACAGCCGGACGCCTCAACCACCGCAGCAGCCACATGAGCGCACACCGGCGGCCCGGGACATGGCTTCCGACCTGCGTGGACGCCGTTGTGTCAGGGGCGGTTCGCGAGCATGGCCACGCGGCTGTCAGCACTGGTTGTCCGCCCTTACGGGCGCTGCACGAGTAGGTGTGCTTGAAGGTGCCCAGTTGTGCTGCTGCGCGTACGCTGACCTCGTGAAGCGCATAGTCGTCGATCACTTCGGCGGCCCCGAGGCCTTGAGGATGGTGGAGGAGGACATGCCTCGCCCGGGGCCGGGGGAGGTGCGCGTCAAAGCGCTGGCCGCGGGTGTGTCGTTCACCGATGCCCAGTTGCGCGCCGGGACGTATCTCGGGGTGCCGAAGCCGCCGTTCACGCCGGGCTACGAGCTTGTCGGCGTCGTCGAGGAGCTCGGGCCGGGCTGCTCGCGGCTTCACGAGGGGGACCGCATCGCTGCGCTCACGGTGTGGGGCGCCTACGCGGAGCGCGTGTGCCTGCTGGAGGCGGACACGGTTGAGGTACCGAGGGCCTCGACTCGGCGGAGGTCGTCAGCCTCGTCCTCACCTACGTGACCGCCTATCAGCTGCTGCACCGTATGGCACGGTGCCACAGCTGCCGCACGCCAGCCACACCGTGCCGGGCCTCCACATTTTCCAGATTGCCACCGTCCAAGGCAGCTGACGAACGACGACGGAGATATGACCAACGGCGGCAACGACATGCCTCTGATGCCTCTGCACGCCGTTCCGCTCAAACCGTGATGTCCCGAGATCCTTGATCAGGGGCTCCAACCCCGTCTGCGTGACGGCCATCGCCACGAATGGCAAGCACGACTCCGTCAGAGGCCGGGGTCGTCACGGATACGCGGCTGGAGTCCGCTAGTTGGCCAAATGGACATCGTAGTTGGCCATAGTCATGGGCTGGACGCGGTTGAGGCTGGCCACGAAAAGGCCAGGCGTGACTGGGCTGAGTACCTCGCCGCGCGAGCTCAAAACAAACCCGGAGACGTCGTTCCAGCCGTCGACTAGCCTCGCGAGCTTGTACTTCGCCGCCTTCAGGAGGAGACCGTCGTGGCCCAGCCGTTCCCGCCCATCGAACCGTACGCACAAGGCTTCCTCGATGTCGGCGACGGCAACCAGATCTACTGGGAGACCAGCGGGAATCCCCATGGGAAGGCGGCCCTGTGCGTGCACGGCGGGCCCGGCAGCGGGGGGCGCCGTGGCAGTCGCAAGATGTTCGATCCCGAGATCTACCGGATCGTCCTGTTCGATCAGCGTGGCTGCGGTGAGAGCCGGCCTCACGCCTCCGACCCGGCCGTCAGCCTCGATCCCAACACCACCGACCACCTCATCGCCGACATGGAGCGGCTCCGCGAGTACCTGGGCATCGAGCGCTGGCTCCTCTACGGTGGCTCCTGGGGCTCAACATTGATCCTTGCCTACGCCGAGCGTTACCCAGAGCATGTCTCCGAGGTCGTCATCGTCGGCGTCACCATGACCCGGCCGGAGGAGACCGACTGGCTCTACCACGGCGTCGGACGCCTGCTGCCCGGCCCCTGGGAGACATTCCGCGACGCACTGCCGGAGGCGGACCGGGGCGGCAATCTCGTGGCCGCCTACAACCAGCTGCTGAACAGCCCCGATGAGGCGGTCCGGCTCAAGGCAGCGCGAGACTGGTGCGCTTGGGAGGACGCTGTCATCGCGCACGAGGCACTCGGTCATCCGGGCGCCTACAGTGACAAGGCTGACAGCGCACTGATGGCCTTCGTCCGGATCTGCGCGCACTACTTCGCGAACGATGCCTGGCTTGAGGACGGACAACTGCTCCGTGAGGCACACCGGCTGGCCGGTATCCCAGCAGTGCTGATCCACGGCCGACTCGACCTCGGCAGCCCGTTGAAGACCGCGTGGGAGTTGTCCAAAGCGTGGCCAGACGCGGAGCTGAAAGTGATCGACGACTCCGGACACACAGGCAGTCCCGCGATGCAGGACGCGATCCTGCAGGCGATCACGCGGTTCGGCAAGAGCGGACGGTGACTGACACCGCACTGCACTTCACCTCGGACGGCACGAAGCCCTGTCGGCCGATGTTCCTCGCCCAGCTCCACAGCGAGCGGCTGTGGGCCATGCCGCCCCTGCTCACGGCAGCGGGGGAGGAGTTCGACAAGATGCGGATCAGCCTCTACCGCTACCGGCACAGCTACGCCCAGCGCCACGCCGACGCCGGTACGCAGGTGGACGTGCTGTGGGAGCTGAGGGGACACAAGACCTCGGGCACCACGCAGACCTACTACGTGTGTGGGAGCAGCGCACCCGTCAGACCGTGGACCGGCTGCTCACCCTGCAGTTCGACCCGCATGGCGACCGGATGTCGCACCAGGCCAAGGCCCTGCTGGACCACGAGCACGCCCGGATGCGGATCGGGCAGGTCGCCGTACCGTTCGGGATGCGCCGAGCCCAGCAACGTCAAGGCCCGCGGGCACCCCTGCCCGTTCCGTTTCCGCTGCCTGAGCCGTGACCATTTCCGCACCGCCCCGTCCTTCCTGCCGGGCCTACTGGCCTACCTGGACACCCTGCTGCGCAACCGGGAACGCCTGAACGCTGCCGGGGAACTCGACAACTGGGCCCGGGCGGAGGTAACTCCAGGTAGGGGGCTGCGGGCGGGGGCTGTGCGGCGGTCTCGGCTTCTCGCAGGGGCCAAGGAGGGAGGAGGGGTGGCCGTCGAGGAGTTGTACGAGGCGTTGGATGTCTGAGTTTGGTCAGGGTGCGCTTGCTGAAGCGTCGGGGTGGCCGTCGCTTTCGCGGTGGCTTTGTGGATGGTCTCAGCGGGCTTCGCTGCGATGGGCTTGCTGCTCTTGTTGCTGGTGCTGTGAGGAGCTGTTGGGTCCGCACCGCGCGCGCCACCGCGGCCGCGCAAGTTGCGCGATCCGGCCACCGGACAGATCGTGGAAGAGACCGTGGAGGACCGCACCGTGCCGGACTGGCGCGCGGAGGCCTGGTATCTGGAGCGGTAGCGCCGCGAGCACTACGGCAAGGATGCGGTGGTGGCCGTGGAGATCACCAGCCTGGGCGGGCCCGCCGACGCATACGAGCAGCCCGTGGACCTGGTCGCGCTCACCTAGCGCCTGGACACAGCCTGTTCGCGGTCGATTACCCGCCTGAGCTTGAGGACGGCGGTGTCGTGGACGCCGAAGTCGTCGACGGCTGTCACCCATCGGGGAGGGCACGAGGTTATCCGCGTGACTGCCCATGGCGCTCCCTCCGGATCAACGCATCGGAGGACCACCGTGACGATAAAGGGCTACGACGTATCCGCTTTCCAGGACGCGAACTTCCCCACCGACGGCACCAGCTTCGCGTTCATCAAGGGCACCGAGGGCCGTTCCTACGTCAACCCCAAGCAGAAGGAGCAGGCCGCGCACGCCCGCGCCGCGGGCCTGGTCGTGGGCTTCTACCACTTCCTGCACCCGAGCAGCATCAAGGAGCAGGCGGCCCACTTCGTGGATGGGTGCGCGAGCATCGAGTACGACCTGCTGGTCGTCGACTGGGAGACCAACCCGGACGGCACCGCGGCGACCTGCGCGGAGAAGGATGCCTTCATCGCCGAGGTCAAGCGGCTGCGCGGCTCCAACCACAAGATCGGGCTGTACTGCAACCGGGACTTCTGGCTTCACCGGGACACCACCAGCAATGCGGGTGACTTCCTCTGGATCGCCGAGTACGGCGTGGCCGCGGGCAAGCCCAACATCCAGGCCAAGTGGATGTTCCACCAGTACACCGACGAGCCGCTGGACACCAACGTGGGTAACTTCGTCTCCAAGGCTGAACTGGTCGCCTTCGCGGGCGGCATCAACGGCATGAGGAACTAGAGTTCGAGTCGCTGGCGGGCGGGGTCTGGTGCTCCGCCCGCCGACCCGCGCACCCGTACCTGACCTGTAGGAAGGACTCGCCGTGGCAGGCGAGACCGTTATCACCGTCGTCGGCAACCTGGTCGACGATCCCCCGCGCACCTTCGACCGCCAGAGCCAACGCCGACAGCCTGCTGTTCGTGCAGCAACTCGGAGTCCGCGAACTGTCCTGAACAGCGCGCAGTCCGTCTGCCTCATCCGCCCGCGCCGCAGTGTCACCAGTGCGGCGCGGCGGCGGGCGAGGACCCAGTGACGGCGATCGGCCCGGTGCCAGGGCCGCACCTCGATGCGTGCCCAGTCGTAGATCCGCAGGCCATGAGCTCCGGCGCCGCATGATCGGCGCTGCCACTTCTGCCGGGCGAGACCGGTGAAGAGGTCGTGGACGAGGTGGTCGATCGCCCAGCGGGTGACGACGGTGTCGTGCCGGGTGGTGGCCATGACGTGGAAGACATCGGCCTGCTCCAGCTCGAAGCGCCTGCCCTTGCTGAAGCCGTAGGCGGCATCCGCGGCATCCCTGCCCGGCATCCCTGTGCCACGGGAACGTCACAGCAAGATGACTGGGGCTGAGCTCCCCGAGCAGCGCTCGGAAAGCCCGACGGGGCTCGCTTCCGAATCCCGCACGCGGCGGATAGCCCAGCGGGTCAGCTGTCATGCGACGGCGATTCACAGCAAGATCCATTCGGTCGGCAACACCTGACCGGGTCGCCGGCCCCCTGGTGGCCAGCAGCCGTCCCGCGTGAAGGTCCGGTGACGACCAGGTGCGGACCGCATCCGAGAAGCCCTGACCACACGTCCTTGATCGATTTCAGCAGCGGCCCGATCAGAACAGTCAGGGCATTCCGTCCAGCCGCACGACGACTATGGCGATGTCGTCGTTGGCTCCGCTGGTGACGTCGAGGCGGGCGAGCAGGGCGTCGGCGAGGTGTTCCGCGCCGAACCCGGTGCAGCCGCCGAGCGTGGAGGTCAGGCGGCTCAGGCCGGCGTCGATGTCCTCACCGCGGCGTTCGATCAGGCCGTCGGTGTAGAGGATGAGGGTGTCGCCGGGAGTGTAGGTCGTGGTGGCCTGGGGGCGGGGGACGTGTTCGGGCCGGGCGCCCAGCGGTGGGTCGGTGGCCTGGTCGAGCAGGTCGCAGGTGCCGTCCCGGTGCAGCAGGACGGGCGGGGGGTGGCCGGCGCTGCTGTAGATGAGCAGATGGCTGTGGCAGTCGACGAGGACCTGGACGGCGGTGGCGGCCAGTGCTCCCTCGACCGAGCGGGCGTACAGCCCCAGGGCCTCCAGTGCTTGGGCCGGGCCGTGGACGGTGCGGGTGGCGGCGCTCAGCGCGCTGCGCAGCCTGCCCATGACGGTGGCGGCCATCAGCCCGTGGCCGACGACGTCGCCGACCGCGACGGTGAAGCGGCCCGCGGGCAGGTCGACCGCGTCGTACCAGTCGCCGCACACGTTCAGGGATCCGGTCGCGGGCAAGTAGCGCACGGCGATATCCGGGTGCCTGGCCAGGTCCGGGGCGTGGAGCATGGTTTCTTGCAGGGCGACGGCGATGCGCCGTTCACGGGCGTGCGCCTGTCGCAGTTCCTCGTTCAGCCGCTGCAGTTGCCGTGCCCGGGCGTACAGCTCGGCTTCCATGGCCGCTTCCCGGCCGGGGCTGACCGACGGCAGGGGCACGGTGCGGCGGGCGCGGACGACGTCGGTCATGTCCTCGGACCGGTGGATGATCCACGCGACCTTTCCGTCCGGGTTCAGGAGGGGCACGTTGATCGCGCTCCACCACCGTTCCTTGAACACCTCGGGGTTGCCGGCGATTGGGATGTCGTACTTCTGCAGCGCCATGTGATCGGTCTGGCCGGTGGACAGGACACGGTGCAGTGACTCTTTCAGCGTCGCCACCCCGTCGGCCTCCGTGTCGGCGGGGTTGTCCGGGAAGGCGTCGAAGAGGTACTGCCCGACCAGCTCGGCCCGGATGCGTCCGGTCACGTCGCAGAAGGCCAGGTTGGCATCGGCGATCACCAGGTCCGTGCCGAGCACCAGGCACGGGCTCGGATGGGCGGCGAACACCGCCGTGTAGTCGATCTCCGATGCCATCCCACGCGTTCCCTACGAGCCGTCCCCTCTTCAATCTACGAAACGCCCAGCTCCCGCGCCCGCCGAGCTCGTTTGACGGGCAGAGGGTGGCGGCTGTGTACGCTCGTCCGGCGCGGGATCGGGACCCGCCTCGTTGCGTCGTGTGTGATGACGCAGAGTGAAAGACGGGTTCAGACCCACGATGGCACGGTCGCCCCGCCCCACGGTGCGGGTGGCCCTCCTACGGGGGTGCCTCCGCCACGCGCAGGCACTGAGCCATCATGTCTCTTTGAGCGGTCGATGGAGGTCACGCCGTTCCAGGACCTGATGCGCGTCCCCGTCAACGCCAGAGGACGGCGTACTCCGACCGCCCAGACTTTCAGGTTGGGTCATCGCCGAGGAGGCGAGGGCGACATCGCCCGGCGTCTGGGTGTGCTGGCCGCGGAGGTGCGAGGCCGCCATCCGTGGACCCGGCCGCGCGATTCCGCGGGGCCGCCCGTAGCCTTCTGCCATGACCGAGACGCTGACGCCGACTCCCGATGATGCCTTCGAGATGCTGCTGGCTGGCAACCACCGGTTCGTGGCCAGCTCACCCGAGCACCCCAACCAGGACGCTGCACGCCGCGCCGAGACCGCCCCGGCCCAGAATCCCTTCGCGGTGCTGTTCGGGTGCTCCGATTCCCGGCTGGCCGCCGAGATCATCTTCGACCAGGGGCTCGGGGATCTGTTCGTGGTGCGCAACGCCGGACATGTCGTCGGTGCGGAGGCGTTGGGAAGTATCGAGTACGGCGTGAGTGTGCTGGATTGCCCGCTGGTCGTGGTGCTGGGCCATGACTCGTGCGGGGCCATCGCGGCTGCCCGCGCCGCCGCCGACGGCGGCCGGGTGCCTGCCGACTTCGTCCGTGACGTTGTTGAGCGGGTGACCACGAGTGTGCTGGCGGCCCGCGCCGCCGGACGCGACCAGCCCGAAGAGATCCTGGCCGAGCACATCCGGCACACCGTCGCCCTACTGCTGGAACGCTCCCGCGTCCTGGCCGAGAGAGTGGCCGCTGGCCGCCTCGCCGTGGTGGGTTTGTCCTACCGCCTGGCCGACGGCAGTGCAAAACTGGTCGCCTCGCACGGTCTGAGCAGGGCTGCTGCCCCCGCACAGTGAAGAGAGCCGCGGCCCCGCGGCGTGGCGGAACCGCTGGTGTCGGTGCTGGTCACTAAAGAGGGCCGGGGCCCTGCCGCGCGGCGGAGCCGGTTGGCGATCGCCAGTCCCAGCCCCTCCTCCGCAGGCAAGGACGCGACGATGAGGTCGCACCCCCGCTGAAGGCGAGGGGAAGAAAGACGCCCACCCCCCTGGTGCCCTAGCTCCTGCGTGAGCTCAAGCAGGCAGTGGCGGTCTACCAGCAACCCGGCAGTTTACGAACCCGACCTCGCCGCCTCGCTGACCAACCTCGGTAGCCAACTGACCAACCGGCGGGCCCTGCTCACCGAGCAGGTCCACGAAGTCGACCTCGTGATCCGAAACTTTGCCCAGCATCTCGAGCGCGATCTCGACGCCGTCACCGCCGGACACAACCGTGGAGCTCCGGCGTCGTGGAAGGCCATGATGTCAACAGGATCAAGATGCTACCGAGGGAGAACGCCGCCCTCAGGCCCTTAGCTGACATCGCCGCACGCTGACCAGCGGACTGGGCCGCGTGCTCGGCAAGGAACGGTTCGACCCCGAGTTCGCCAAGCCGGTCGAGGACCGCAGCAACGAGTCGCGCCGCTCCCCTGGAGCACCCCGCGAAGCGGTCGACGAAGGCGGCGGCGAGCAACCTGATCAGCGCGGCTGGTGTTGCGCGTCGGCGGGGCCTCCGCGCTCCGTGCCCTACTGAAGGCCCCACAGGTCACGTCGTCTTACCCGTCGGCGCGGTCGTCGTCAGCGTCCGGCTGTGCGGGCCGGGCCTGGCTGGCGGACACCGATTCCACTTCGCCGATGTCCTGCGGTGTGAGGTCGAGGTCGGAGGCGTCGTCGTCGCCGGGTCCCTCGGCCTCTCTTCGGGCCTTGCGCCGGTCATTGAGAAGCGAAAAGACAACGGCGGCGAAATAGAGCATCCAGATCGGCGCGGCCAGCGCCAGCATGGTCAGCGGGTCCGTGCTCGGCGTCGCCACAGCCGAAAAGACCGAGATCCCCACGATCATGCCGCGCCACCGGCCGAGCATCCGCCGGCCGGACAGCACTGCGGTGAGGTTCAGCATCACCAGCAGCAGCGGCATCTCGAAGGAGAGACCAAAGACGACCACCATGCGGGTGACGAGGTCGAGCAGATCGTCCAGCGGCAACAGGTTGTCCACCCCGTGCGGGGTGAAGTCGATCAACACCTTCGCGGTCGTGGGCAGCACCTTGTAGGCGAGGAAGGCGCCGCCGAAAAACAGTGGGACGCCCGCGCCGACGAACGCGTAGGCGTATTTCCGCTCGTGCTTGTGCAGGCCGGGGGCAACGAACGCCCACAGCTGGTACAGCCATACCGGCGAGGCCGACACGACGCCGGCCATCAGGGACACCTTCAGCGCCAGGGTGAAGGGCGCGAGCAGACCGTTGATCGTGATCCGCGCGCAGGTGGTGTGCGCGGTCTGCTTCGCCAGATCGGCGAAGGACGTCGGGCAGCCGACCGAGTCCAGCACCGGCCTGGTGGAGAAGTTTATGATGCCCTTGTAGTAGAAGGCCGCGGCGATCGTGACGACCAGGATCGCAAGGACGGCCCTGGCGAGCCGGTTGCGGAGCTCACGAAGGTGCTCCGCGAGCGGCATCCGCCCCTCGGGATCCTTCTCCTTGTTGCGGGCCGACTGGGGCACGCCACGTCCTCATCTCGTGCGGCAGACCGGAGACTACCGGCCCTGCGTCAGTACTTGATCGCCTCCGTCACCGGGTGGGGCGCGAGCTCGCCACGGCGGCGATTGCGGCCGGTGCGCGTGCTGGAGGCAGTTGGTCCAGGTAAACAGCGCTGCTCCGGCCAGGGCGCCGGCCGATACCGCAGACAACGAGGCGGGCGGCCCGACAGCGCAAGAGGTGAGCCGGCCGGGGAGGCTCGGGCAGCGTCTCGTGCGGGGATGAGCCAGGGGCGCGCAGGACCGGGCTCAGTCTCAGTGGCTGGTCCTGCTGTCCGTGGGCGTGGTGCGGGCGGTGGCGGTGTCTGCGGGAGCGCCCGAGATCGTCTGCGGTCCCGGTGCAGGCTCAGGCTCGGGTCGTGGCTCGTTTGAGGCGCCGTCGTCCTTCATGGCCTTGGTCTCGCTCTTGAGGATCCGCATGGACTTGCCCAGCGCCCGGGCCGTGTCGGGCAGTTTCTTCGAGCCGAAGATCAAAGCCACCACTGAGACCAGGATCAGCAGGTGCCAGGGCTCCAGTGCATTGCGGAACATCGTCACACCACCCCTTCGAACGCGTCGGCCCTCATACCTGCCTGGGCGATCCGTGCCGCTTTTTCCTGCGCCGCAGCGGTAGGAGCGGGAGCGCCCGCGGCGCATCGTGTCTTGCCACCCCGAGCATGCTCCCATCGCTCTCCCGGCGCGCGCAGAACCTCGGCCGCCACCCAAAGAAGCGTCCCGCCCACGACCGGGACTTGCGGAAGGTTGACGCGGCGGGAGGCGCACACCTTTGGCCGCGGACGACGGCCCGCTGCCGCCGGCGGGTGCGTCCAGCACGGTTCCCCTTCCGCGTCCCGGCCGCACTCGGCAGGGACACCACGCTGCTGGACGCGGTCGATGGCCACGACCCGGCAAGGCTCTACACCGACGGATGGCCGGCACTCGTCGTCGCGGAAGGGGATCTGCAGGAGGTGGCCGGGCAGGCCGGCGCCCATGTCCGCGCCGTCGGTCTGGTGCACGGGCGCCTGGGAGGAGGTTTCCCGGTGCACTTGGCACGGCGGTTTCACCGGTGTCCGCCGCCCGCGCCATCGGGAGATTCCCACGGCGTCGTCCGGCCAGGCCTCACAAGTGAACTCGTCACCCGTCGCCGCCGCAACCGTGGGGGGCTCGACCGGCATCAGGCATACGGCGAGGCGTAGTTCGCCGCCTGTGACCTGCATGGCCAACTGCGCCGGCTGCCCGGGCTGCGGAGTGTGCGGGGGCGATTGGGTCGGATGGACGCCCCGCCGCTGCCCCTGCAAGCAACCTCGTTCGGGCACCTGGAACAGCCGATGGGTCTTCGCGTTCGGCCACGGTGCGTTCATCGGCTTTCCCTGGGGTGACCGTTCCTGTCGCCGGCCGACGCGATGTTCACGCATGGCTGTCGGGCGTGGGAGGCGAGGCGAGAGGAGTTGGCCGGCTGCTGCGGGGGCGTGCCGGGTGTCGATGTCCTTGCGGGTCATGTGTCCTTCTTCTTGTCGGGTCGGGGTCGATTCAGATTCCGGGGCACCCGGCAGCCGTCCAGGCGGCGTACTCCTGGCGGACGTAGAGGCGGCGGCTGGGGGCGAGCGTGCTCGCGTCGGGGTGGTGCGGACCGGCCACCAGGTAGGGATGGCGGCGGTCGTGCAGGACGAGTTGTTCGGCGGTTTCCGCGGCGGCTGCGACCGGGCCGGGGGCGTCAAGGGCCATCCGGTCCATGAGGGCGGCTCGGCGCAGCAGCCAGGCGCGTTCGGCGGCGGCCGCATCCACCGGGGGACCAGTGACGGGCCTGGCCTGGCGGCCGTCGCGTTCGGCCCCGAGAGCGAGCACTTGGTGCATCTCGCGGCGCAGGTCTGGCGCATTCGCGTACGCCTCGTGCGGGGGCGGGGCGCCGATGCCTTCGCCGCTGTCCGGGGTGACGTCCATGCTCACACCTCCGCCGGTACGCAGGGGTCGGCGCCACAGCGCTGACACAGCATCGTGTCCTGGTCGGGGTCGCCGTGATCGAGGGCCGGTGGGTGTGCCGAGGGCGGCATGGGCACCTGGGCCGGGCCCGGGCAGCCGTAGGTGGGGCACCGTTTGTGGGTCGCGAAGGCCCAGTTGGCAGGGTTGCCGGGTGACCCGGCGCCGCAGCCGCCCCCGGTGATCGGTCGCTGTGCTGCGGTGTCGGCCCTGGCAAGGGGCCGCAGTTCGTGCGGGACGCCCGGCCCGGTCATGGCGAGCACCTCAGGCAGGCGCGGACTTCGCGGCCGCTGCGTGTCTGGTGGACCTCGGTCGACTGGGCGAGGTACTGGACGATGCCGGTGCCGCGGCCGTGTTCGTCGGAGGCGATGTCGGGGCGATGGCGCTTCACTGCCATGCCGGAGTCAGTGACCACAATGTGCAGAGTGCCGTCGTCGAGGGCGAGGCGCAGGGTCATGCGTTCGCGGCCGTACTGGGCGGCGTTGGTGGCGAGTTCGTCGACGATGAGAACGGCGGAGTCCCGTTCGCCGGCGGGCACGCTCCAGGTCTCCAGCAGATCAGCCGCGAAGTGACGGGCGGCGGAGACGTGCGCCTCCTGCGCGGGCAGGGTGAGCAGCGCCTCGTGGCGGCAGGGCTGGCCGAGCAGTGAACTCGGGCTGGGGGAGTCGGTCACAAACATGGTCTTCTGGCTCTTCTGTGGGTGTGCGGAGACCGGAAGGCGGAGATCACCAGAAACTTCCGGGTTGTCGGTAGGCCGGATCCTGCATGGGCGCGCTCATGTGGTTTCACGGGCGACGCATGCCGAACGGTTCGAGTTGTTCACCCCGTTTGCTCGACTTCTTGCGGATCACGTCGATGCCAGCGGCCTGGCTGGGCTCACTCGCCTCTGTCAGAGCTCGATGCCGTACTCGGGCGGATTGGGCACCGGCAGCTTCTTCCTTCGCCCGTGGTCGTCCGGACGGCCCTGCGGGAACGCCGCGCCGCAGAGCCGGACGAACGTCCTTGCCCGCGTCTCGGCTCGATCGCGGCCCTCGGCGTGCGGACAGCCTGGACCCGCCATGGCCTGGCGCTGCGTGAACGACACGATCGAGTTGCTCGGAAGGTTCGCGCCGTCGTTGACGGAGGCACTCACAAACCACCACGGCGACGGACACGTGCTGCTGGACGGAACCGTCACCGAGACCGACCGGGTCCAGGCTGGAGGGCCACTTCTCGGGCAAGGTCCGCCGTGAAGGTGTAAACCTGCAGATCATCGCGGCGGATGAGGGGACGCTGTTGTGGATCTCGCCTGCCTGGCGGAATCCACGATGTGGAGCCGCACGCGAGCACGCCATCGTGGCCACGTGCACCGAGCTGGACCTCGACGTCCTCGCGGACAGGAGCTGCCTCGGAGCCGGCGGCACAGGACTCACCGTCCACGCCTCGCTCCGCGCTCCCGTCGAGCGCACCATCGCGGAAAAGGCTCCTGGATGGTCTTCTCCGGTCTGCACGGTCTTCGGAGGAAAAGGCGAGTGAGGTCGCCACCCGTTTGGTGAACCGCATGGTTGTGCCCCCGGACGGCCTTCACCTCTATCAGTCCCGCCGCGCAGATGATCTTTTGCGGCCGGTGGCAGCCGCTTCGACCACGAGCCGCCTTCGCGTGCGTGGCGCCGATCAGCCCCTCGGCCGCAGAGGCGCCGGTGTCGGCCTCCGAGGTCGCAGCGCTCATCCATCGGGTGCGTTGTCGGACGATCTCGCGGATTCCGGAGCCGTGCGGCGTGGTGGCATCGGTCGACGACGGTCACGAGCGTGCCTGCGCAGCCGCTGTCACGAGCGCAAGCCTCCCCGATGGCCGTCGGCTGGACACCCTGTGTGCGCTCCTGCAGTCTGGTCCACCAGTCTTTGAGGCGGCTCGCTTCTCGTGGACTGCCTGGCCCCACCCGGCAGCTGTCGTCATGTCATTGGGCGGCCCGGCCGGCCCAGTGACATGACGACCCTGGCCTCGCCTCACGCTCGGATTGTGACCAGCTTCTGGCCGTTGCCTGCGAGGATCTCGAATTGCTCGATGGCCCCGGGGGCCATGGCAACCGCCCCGGGGATCGTGGTGCCGGGAGGGTACTCGCCTGCCCGCCAGGTGGCGCCGTCCGCCCTGGCTCCGCTGGGCCCGACCGCCTGCAGTCGGCAGGTGATTCCGGCGGGTGCCCCCTTGGCGGAGACCTGCAGGACACTGCCCCAGGCAGAGGGGGAGACCTTCACTGAGGCGGAGACGCCGGTGGTCGGATCACTTCCGGAGAAGGTGCGCCAGGCCGTGG
The DNA here is from genome assembly GCF_040646295.1 of Streptomyces sp. NPDC046197. Classification (NCBI taxonomy): domain Bacteria; kingdom Bacillati; phylum Actinomycetota; class Actinomycetes; order Kitasatosporales; family Streptomycetaceae; genus Streptomyces; species Streptomyces sp. NPDC046197. The sequence goes on along the minus strand of NZ_JBEYZY010000070.1, from coordinate 1,779 downwards.
GCGCGCTCGGGCCGGGCGGCGCCGCCACGCTGCCCACGCTGCCGATGGCTGCCAGCCATGTGCCGCCGACCGCTGCCGCGATGAACGTCAGCGAGGCGGCTGCGCCGGCCAGTTGCAGACGCCAGGTCCTGCGGCGCCGGGTCGCGGCCTGCTGGAGCAGTCTCTCCAGCACACCTCCCTCCGGCGTCCGCGACACCGCGGGCACGGCGTGCGGTTCGGGCGAGGAGCCCTGCGCGCTTTCTGCTGCCCGTGCCACCAGCCGGTCGGCCAGGTTCCCGTCGGCCGCCAGCACCGTCTGGCCTGCGGCTTCCGCCGGGGTCACCGTCGCCAGCAGCGCGGGCAGTCCCGCCAGCTGGGCGTGTTCGGCCTGGCACTCGGCGCATTCCGCGAGGTGGGCGCGTACCCGCTCCGCTTCCGCCGAGGGCAGCGTGCCCAGGACGTATGCTCCCAGCGCCGGCCGGAGGTCGTCGTGCTCCGCGCTCATGGTCGCCACCTCCAGCACGCCACGGTCATGGCTCGATTCCCCGTTCCTGGAGCGCCAGCCGCAGGGCGTGCAGGGCGTAGTACGTCCGCGATTTCACGGTGCCCGGCGGGATGCCCAGCACCCGTGCTGCCTCCGTCATGGTCCGGCCCCGGTAGTAGGTCTCCAGCAGGACGGCGCGGTGGTCCGGGGACAGCGACCGGACGGCGTCGGCGACCGCCCAGCTCTGCAGTGCCTGCTCGATCTCGTCCTCGCCCGGTTTCTGCTCGGCGGCACGCTCCAGCGCCTCGCCGCCGATCTCGGCCGGCCTGGCCTGCCGGGCCCGGTGGGCGTCGATGACCAGATGCCGGGCGACCGTGCACAGCCATGCCCGGGCCGGGCCTCGTGAGGGGTCGAGAGCGGCGGGATGCCGCCACGCCCGGAGCAGTGTCTCCTGCACCACGTCCTCCGCCCATTGCCGATCTCCCGAGGTCAGTCGCAGTACGTAGTGGAACAGGGCTCCTGCATGCTCCGCGTACAGAGTGCGCAGCAGTTCCTCATCTGTGCTCGAAAGGGTCCCCCTATCAGAGACACGGTGCGCGGAGCGATCCGGATCGGTCCTTGGACCACGTTTTCGGGAACTCCAGGGCATAGGCCGATCATCGCGCACATGTACGGCATCGTCCTGTAACACACGGAATGGTACTGATGACGCTCCGTAAGTGTCGTGGGTGAGGCATCCCTGCCGGGCCTTACGGCACCACCAGGGCCAAGCGCGCGCGGCGCCCGGAAGGCCGGCTGATCTGCGGCGACACCAAGAGGTCTCACAAAAAGTGCATATCTACCGAACCGTGGGACCCCCGCCGTCCGTGGAGCCGGACGAGAGCCGACTCACGCACAATTCCTGGCCACCCACGCCACCTACAGCTACACGTTCACCAAGCCCGGCACCTATGCCTACCTGTGCACCATCCATCCGTTCATGACCGCCACCGTGGAGGTGACCCGATGACCGACCACTACGACAGCCACGACGCAGCACCGTCCGACGACCCCGGTCAACCCCATACCGAAAACGGCATGACTCGACGTCAGCTCATGCGGCACGCGGGCTGGTTCGGGGGCGCCTTGGTGCTGACCGTGGCCGGTGGAGAGGTGATCAGTCACATCGCCGGCTCCCGGGACATCAACCCCGAGGGCCTCGCCGGGGCCGCCGCCGCGGAAAGCGGGGCGCTCAGGTTCGTACAGGTCTCCGACAGCCATATCGGGTTCCAGGGCCCGGCGAACACGGACGTGGCCGGCTCGTTCACCGAAGCGAT
>NZ_JBEYZY010000069.1:0-18212 GCF_040646295.1 Streptomyces sp. NPDC046197 | reverse complement strand
CTGCCCGGCAGCTCAAAGAGGCACTCGGCATCCGCAGCGTCGGCTACCGCCAAGGCGACCGCGAACTGGCCATCAAGGATCAGAGGCTGGCATGAACACCCAAAGATTCCTCGTCCCCACCCTGCGGTTGGTGACCGCTGCAACCCTCGCCGCCAGCGGATACATTCACGCCCAGCTCTACATCGACGGATACCGCTTCATTCACATCATCGGTCCCCTGTTCCTGCTCCAGGCCAGCGCTTCCATCGCCCTCGCTGCCCTGCTGCTGATCGGGACACCACCCCTGCTGCTGAGGATCGCCGCGGCAGGCGTCGCGCTCGGCGCTCTCGGCGGCTTCACCGCTTCGCGCACCGTAGGAGTGTTCGGATTCACCGAGCACGGTCTGCAGCCCGCACCACAAGCCGTCCTCAGCCTCCTCGCTGAAATCGGCACGCTGCTGCTCCTCGCCATCTGGCAGGTGACCGTGACCAGACAACCCCGCGCTGCCCGACCGCCCGTCAGGACACCCAACTGGGCCATCACCCGCACACCACCCAACTGAACCACCGCCACACAGCCGCCCGGGATGCCCGCGTCCTGGCTCGGGGTGCGGCGGGACCGGCAAAGCCACACACCGCCGCACGGCCTACCACGACAGAACGCCATGGCACCGCAGGGCGCTCATACGGGTGCTCACCGGTTGCCAGGATTTCGTGTCGGCCCAGGCACTCCACGCCCTGCTGCTTGCCGAAGCCCCCTCGCTCGGCCTGACCACCGACCACTCTCTACCACGCTGCGCGAGCCGCAGGAGGACAGCGGTGTGGATGCTGGACGCAAACAGAGGCCGGCCGGGCGCACCCGTCGGCGTCCCGCCGACCGGCACCGCCACCCCCAGCCGTGCCGCGGCTGCCGCACACCCCGCCCGCGGACACCGACATCGTCGAGAGGGGGGCCAGTCGCAACGCTTGCGACATCGGCTTCGTCGCCGAACACACCGCCGACCTCACCGGCGCCATCTGCGCCGCCCGCCCCTCATACCGGACCAAGGAGTACCCCCATGTACCTGGAACCGCGCCCAGGAATCGCCTGGCCGAGCCCGCACCTCCGCGAACTGAAGGATGTCGTACGCGCCCTGCTCGGCCTGGACGACGACACCGCCGTCATAATCCGCCCACTCATCCGTGGCGAAGTCGGCTACCCACCGCTGGAGACCGTCGTCGAGGTGCTGCCCATGGACGGCGAGGCCCACCGCTGGACGCTCCACCGCCCCGCCGAGCAGATCACCGAGAACGAGCTACGGGCCGTCCTGCTCCACCACCGAGCGAGCTGACCGGGACCTGACCTGACAGCCCCTGGACCCCGAGAACTGCGCGACGAGCGACTTGCGGTCACCGCACCGGCCGGCGTCCGCGTCTTGGGATATACCACCCCTCAACCGCATCCTCACCAGGACGACTTCGGCGTCCGGGTCGCGGCGGGTGAAGCCCTTGCTCCTGCCGGGGCTGATCCCGGCCAGGCCGGCCTGTCGCATCAGCCGCTCGACCAGGCGGGCCAGTGGGAATGGACAGGACCCGAGCACCCGGGCCCAACTGGGAGAAGAGATCCGCTGGGGTCGTTTCCCGCGGCTGCCTGGATGCGCCGTCCGACACCATGGAGCGCTCATGAAAGGAATGGCCGCGGCGACAGCGCCGGCGGTTTCCGCCGTGCCGCTTGCTGCTGCAAGCGGCTGTCCGAGCCGAACGATCTCGTCCGCCTGCGCCAGGCCCACATCTGGAGCGCTGTCAGCGGGCATCCCCGTATGCATCGGCTCGGCCGCACCCGGCAGCGCGACAGCTGCCACTGGCACGGCCACGGTGCACTTCAGCAAGCTCGGCCCCATCCTGGATGACGCCAAGGGCCGGACGCTCTACCTCCCCGAGGCCGACCAGGCGACTACGCCGACCGGCGGCGGAGCATGCGCGTTCGCCTGGCCGCCGCCGCTCACCTCCGGCACGCCCAAGGCGGACCCGTTTGCCAGGAGCAACCCGATCAGCACCTCGAAACTCTCCAACGGCATCCCTCAAGTGACCTACACCGGGCGCCCGCTGCACTGCTTCGCGGGTGACACGACGGCCGGTGACACCAACGGCGAGGAAACCAGCGCGTCCGGCGCCACAGTGGTACGTCGTAAACGCATCCGGCAGCAAGGTCGAACCCGATTGATGCGGGACTGATGACCGGGCACACGGGCGCGCGGATGCGGCGTCCCGCACGAACGGTGGCGGGCTTTTTGGCTGCTTTGCTGCCGGTCGCGGTCGCGGTGGGGGTGTATGCGTTCGGCCGCACGCACACCCCCGACTACACCAGCGGCCTGTTCGGGCGGCACGGTGTCGGCGTCAACGATCTCAAGGCACGCCTGGGTAGCGCTCTGATGGCACTCGCGGTCGTCCAACTGCTGCTCGGGCTGTGGATGTACCGGCGCCTACCGGGAGCGGGGGCCGCCCCGCACCGGGTGCACCCCACACACCGGCTCATCGGCCTCCTTGCCTTCCTGCTCTCGCTGCCCATCGCCTACCACTGCCTCACCGCCTATGGAGTTGAGTTCACGAGCAGCCGAGTGGCGGTGCACTCCATCACGGGTTGCGTCCTGTACGGCGCGTTCGTCGCCAAGGTGCTGGTGCTACACAGCCGCCGACTGCCCGGTTGGGCGCTTCCGGCCGCCGGCGGCGCCCTGGTCACCGCCATCGCACTGACGTGGTACACAGCCGCCTTGTGGTTCTTCGCCGGCTCCGCCCCCGGCTTCTGACCGTGCTATCGCCGAGGCCCGCCATGGCCTGCCGGCAGCCCTGTTGCAGATCGGACATCGCGCTGCTCCGTGCCCATCGCCTCTCTCGGCCGCATTGGCCGCCTGCACGGCCGCGGGCGTCACCTTGGCAGCTGGGACGAGCCGGCCGCGAAACTCGCAGCCGGCCTGGACGACCGGGTGGCGACCACGCGGAGAGGCAGGACCGAGATGAGGGCGAAACCGACCTTCGTGATCGTCGGGGCGAGCCTGGCCGGGGCCAAGGCCGCCGAAGCGCTGCGCGAGCGCGGTTTCGACGGCCCTATCGTGCTCTTCGGGGACGAGCCGGATCCGCCGTACGAGCGGCCGCCGCTGTCCAGGGGGTACCTGATGGGCAAGCGGGAGCGCGAGGCATTCTTCGTGCACCCTGCGCAGTGGGACACTGACCACGAGATCGATCTGCTCCTGGACAACACAGTCACCACGATCGACCGCGAAGCACGCGGTCACCGCCTAACCGTTGCTGCGGCTGCTCTCTCCGTGCTGGTTAGCAGCACATGGCGGCGATCGACCAGCGGCGCCAGGACCGGCCACGTACCCGCACCACGGGCGTGTGCCCACGCCGGCCCCGGGTGACGGCGCGCGGCGGTGTCATCGAGCACCCGGCCTCGTCCTCGAAGACGATGAAGGCTCCCAGCGCCGCCGCAGTCATTCCACCTGCGGCCACACATCCTTCTTCCACAGCTCGACCGCGTGCTCGTCGCGCTCCACAGCCCGGCGGGCGGGACACTGCCAGGACCAGCCGTGCCAGTGCATGAGCCGACTCACCCCGGCCGAGGAACAGTCGATCCGGCACTTCCAGGCGATCAGCGCTCTGATCCGGGCCAGGGTCCACCGCTGCTCTTCCCAGCCGTGCTCGGCGGCCCCCAGTACCAACTCCTTCTCCGGCTCGGCGAACTGGTCATCGGACAGCTTCGGCGGTTTCGCTGGGCCCGTCCGGCTCACGGATCTCCTGTGGCTGCTACGACGCGGCGCGACTAGGAACGCCTTCGAGATCTATGCGCTGCGTGCTGACTGCATCAACTGGCGCCTCCAGTTCTATGAGCTCCTGGTCGGGGGTGGCGTCTCGCTGCGGGAGATCCCGATGACACCGTCCGGGGACCGATGTACTGCCCCGAGTCAGGGCTCTGCGTCGATGAAGCATCGGGTGAGTTCGACGCGTGAGCGTATGCCGAGTTTGGCGTAGATGTTGCCCAGGTGGTACTCGATCGTCTTGACCGATAGGCACAATGCGTCAGCCGTCTCCTGGTTAGTTGTGCCTTGGGCGACCAGCCGCGCTACCTGTAGTTCGTGTGCGGTGAGTTCGACGTGTTCTTTGGTGTTGTCGGTGCGTCGTCCGCCTACCGCGCGCAGCTCTGTTTCTGTGCGGTGCAGCCAGGGTGTGGCACCGAGTTGCCGGAATAGGAGCAGCGCGGCTTCGAGTTGTTCCCGTGCCAGAGCCCTGCGTCGCGCCCGACGGCGGCGCCGGCCGAGCGCGAGCAGCGTGCGTGCGGTGTTGTACCGGTCGGGGCAGAGGGCGTGGAGGTCCAGTGCGATGGCGAAGTACTCCTCCGCTTGGTCTTCGTCTTTGGCGAGCATGGCTTGGCAGCGTGCCAGCGACGCGCGGACGGTGGCGGGTGCGGCGTCGGTGACGCTGCCGGCCAGGTCGGCGAGGGCGGCGCGCGCTCGGTCGGGGCGGTTGATCCGAAGGCAGGCTTCAACCCGGTCTGCGGCGTAGGGGAAGACCGCGGGATTGCGCACTCCCAAGGCGCTCACGCGTTTGTGCAGAGAGGTGAGCCGATCTGCGGCCCGGGCATCCTCGCCCAGCGCTAGTTCCAGTTGTGCCAGGGCCAGGAGGGCATAGGGCGTGACCAGATCGGATCCTGCTGGTTCGAGCAGGTTCAGTGCCTGTGTGGCGTATTGCTCGCAGCGCTCCCGGTGACCTTGTGCGGCTTCGATCTGAGCCAGGGTGCTGGCTGCGTAGCCGACCAGGAGCGGTTGGTTGAGTTCGGTGGCGAGGGAGACGCACTCCGCCGCTGCCGCGTAGGCCGCATTCCAACGTCCGTGCCGCAGCTCGAGTTCGGCCAGGACACTGATCAAGGTTGGCAGGCGCTCCGATGCCTGGGCGCCGCGCAGGCGGTGCAATCCGTGCTCGAGCAGGCGGCGGGCGCAAGTGTGGCGGTCCAGCCACATCAGATCCATGGAGCCGAAACCGAAAAGCTCGACGCCCTGGACCAGTGGGTCGGCGGTCAGGAGGTGCTCAAGGCAGTCGTCGAGCAGCGCAGTGGCAGTACCGATCTCATCGACCAGCAGCAGAGTATGGATGCGCTGCACTGCTGTGGCCATGGTGTCGGCTCCGTCGGTGGCGAGGGCCAGGGCGTGGCCGTCGTCAGCGGCGGTCCGCGCTTGCGGAACGAGGCCGCCGATGGCTCCCACCGCTGCGGCGGTCGCCAGCAGGTTGGCTGCGGTGGCCGGTGCTGTGTCCCGGGCCGTCGCGGCGGCTTCGGTCAGTTGGGCGAATACTTGGCGGGGGGCGATCCGGGTCAACTGAATCTGGTTGCGCACGTGTTGGATATCTGCCGTCAGCTGTGTATCGCTGGTCCACTCCAGCGCTTGGGCAAGCAGGGTGAGCGCGGTCTCCGGAGAGCCGGCAAGGTGCGCGCTGGTTGCTGCGGCCACTGTGCGACGGGCGCGGAGCTCTGCGTCATGGGTGAGTTCACCTGCACGCAGATAGGCGGAGCGGGCGGCGCCAAGGGCTCCGCGCATGCGGGCCCGGTCGCCGGCCCGAGCGAGGGCGCTGGCTGCCTCCTCGTCGGCGCCGAGCGCGGCGGCGGACAGATGCCAGGCACGCTGGTCTGCCGAGACGGCGCCCTGGTCCGTCAACGAACGGGCAAGCAGCGCATGAGCGTTCCTGCGTTGTGCCGGCGAGGCCTCGTAGTAGACCGCGGAGCGGATCAAAGGATGAGTAAACGCCACCTGGCCACGGGCCAGTTGTACGAGATCGGCGTCCTCGGCGGGCTCGAGGTCATTCAGGGATCCCTGCCCTAGTGCCGCTTCGATCTCAGCCGCGTCCGCAGTGTAGCTGGTGGCGCACACCAGCAGGGCCGACCGGGTGGCGGACGGAAGGGGAGCCAGTCGACGCCTGTAGACGGTGATCAGAGCACGTGGTGGAGGGAGCGGCGGTTCGGCTGCGCCCACACCACCGACGGGTATCCCGGACGAGGACAGCTCGATCAAGGCCAGTGGGTTGCCGCCGGTGTGGTACATCAGCCGTTCGAGCTCGCTCTCCTCGACCGGGGTGCCACGCACCCGGCAAGCCAGCTCCCGTGCGGGTTCATCGGCCAGTCCGGCCAAATCGACTACCGGATGACCGCCGAGGTCCACTGGGCACGGGACGCCCGAACGTGCCCCCATGACGACGGCGACTCCCTCCGCGAGCAGTCGCCGTAGAGCGAAGCTGAGCGTGGTCGCCGACGCCTCGTCCATCCACTGCACGTCATCGACAAGGACGACGACCGGCGCAGCCTCCGCGAGCAGCCCCAAGGTGCCCATACCGATGGCAATGCCACTGGGCGCGCCCTCGCCGGGCGTGGGCTCGGCCAACGCAAGGGACACGGCCAAGGCGCGGGCCTGCGGCGCCGGTAATCGGGAGATGAGGTGAGTGATCGGCCTCAGCAGACCGCTGAGAGCGGCAAAGGCCAGTTCGGCCTCACCTTCCACGCAGCTGACACTCAACGGGACCACACCGGGAACCGTGGCGACCGTCGCCAGCAGGGCGGATTTACCGATACCGGCCTCACCGCGTACAACCACAGCGCCGCTGCGGCCGGCCAGCGCCGACGTCACCAGCGCCGTCAATTGCTCAATTTCGGCGTCCCGGCCGACCAACCGACCGCCAGAACGGCCTTGTGTCCCAGCGTTGCTGTACATCCTGTCCGCCCACGGCTGCCTCGTCTCCTCCCGGACAGCTCGGCCGGTGGGGTCTCTCGTCGACGCCCCGCGCGGCCGGCTCAAGCATAGTGAGGTCGCCGCTCGACTGGGCGACTTTCGGGGAGTCGGCAAAACGACGCAGGCGGTGCCCGTACGAGCTCGTCTGCCAATTGTCAGGGATGAACTACTAGGGAATCCCCTGATCCGGGAGGGCCCCGTCGTGCCCGATGCTGGTGCCGTTGAACGCCGCTGTACTGAGAAGGAGCCCATGAACGCCATGCGCCTGTCACCTACGGTGCTCCGCTCCCTCTTTCCCTGCACTCGCTCTTGGAAAGCGGGTGTCAGGACATGAGGTCTCCCTCGCGGTTCACGACCGTGCTGGGCTTCATCATCACTGCGCTGGTGCTCCCGGTCGCCACGAACATCGCCATCGCCGTCGTACCCGATGCGGTCAAGCCGTACCTATGGCTGGCCTGGCCAGCCGCAGCGATATCAGCCGCCGTGGCCGCGGCGCTGGAGGTACGCCGTCACCGCGCCGCGACGGCCTCGTCCACCTCCTCAGTTGACGACGCCGCGCGCCTGCGCCGGGCGGTGGAGGAACTGGCGCAGACAGTGCACCGTCAGTGGACCGCCGAGGCGGGTATACGGATGCTGCACGGGCCGCACACTTTGAGTCTGAGGTGGGCCTCCACCGACCGGCCGGTGTCCGCGCCCGCGTCCGCGGTCCTCGGTGACGGCGTGGTGGGCGGCCGGCCCCTGCGGCTGCGACTGCACGGCGGCATCGAGGAGCTCGTCACCACACTCATCCGGCTGCCCAGGCAGCGGATGGTCCTGCTCGGCGACCCCGGGGCGGGCAAGACGGTGCTGGCCATCCAACTCACCTTGAGGTTGCTGGAGTACCGGCGTCACCACGGCGGACCGGTAGCGGTGTTGCTCACCCTGTCCCGATGGGACCCGCACGCCGAACACCTGCACACCTGGGTGGCCCGGCGGCTGGTCGAGGACTACCCGGCCCTTGCCAACACCGACGTCTATGGCCCCGAGGTCGCCTGGCGCCTGGTTGCCGACGGCCACATCACACCTGTCCTGGACGGTCTGGACGAGATGCCCGCCGGGCTGCACGCGGCCGCGATCGACGCTCTCAACCGTCTTGCCCCAGAGCATCCCCTGGTGATCACATGCCGCAATGCCGAGTACCAGACCGCCGTCGCCCTCGGCGGCATGGCGCTGGCCACCGCAGCGGTGGTGGAGTTGCAACCGGTCGACGTGCCAGAGGTCATTGCATTCTTGTCAGCCGACAGTGTTCCCGGTGACAGCCGATGGGCTCCGGTGCTGACCCACCTGGCTGCCTACTCCGGGGGGCCGCTGGCTCAGGCGTTGTCGTCCCCGTTGATGGCCGCCCTCGCCCGCGTCGTCTACTCCGCGCCTGGCACCGATCCGGCCGAACTGCTCGCACACGACCGGTTTCCCAATAGGTCAGCCCTCGAAGACCATCTGCTCGACGCGTTCGTCCCGGCAGCCTACACCCAGGATCTGGCGCCGCCGCCCGTGGTGGGGCGCCCTCGGCCGGACACGTCGCCGTACTCGCCGGAACCGGCCCAGAGGTGGCTGGCCTTCCTCGCCCATCAGCTCCAGGAGCAGCAGACCCGGGACCTTGCCTGGTGGAGGCTGCACGAAGTCTTCTCCCCGGCCAGAAAGCGGCTGGTGGCGCTTGCATTCCAGCTGGTGTCCGGCCTGGTCGCGGGGCTGGGTATGGCGGTCGGTGTCGGCCTCGCGGTCGGTCTCACGGCCGGCGTCGCAGGCGGGCTGGGGGCCGGATTGGCGATCACCTTGCCCGCGCCTCCCGGATACGTCAACCTCCGGGTGCGAGGGCGCCTGCGGCTGCTCAGCCAGAAGATCGCTCAAGGCCTGCTGATCGGGCTGGTGACCGGCGTCGGAGCGTTGCTCACCATTGGTCTGGCCGCGCAACTCGGAGCGGATTTCGCGGGCGGACCGACGGCGGCACTAACGGTCACGCTGGGAACCGGAGTGGGGGTGGGCATCGGCTTCGGGGCCATGATGTGGCTGCACACCCCGGCCGATGCGATCCGCTCGCCGAGCCCGCCGTCAGTTCTGCGGGACGACCGGCTCATCAGCTCCATCCGGATCGTGGTTGAGTCGTTCGGATCCGGGCTGCTGGCCGGGCTGCTGGTCGGAGAGCCCGGATTCGGTCTCGCCACCGGCGTGTCCACAGCTGCCGCGGCCGGATTCGGGGGCGGTCTGGCCATCGGTCTCACCGACCGGTTCGTGGACCGGTTCAGGGCTCCTGCGCACATGGCCAGCACCTGGGGCTGGTTCCTCCTCGCCCGGTCTTGGTTCGCTCTGCGGGGCGAACTGCCTTGGCGGCTGATGGGCTTTCTCGACGACGCGCACCGGCGGGGTGTGCTGCGGCAGGCCGGAGCGGTCTATCAGTTCCGCCACGCCCGCCTGCAGGACCGCCTCGCAGCACAGTCACGCCAGTCGACTCCCAGAGCCAGGGACGGACGGATCCGACAGCGATAGCCGGTGATGTGGGACGGACAAAAGCTGCAATCTCATCAGCGGACCAAGCAGAGCAAGCCGTCCCGAGTGCCTTAGCGGCGGCAGTGCGTACCTGGCACCGGTAGGCGGTGTTTTGTCCATAACGTCGCGTACGACATCGCCCGGCCCGGGCGAGTCACCGGTGGAGATCTGCAGGGCCACGACTTCCTGCACCGCAAATGATGGGCCGAATGCCGCCGACGGGTTCAACCGTTAGGTTCTGTCTCTTTGGTCAGCGTCGTGCCCAGATGAGGGTGGCCGCGAGGTGGAGAGCGGCCTGGTAAGCGATGGCGTCCTTGACCGGCCGAGTGCCGCGAGCACGAATGTGACGCTGATGAGCAGAGCCCAGGCGCCGAACTTGCCGACGCCGACGGGCTGCCAGCCGTGCAGCTGGTACGGGTAGCGCCAGGCGCCCACATAAGTGGCGAGGTTCTCCGCCCCCCACAGGAAGAACCCGATAAGGACGAACGACAGCGCCAGCGGCATGCTCCGCTGTACCCCGCGCACCGCTGAAGCGTACGGAAGTGCCCGCCGTGACGGCCGCGAGGAGCGCCGCGAGGGGCCAGCGGGCGTCGGGCAGCCAGTGGTGGCTGAAGAAGTTGACGTAGACGCCAGCGGCCACCAGTGCCGTCGCCCGTGGCCGGTAGCGGCACAGTTCCAGGTCGAACCGGTCAGCCGCACGCCGCCACCAGCAGCGGTGCATCCACCACCTCACAGGCGGTGGGGAACCGCGCAACTGAAGTGGACTCTCACCCGCCTCGACGAACCCGCGAACAGGACGTCCAGGCATCTCGCTGTGGCCCAGCTCACCGCGACCAACACCGTACGCCACACGTGCACCTTCGATGGCTATCCCTGGGTCCGTGCCTTCAACGGCAAGGAGGAGGACACCATCGCCTCCCCGACCACACCAGGCGCCGCCCCGCGATGGATGCTTGCCCCTGGAGGCTCAGTACGGGTCAACCTGCGCTACAGCGAAGCTCGGGACCCGATGGGAAACTGCTTTCTGCCGCCCGAGACGAGCGCGCTACAAGCTCTCCCACCTCACGCCGATCCACGCGATAACGCCGTGCTAGTTGTTGCTGGCAAGCAGGTTCATGAAGCCTTGCTCTAGCCGCAACAGTGGAGTTCGTCGGCGACGGCGAACGTGCCGACCGCGACAAGGCAACCGCCGCGCGGGCGCACGTCGTCGCCGCAGCACCGTTCGACTGAGCGCTAGCCGGGCTCGGGTTCGTCGTGGATGGTCAATGCTCCGGCGAGGTCGAGGTCGGCGACAGTGCCGTGTGCCCCGGCGCGGACGAGCAGCACTGCGCCGAGCGCGGTGCTCCAGAACGTCCTGGCCTCCACGTCGAGCGGTCGACGGGCCCTCCAGCCGCGACCGTCGATGAGCTGGCTCACGAAGCGCTCGGATTGCCGGAACAGCAACTGGAGGTGCTGGTCGACCACGGGGGCGAGTTCGGGCTTGGAGATCCCGGCGGCGAGTGCTCGCGCGACCGATGGGAGCGAGGGCATGGCCAGTACGGCGCGGGCGATGTTGCGCCGAAATGTCGCCGCATCGGGGGCTTGGCGACCGATGCGCTCAATCCGTCGGGCGTCGTGCAGCAAGCCGAGAAAGGCGGCGTGCACGAGCAGCGAGTCCTTGGAGCCGAAGTAGTACGTGACCTGGTTGGGGAAGACGCCTGCCGCGTTCGCGATCTCAGCGACGCTCACCTGAGCGCCGGGCTGCTCCTTGCAGAGCTGTGCAGTTGCCTCAATCAGTCGACGCCTCGTCGCGCGACCGCGGTCACGCGAGCGAGCCGACGTTGACCGAGCTTCAGTTCGCTTCTTCTCCACACCTGAATTGTATGTGATACAACAATGCCTGCTTGCTTGTATCGCATACAAGAAAGGTTGAAGGGCATGCACCGGACTGAAGTCGTCGTGACCGGACTCGGCGCGATCACACCGCTCGGTGGAGACGTGGAATCCACCTGGACAGCCCTGCTTGCCGGCGAGTCCGGCATCCGCTGCGGCGTCCTGCGAGGCCAAGAGGACACCGGCCTTCCCGACACCGTCGCGGGGACGATGGCGATCGACCCCGCCGAGTCGCTGTTGCCGGTGCAGGTCAGGCGGCTCGACCGCTCGCAGCAGGCAGCCCTCACCGCGGCGGCGGAAGCCTGGGCCGATGCCGGTGCTCCGCGGGTCGACCCGGACCGGCTCGCATCATCGATCGGCACGGGCATCGGGGGCGTGCGGACGCTGCTGAAGGAAGACGACGTGCTCGAGGCGGCCGGGACGCGGCGCGTCTCGCCACGCACGGTCCCGATGCTCATGCCCAATGCGGCGGCGGCGCTGATCAGCATCGAATACGGCGCACGGGCCGGGGCCTACACGCCCGTCTCGGCATGCTCCTCCGGTGCCGAGGCAATCGCCCTGGGAGCCAGGCTCATCCGTGCCGGCGAGGCGGACGTGGTCATCGCGGGCGGGACCGAGGCCGCGATCACCCCGATCACCGTCGCCGGCTTCGCCCAGGCACAAGCACTGTCGCGGCACACCGCTGAACCCGCCTCAGCGTCCCGGCCGTTCGCCGCGGACCGCAGCGGATTCGTCCTCAGTGAAGGCGCCGCTGTCGTGGTGCTCGAAAGCGCCGAGCATGCCAGCACCCGAGGCGCGCGCGTCCACGCGGTACTCGCGGGCGCCGGTATCGCCGCAGACGCTCACCACATCACGGCGCCCGCTGCCGACGGTTCCGGTCAGATCTCGGCCATGCGGAAGGCCCTTGCGCAAGCCGGTTTGGCTCCTGAGCAGATCAGCCACGTCAACGCCCACGCCACCGGAACTCCGGTCGGCGACGTCGCCGAGGCGCGCGCGATCAGGCAGGTCTTCGGCCGCGCCACCGTGACGGCCCCCAAGGCGGCGCTTGGTCATCTCTTTGGCGCGGCGGGTGCGATCGAGGCGCTCATCGCCGTCCTCAGCGTGGAGCACGGCGTCATCCCGCCGACTCGCAACCTCACCTCGGCCGGCGTCGGGCCCGACATCGATCTCGATGTCGTCGCAGAGCGACGAGACGTCCCCCAGGAGGCCGTGCTCAGCAACTCCTTCGGCTTCGGTGGGCAGAATGTCTCACTCATCGTCACCGGCGCACGGCACCACGCGTCCCGTACGGCCTCGACCACACCATGACCCACGCGAACGCACCATTGTCCGTGGGGGGTCGCCGCCGATTGATCGAGCGTTGCAAAGACTCGTCCGATCGCGCATGCCGCCGCAGAGATGGGGATTTCCCGAGCAACGGCATCGAAATGGGTGAACCGGCACCGGCGACACGGCGAACTCGGGTTGATTGATCGAAGCTCGACGCCGCACCATCAGCCGAGTGCGACACCAGTCGGCGTGGTCACACGCATTGAGGAGATGCGGCGTGCCCACAAGTGGTCGGCCACTCGCATCGCCCACGAGCTCGCCGTCGACGGGGTTGTGGTCTCGCGTCGCACGGTCACCCGCCACCTGGCCGCCCTCGGTCTGAACCTAAGGAAGTTCATCGACCCCAACGGCGAGACCAATCGAGAGCTGCGGACGATCACTGCTCGACGGCCCGGCCACATGGTGCACGTCGACGTGAAGAAGACCGGCCGGATCCCCGACGGTGGTGGCTGGCGTATCCACGGTCGCGGAAGTCAACAGGCAAAGGCAGTCGAGCGCCGCAAGGGCAAGAGCGAGCGCGGCGGCTACGTGTACCTCCATTCCGCCATCGACGCGTATTCCAGGCTCGCCTACACCGAAGAACTTCCTGACGAGAAGGCGGCCACTGCCGTCGCGTTCCTCCACCGGGCACGAGTCTGGTTCGCTGCCCACGGCATCACCCACATCGAGCGAGTCGTGACCGACAACGGTGCCTGCTACCGCGCTGACGCATTCGCTCGAGCCCTGCTCGGGTCACGCCACCAGCGGATCACCCCGTACACGCCTCGACATAACGGGAAGGTCGAGAGATACAACCGCATCCCTGTCGAGGAGTTCCTCTACTCCCGCGCTTGGGTATCCGAAGACCAGCGTAGAGAAGCACTCGCGATCTGGAACATCCACTACAACTTCCACCGCCCCCACAGCGCCGCTGATGGAGGACCTCCTGCGTCGCGGCTACGCCAAGGCGTCAGTAATGTCCTGGCCTCCTACAGCGACTGAGGGGCCAGATGTTCGTCTTCGTCTTCGGGACTCTCGCGATCTGTGTACTGGCTCAACTCGGCTGGACACTCCTGTGGGTATGCACCCCACGATTCGACGCGCTATTCCGAAAGTCACCGGAGGCGGCTTTGGAACTCGCCCGTCGTGCCGAGGAGAGGGCGGAACTGCCCAAGGCCGTGCACTGGCTGCAGTGGGTGGAGCCTGCGGGCGAGGACAACGATGGTGGCCCGAAGGCTCGCCTTGTCGTCCTCGAGATCGCCCGGTTCCTGGTGGCAGCCAACCGGATCGACGTCCTGCTGGACGTGTTCCCGCCGGAAGGTGAGATCGACGCGATCTGGAAAGGACGTGCCCTGATCACCTGGACCTCCGTGTCAGGGCCGGTGGACTGGGAGGGGCGGCCCGACAAGTACTTCTACGCGCGCACGGGGATCCTGGCACGTGCCCAGCGGGGCGAGGAGTGCTACCTCCTGTGGACGTACGGCATGGAACCAGATGGCTCACCCGCAAGGCCTTGGCATCCGACATCGCGTAAACGGGGTCTGTTCACCGATGAGGCGCTTCCGTCCGACGAGTATCTCGGTACGTTCGTGGCGCACCACACGACTTACTGACTGCTTGATCGCCGATGGGGCATGTCGCAGGCGTCGGCAACGCGGCACACAAGAGGCCTGGTCGTCACCGGCTCAGCGTTGTGCAGGCCTACGCCAAGGCCTGCGACGCCTGTACGAACTCGACGGCTTTCCGTCCACGCGAGAGCTCGAGCGCCGCGCCGGCATGCACGGCGAGCTACCACACTGTGGCTCGGTCGACCGGCCTCTGGTCGACGGCCTCGTCCGGGGCGGCAGCTCCCGGCCGCCTGCAGGAGCCGTTCCCGAGGTCGATTGGGCCTGGCCGGGTCGATGCCGTACAGTTCAGCGGACCGACGCGGGGTGGAGCAGCTCGGTAGCTCGCTGGGCTCATAACCCAGAGGTCGCAGGTTCAAATCCTGTCCCCGCTACTCACGCAATGAAGGCCCGGTGTCCACCGGGCCTTCATTGCGTCTGGGTCCGCTCGGCCCGATCCTCGGGCGACCCGCGGTTGCCGGGGTGAGAAGGCGCCAATGGGGCAGCAGCGAGCCTGGGCGTTCTGGTTCCCGCGGCGATCTGGCCCGGTGGACCGGGGCGGTTGCTGAGTCGGTGCTGTCGGACTCGGTCTGCCCCGCCTCGTCGAGCCTGCGCCCCCGGGTGAAGCCTTCCGTCCCCCTCTCCACGCAGAACTCGGTGATGCCGTGGGCCTTCTTCTCGGGACTGGTCCGTGCGGCGGCCACGACGGGGTCGGCCGAGTAGCTGTGGGTGATGAGGGTCTTTGGCCTGTTGAGCACTCAGGTGTCAGCGTCCCTCGGTGGTGCGCACGGTCGCGAGATCGGAGGCGCCGCTGGGTTCGGTCATGCCGATCGCCGTCACGATCTGCCCGCAGCAGAAGCGGGGCAGCCGGCGGCGCTTTTGCCGCGGGGTCGTCAGATCGGCCGGGTACGGGGCGACGGTGTCGGTGTGGATGCCCAGGGCAGGAGGAGAGTGCCGCATTCACCCTGGCCGGCTCCTGCGCCAGCACGGTGGTGTACCGGTAGTCGCGCGCCTCGCCGCCCCCGTACTCCTCGGGGATCTCCAGCCCCAGGAAGCCCTGCTTGCCGGCCTCGGTCCACAGGTCACGCGGGATCGCGGCCGCTTCGATGAATTCGTCGGTGCGCGGGTCGACGTGGCGGTGCGGGAACTCCCGCACGGAAGCCCGGAAGGCCTCGTGGTCCTGCTTCGAACATGCGGCGTTTCGTGGCCCGTCACCTCTCGTCTGCCGACTGACGGCTTGCTCGCTCTGTGCTGGCGGTCAGCCTTGCGGGTGCGGCGCCGCCGTCAGCCACCGGCCGTGGCGGCCCGGCTATGAGCCGGATCGCAGGGCGCGCCGGTGCCGGGCTCAGTGGCGCGGCATGCGCAGCGCGTTCGTCCAGAGCCGGGTGACGGTCTCGACCAGCGTGTCGAAGGGCACGGGCTCACCGAGCGCGAAGGTCACGTATGCCAGGCGGCTGACCATCGCGCTCAGGGCTCGGGCGGTGATGTCAGGGTCGAGCTGCGGGTCGGCGAGGCCCAACTGCTGGAGGCGGGCTATGGCGGCGGCGCTGCGGTCGGTGAACACGCGCGACCGTTCCAGCCGCACTCGCACGAACTGCGGGTCGACGGCGGCGGCCTGTTCCATGGCGGCCATCAGGCCGGCGTTGCGGCGGTAGGACTCCAGATAGGCGCGGTTGGCGTCCTCGACTCCTTGCCACAGGTCCTTGCGCCCGCCGTCGCCGTCGTCACCGCCGTCGTTGACTCCCGCGTGCAGCATCTCGTCCTGCAGCCGTGCGAGGACGGCGGCGAACACGTCCTCCTTGGACGCGAAGTGCGTGTAGAAGCTGCCGGTGGCCACTTTGGCTTCGGCCGCGATGTCGGCGATGCGGGCGTCCAGGTAGCCGTCCCGCTCGAAGATCCGCCGGGCCGCGGCCACCAAGGCGTCACGGGTGCGCATGCCGCGCCGGGTACGCGTCCCGGCGGGCTGGGGCTGCGCAGGCTGTTCGGTGACACGGCGAGGGGACGGGTGTTCGGTTCCGGGGTCAGGGCAGGGCATGTGCGCATCTTAGCCCAGCATTGAATCCGAATCCGGATTCAAGTACGTTCCGGTCATGGACAAGACCACCGCTGCCACCGCCTGGAACCTGCTCGTGCGCCGCGACGACCTGTCGGCCGCGGAGCTGGCCGACGCACCGGTCCCGCAGGTGCGGGACGGCGAGGCGCTACTGCGCGTCGACCGGGTGGGCCTGACCGCCAACAACGTCACCTACGCCGCGCTCGGCGACTCGTTCCGTTACTGGGAGTTCTTCCCGGCGCCCCGCGCCGGCTGGGGCATCGTCCCCCTGTGGGGCTTCGCCGACGTCGTCGCCTCCCGGGTCGAGGGCATCGAGACCGGCAGCCGCTACTACGGCTACTACCCGTCGGCGAGCCACCTGCTGGTCCGCCCCGACCGCGTTGACGCGCGCGGCTTCCGGGAGGCCAGCCCCCATCGCCGACCACTGCCCCGGCCCTACAACGCATACGCCCTCACCACCGGCGACATCGCCTACGAGGCCGGCCGGGAGGACCTTCACGTTCTGTACCGCCCGCTGCTGTGGACCTCGTTCATGCTGGCCGACTGGCTCGTGGACAACGCCTGGCTGGGCGCGAAGAGCGTCATCCTGTCGTCCGCCTCGAGCAAGACGGCCTACGGCGCCGCCCACCTGCTTCGGGGGCAGGGGTGCGAGGTGGTCGGCCTGACCTCGCCGCGCAACCTCGCCTTCACCGAGGGCCTTGGCTGCTACGACCGAGTGCTGACCTACGAGGACGTCTCCCGGCTTGCGCGCGTGCAGACGCTGTACGCCGACTTCGCGGGCGACGAGCAGTTGTCCGCCCGGCTGAGCGCCCACCTCGGCGACCACCTGGTGCACCAAGTGGTCGTCGGCATCACCAACCAGGAACCCGCGCCCGCCGGCACCCTTGCACAGACGGGGCCGGGCATGTTCTTCGCCCCCGACCAGATGCGCAAGCGCATCGGCGACTGGGGGCGGGAAGGGCTGGATGACCGTTTCGCCGAGGCGTGGAAGGAGTTCCTGCCCGTGGCCGAGGGGTGGGTCGACCTCGTGCACAGCAAGGGCCCCCAGAGCCTCGAACGGGTCTGGCGCGAGGTCCAGTCGGGGCGGACCTCGCCGCGCACCGGCCACATCATCACCCCGTAGCGATGGCCGTTGCTCGACGTGCGGCCCGTTGTACACGCCCGCCCTCGTCCCCCTCGAAAGGTCCCCCATGCCGGTCATCCACCTCATACGGCACGGCCAGGCGTCGTTCGGTTCACCGACGTACGACGTGCTCTCGGAACTCGGGCGACAGCAAGCGGCCGTCGTGGGAGCCGAATTGGCGCGGCGCGGGCTGCGCGACCCGCTCGTCGTCTGCGGCACGTTGCACCGCCAGTACGACACGGCCGAGCTGCTGATGAAGGCGGCCGGACTCGGCGGCGCCCCCGCCCGGGACCCGCGCTGGAACGAGTACGACCACCTCCGTCTCCTCGACCGCCACGGCCCGCAGGCGCCCGGGGCGCTCGCAGATTCCCGTGGCATGCAGCACCTGCTGGACCGGGCGCTGGAGGCGTGGATGAACGACCCGGACGACGACGGCTGGACGGCCTTCTCGCAGACAGCCTTCGCGGCCCTGGGCGACCTGGTCGCCTCCCTCACTCCCGGCCGCGACGCCGTGGTGGTCACGTCCGGGGGAGTGGTGGCCGCGCTGTGCGCAAGGCTCCTCGGCGCATCGGCCGCGGGGGCGGTCGGCCTCCACCGGGTCGCGGTCAACGCCGCCGTCACCACGCTCGTGGCCGGCGGATCCGGCATCGGCCTGCTGACCTTCAACGACCACTCCCACTTCGCCGGGGAGCGCCGGAACCTGCTCACCTACCGCTGATCGGCAGGACCCGCTCGTGGCGTGTGGCGAACGCCACTACCCCCGGCATACCAACTGGTCGGTATCCTTGCTGTTGGCCCGTGAACGACAGGAGACGAGATGTCCGCGACCAACCGTCAGATCCGTCTGGCAGCCCGCCCCGTGGGCGAAGTGAAACCCGAGGACTGGGAGCACCGTTGTGTGCCCGTCGAGGAACCGGGCCCGGGCCGCTTCGCGGGCCGCACGCGCGTCATCTCCCTCGACCCGGCCATGCGCGGCTGGCTGGACGACCGCCCCTCCTACCT
>NZ_JBEYZY010000068.1:0-18277 GCF_040646295.1 Streptomyces sp. NPDC046197 | reverse complement strand
GCACCTGACCAGTACGAACACCTCACAGGCAGAACTCCTACAGACTGCTTGACGATCTATAGGAGCTTCCTGGACGCCATGGGCCGCGTCTGCTCCGCTCTGCCTGGGTCGACGGTGGACGGGATGGGAGGTCCCCGCGCGCGCCAGTACGGGCCCGCGGGTGGAAACGGCGCCCCTCCATCCCTGTGAGCTGGGTGCGCCTCCAGCACACCTCCCGCGGGTCGGGGAACCCGCGCCACCCTCCGCAGCGGTCTCCCCGACCGATGCGGAAGCCGGGAGGACCGGTGCGCTTCCTGCGCCACTGGTAGACGGTTTACGCGCCGGACATGCCGGACGCTTCGAGTTGTGTCACGAACTCGCGAATGTGCTCGGCTAGTCGACATGGGCGCCGGCTGCGGCCTGCGACAGGGCGAGATCCTCGGCCTGTGCGTCGATGAGCTGGACTTCGACACCAACACGCTGCACGTGGTGCAGCAACTCAAGCTGAGCCTGAGCAAGGCCGTGTTCGCACCGCCGAAGGGCGGCAAGCTCCGTGACGTGCCTCTGCCCGATCCCGTGGCGGAGGCGCTGAAGAAGCACATCAAGCGCTTCCCGCCGGTCGAGGTCACGTTGCCGTGGATGCGGGCGAACGGCCAGCCCGTGACCAAACGCCTGATCTTCAGTGGGCCCAACGGCGGGCACGTCTGGCGTACGTCGCTGAACGAGGACCACTGGAAGCCCGCTCTTGCGAAGGTAGGTGTCATTCCGAAGGCCAAGAGCCGCGAGCACGCCGCTGCCCGCGAACACGGCATGCACGCCCTGCGGCACTTCTACGCGTCCGTTCTCCTGGACGCCGGGGAGAGCATCAAGGCCGTCAGCGAGTACCTCGGGCACTCCGGTCCAGGCCTGACGCTGAAGGTGTACGCGCACCTCATGCCGAGCAGCCGGGACCGCGCCCGGAACGCTCTCGGGCTGGCGCTCCGGCCGCGAGGCTCGGGGGACTGAGGGCCCGCAGTGGGCCCGGGCCGTAAAAATGCCCCCGACCCGCGCCGTAAACGCAGGTCAGGGGCATGATCACACAACCTACTTCTTCTTGCCCTGGTTCTTGACCGCCTCGATGGCCGCCGCGGCCGCCTCGGGGTCGAGGTACTTGCCGCCGGGGGTGACCGGGGTGAAGTCGGCGTCGAGTTCGTAGTACAGGGGGATGCCGGTGGGGATGTTCAGGCCGGCGATGTCGGCGTCCGAGATCTGGTCGAGGTGCTTGACCAGGGCGCGGAGGCTGTTGCCGTGGGCCGCGATCAGGACCGTGCGGCCCACGGCCAGGTCCGGGACGATGTCGTCGAACCAGTACGGCAGCATGCGGAAGACGACGTCCTTCAGGCACTCCGTCCTCGGGCGCAGCTCCGGCGGGAGGATCGCGTAGCGCGGGTCGTGCGCCTGCGAGAACTCCGAGTCGTCGTCGAGCGGGGGCGGCGGGACGTCGTAGGAGCGGCGCCAGAGCATGAACTGCTCCTCGCCGAATTCCTCCAGGGTCTGAGCCTTGTCCTTGCCCTGCAGCGCGCCGTAGTGGCGCTCGTTCAGCCGCCAGGAGCGGTGGACCGGGATCCAGTGGCGGTCGGCTGCCTCCAGGGCGAGCTGCGCGGTGCGGATGGCGCGCTTCTGTACGGAGGTGTGGACCACGTCGGGCAGCAGGCCGGCGTCCTTCAGCAGCTCACCGCCGCGGACCGCCTCCTTCTCGCCCTTCTCGTTGAGGTTGACGTCCACCCAGCCGGTGAACAGGTTCTTCGCGTTCCACTCGCTCTCGCCGTGGCGGAGGAGGATCAGCTTGTACGGTGCGTCGGCCATGCCTCAGAGCGTAATCCACGCATTCCTGCCCCGGCGTGGCCGCCCGGCAGGCGGACAGTTGACGGCATCTGTTAATTGAGTGGCCCGCCGCGACCTTCTACTCGTAAGTTGTGATCACCACTTGAGCCGCTTACATCGCGTCCACCCCGGGGGGCCCTTCCATGTCCGTCGCCAGTCTCAGACGTGCCGCCCGGGAGACCGTCTCCGGGCTTCCCCGCGAGTTCTGGTGGCTGTGGACCAGCACCCTCGTGAACCGGCTCGGTGCCTTCGTCGCCACGTTCATGGCCCTGTACCTGACCCTGGACCGCGGCTACTCCGCCTCGTACGCCGGTCTGGTCGCCTCCCTGTACGGGCTCGGCGGTGTGGTCTCCTCCCTCGGGGCGGGCGTGATGGCCGACCGGCTCGGGCGGCGGCCGACCCTGCTCGTGGCCCAGTCGTCCAACGCGGTCTTCGTCGCGGCGCTCGGCTTCGTGCACGACCCCGTCGCCATCGCCGCCGTGGCCTTCCTGGTCGGCATGGCCAGTAACGCCTCCCGGCCCGCCGTGCAGGCGATGATGGCCGACATCGTCCGGCCGGAGGACCGGGTCCGCGCCTTCTCCCTCAACTACTGGGCGATCAACCTGGGGTTCGCGGTCTCCTCCACGGTCGCGGGCTTCATCGCCGAGTTCAGCTACCGGGCCGGCTTTCTCATCGAGGCGGGGATGACCATGGTCTGCGCGATCGTGGTCTTCCTGAAGCTGCCCGAGTCCCGCCCGGGGCCGTCCGTGGGCGGGAAGGAGAGCCGGGAGGAGGCCGTCGGGCTCGGCACCGTACTCCGCGACCGGCGCTTCATGGCCGTGGTCGGCCTGTCCTTCCTGGTCGCCCTGGTCTTCCAGCAGGGGTCGGTCGGTCTGCCGGTGGCCATGGGCAGGGCCGGGTTCACGCCCGCCGACTACGGCATGGCGATCGCCGTCAACGGCGTCCTGATCGTCGTGCTGCAGATCCCGCTCACCCGCTTCATCGAGCACCGGGACCCCCGGCGGCTGCTGATCGTCTCGTCCCTCCTCACCGGATACGGCTTCGGACTCACCGCCTTCGCCGGGTCGGTCGGCACCTTCGCCCTCGCGGTGTGCGTCTGGACCCTCGGCGAGATGGTCAACGCGCCGACCCAGACGGGGCTCGTCGTCCAGCTGTCCCCGGTGCAGGGGCGCGGGCGCTACCAGGGCATGTACACCCTGTCCTGGTCCGTCGCCGCCCTGGTGGCCCCGCTGATGTCCGGCGCCGTCATCGACCACTTCGGCGCGGGCTGGCTGTGGGGGCTGTGCGCGGCCGTCGGCACGGCGGCGGGCATCGGGTACGCCGTCCTGATGCGGCGGCTGCCGACGCAGCAGACGGCCCGGCCCGAGGCACCGGCGACCGCCGAACCGGAGGTCAGCCCGGCCTGACCCCGGACCGCAGGTCAGCCCGGCCTGACCCCGGGCCCGGGGTCGGGCCGGCGTCAGGGGTGCATGCGCGCCCCCTTCAGTACCTTGTCCACCGCGTTCCGCGGTCCGTACACGGCCAGCCCCACCAGGTCCAGCTCAGCGGTCGGTACGGCGCGCACCGCGGCGCGGTTGGCGTCGTCGTGGCCCGTGGTGAACAGGTCGGACGTGAAGACGGCGCGGGGCAGGGCACGGGACAGCGTCCGGCCGTGCGCAGCCGTCAGGACCTCCTTCGTGCCCTCGAAGACCAGCACCGGCTGGCGGAACATCGGCAGGTACGGCACCGCGTCGGCGTCCTCGTACGCCTCCCCGATCACCTCGGGGAGCGTCGTACCGAGGCCGCTGACCAGGAAGGCGGTGGCGTTCAGGCGCTGCCAGGGCTCCAGGTCGGCGCGCAGCAGGACGGCGATCTTGGTGTCGAAACGGACAGGGGCCTCGGAACGGGTCTCGGTGCTCATATCCCGAGACTGCCGACCGCCGCACGGTACCGTCTTGTACGTTTTTTGCATGGCCGCGCAACGTGAGGTCACCGCCTGGCGCCCCCGCATCCCGGGGGTCGTGGAGGTCTTCCACGCGCACTTCACCGAGTACGCCTATCCGATGCACGTGCACGAGGCGTGGACGCTGCTCATCGTCGACGACGGGGCCGTACGGTACGACCTGGAGCGGCACGAGCACGGCACCCCGCACGACACGGTGTCCCTGCTGCCGCCGCACGTCCCGCACAACGGCTCCGCCGCCACCCCGCACGGCTTCCGCAAGCGCGTCCTCTATCTGGACGCCAGCCGCCTCGGCGAGGACCTGATCGGACCGGCCGTGGACGGGCCCGACCTGCGCGACCCCGTGCTGCGGTGGCGCGTCGGGCAGTTGCACACGGCGCTGGCCCACGCCGGTGACGAGCTGGAGGCCGAGAGCCGGCTGACGCTCATCGGCGACCGGCTCCGCGCCCATCTGCGGCCGCGGCTCGCCACCGGGGCCGGGCGCGCCGATCCGGCGGTCGCCCGCCAACTGCGCGAACTCCTGGACGAGCGGCTGCTCCAGGGCGTCACGCTGGAGGAGGCCGCACGTCTGGTGCACGCCCACCCGGCCCACCTGGTACGGGCGTTCAGCGGTGCGTACGGCATCGCGCCCCACCAGTACCTGATGTCCCGCCGCGTCGACCGCGCCCGCCGTCTGCTGCTGGCGGGCCGGATGCCGGCCGAGGTGGCCACCGCGACCGGCTTCTACGACCAGGCCCATCTCACCCGGCACTTCAGGAAGCTGGTGGGAGTGACGCCGGGGCGCTACCGCGCGGGCTGACCCGGCTGCCGGAGCAGCTCCCGCTGGGCCTCGTGGAGATTGCGCGGGCGCACGGCGTCCGTCGTGCCGTACAGCTCCAGGCGCCCGTGCAGGTCGCCGGTGAAGTCGGGGACGTCGATCTGGTCGAACTCCGTGACCTGGCCGACGCCCACCGTCGCGGAGTACGGTGCCAGGCCGTCGATCTTCACCAGGCCCGCGCGGCCGTTGGTGACGCGGATGTTCCAGTGGGTGAAGCGGGCGCCGAAGAGGGGGCCCGCGCTGAGGTCGCCGCCGTGGCGGCCGTTGTTGTTCACCGTGATGTCGGTGCGGACGTTGGCGAAGGGCAGGCCGCGGTGGCTGTCGAAGGTGCCCATCCGCATCTCGCCGCGGGACCACACGTTGTGGGAGGACAGTCCCTCGACGTTGATGCCGTGCAGCTGGGTGTTCGGCGGGGCGGGAACCGTGCGCTGCTCGATCGTGAAGTCCTCGACGAGGTTGTCGTGCGAACCCTCGCGGCAGAAGTACGGGTGGTGGGAGCCCCGGCCCGCCACGCGCGTACGGCGCAGGGTGCAGGAGGAGGCCGCGACCAGGCCGAAGCCGTTGTCGACATTGCGCACCGTCACGTCGTCCACCCAGCAGTCGTAGGCGCACTGCAGGACCACGCCGTTGTAGCCCTTGTCCAGCAGGTGCGGGGACTGCGGGGTGTCCATCACCTCCAGGGTCAGCCCCTCCACACCCGAGCCGGTCAGCTCCTCGACGTGGGTGGTCAGCCGGGGGTCCCACTCGGGCCGGACGTCGAGCGGGAGCGGACGCTCCAGGGTGACCCTGCGGCCGCGGACGTGTGCGACGCGGACCGGCCACTCGTAGGGGACGTACGACGTCAGCTTGGTCTTGTCGTCCCAGTAGTACGCCCGGGGGCCCGGGCCGCCGCCCGCCATGTGCTCGAGGAGCGTGTGGCCGGCGTCGTCGGCGAGGCGGAGCAGGACCAGCCGGCCGGGTTCGAGGCCGGCGGGGTCCGCGACCTCGATCGTCCACGAGCCCTGCTGCGCCGGTTCGACCGTCGTGAGCGTCGTCCACTCGTCGCGTCTGTTGCCCGTCCAGCCCTCGAAGGGCCAGGCCCCGGCCTTGACCGCGGCGACCAGCGAGTCCCAACGGGCTTGAGGGGCCAGCCAGATGAGGCCTCCGGCCCAGGACCAGGAGGACTTGTCGCCGCCGTAGCGGGAGCCGTACACGCCGATCAGTTCGGTGAGGTTCTTCGTCGCGTACAGCGTCGTACGGCCGCTGCCGGCGCCCCGCAGGACGACGCCCGAGTGCCCGATGCGGATCAGGCCGTCGATACGGAAGGTGCCGGGCGGGACGAGCACCGTGCCACCGCCGGCCCGGCCGGCGGCGGCGAGGGCACGGTTGATCGCGGGGGCGCAGTCGGTGGTGCCGTCCGCCACGGCGCCGAAGCGGGTCACGTCGGCCACGACGGGGTGGCGGGGCAGGAGCACCGACCCGCCGCCGTGTCCGGCCCGGCCGACGTACGGGATCTGCGGGTGGGTGAAGGGGGTACGGGTGAATTCCCGCCAAATGGACGGGACTTGCCCGGCGGAGGGGTGGACCGTGGCGGCCGCCGGGCGGTTGGACGCGCTACCGACCCGGGTGGCGGCCGTCGCCGTGCCGCCGGTCGCCGCGCCGGCCGCCACGGCTGTGGCGCTGCCGAGCAGGAGTCTTCTGCTGATGCCCGTGCCGCCCGTGTGCGTGTTGCCCATGTCCGACCGCCCCTCCCTGCCGCCACCAGCGGTGGCTTGTCATGGATATGAACGACGTTCAGGTCCGCGCCTGGCGGTGAGCATGCCACGGAGCCCTTGGTCCGGGAAGGGGTCACACGGGAACCGGTAAGACTTGGCTTCCGGGTCAATCGGTCGGACGCTGGGTCAGGTGTGTGAACGCCTGCAGGTTCCGCGTCGACTCGCCGCGGGACACCCGCCAGTCGTACTCCCTGCGGATCGCCGAGGCGAATCCCAGCTCCAGCAGGGTGTTGAAGCTGCCGTCGGCGGCCTCCAGGACCTGGCCGAGCAGCCGGTCCACCTCCTCGGCGGTCACGGCGGCCAGGGGCAGCCGGCCGGTGACGTACACGTCGCCGAGCTGGTCGACGGCGTAACTCACGCCGTACAGCCTGAGGTTGCGCTCCAGCAGCCAGCGGTGCACGCCGGCCTCGTTCTCGTCGGGGTGGCGGATCACGAAGGCGTTCAGGGAGAGCGAGTGGCGGCCGACGATCATCGACAGGGTGGTCGACAGCTTGCGGGTACCGGGGAGCTTGACGACGTAGGTGCCGGGCTCGGGGCTCTCCCACTCCAGTTCGGCGTCCTTCAGGACACCCTCGATGACCTGTGTCGCACGCCGCTGCTCTGCCTCACCCATGGTGGGAGCGTACGCGACGCCGGTGGGCCTGCATCGCGGCCGTGTACACGTCGGCGGTGGCGGCGGCGGACGCGTCCCAGCCGAAGGATTCGGCGTGCCGGGCGGCGGCCGCGCCCATCCGGTCCGGCAGCCCGGGGTCGTCGGCGAAGCGGGCCAGCACGCGCGCGTAGCCGGCCGGGTCGTGGCCCTGGACCAGGAATCCGGTCTCCGCGTCCCGCACGGCCACCGGCAGTCCGCCCACCGCGGCCGCGAGCACCGGCGTGCCGGCCGCCTGCGCCTCTATCGCGACCAGGCCGAAGGACTCGCTGTAGGAGGGCATGACCAGCACGGAGGCGGCCCGGAACCAGTCGGCCAGCTGGTCCTGGCCGACCGGCGGCCGGAACCGCACGACGTCGGCGATGCCGAGCCGGGCCGCCAGCTTCTGCAGCCCCTCGGGCCTGGCGAGGCCGCTGCCGCTGGGGCCGCCGACTATCGGGACGACGATCCGCGAGCGCAGCTCGGGCCGCCGGTCGAGCAGCACCCCGACGGCCCTCAGCAGCACGTCGGGGGCTTTCAGCGGCTGGATGCGGCCGGCGAAGAGCGGGACCAGGGCGTCCTGCGGCAGGCCGAGGCGGGCACGGGCGGCGGCACGGCCGTCGCCGGGACGGAAGCGGGTGAGGTTCACGCCCGGGTGCACGACGGCGACCTTGGCCGGGTCGGCGGAGTAGTGGCGTACGAGCTCGTCGGCCTCCTCGGCGGTGTTGGCGATCAGCCGGTCCGCCGCGGCCACGATCTGGGTCTCGCCGATGACGCGGGCGGCGGGCTCGGGAGTGTCGCCGTCGGCCAGGTTGGCGTTCTTGACCTTGGCCATGGTGTGCATGGCGTGCACCAGGGGAACGCCCCAGCGCTGGGCGGCGAGCCAGCCGACGTGGCCGGAGAGCCAGTAGTGCGAGTGCACCAGGTCGTAGTGACCCGGGCGGTGACCGGCCCAGGCCTGCATCACACCGTGCGTGAAGGCGCACAGCTGGGCCGGGAGGTCCTCCTTGGCCAGGCCCTCGTACGGGCCCGCGTCGACGTGCCGGACGAGGACGCCCGGAGCCAGCTCGACGGACGGCGCGAGGCCGCCGGCGGTGGCCCGGGTGAAGATCTCGACCTCGACGCCCTGGGCGGCCAGGCGCTGCGCGAGCTCGACGATGTAGACGTTCATGCCGCCGGCGTCACCCGTGCCGGGCTGGTGGAGCGGTGAGGTGTGCACGGAGAGCATGGCGACGCGGCGCGGCCGGCGGTGCAGCCTGAGTCGCGAGGAGGCCGCCGGAGAGCGACGCCCGAGCCTGCTGACGTACTGGCTCACGTGGCGTTCCTCCTTGCTGCGGGCGTGCCGGGCGAGGGCGCGTTGCGCCCCTCAGGGGGCAACGCCCGACGGGGCGGCTCCATTTCCGCCGCCGCGCTCTTTGCCCAATCATTACCGGTTCTCGCTCAACCGTTCGACCAGGGTGCGTGGCGCACATCGCACACCGGCCCGAGCGCATGGTGCACATCGCCCCCCGGGTGCCCGCATACCCTCGTATCCATGACATCCCGCGCAGCGACCCTCCCCCACTCTCGGCTTCGCTCGAGCGGGGGGACCCCGATCGTGGGCACGGTGACGCGCGGGACGACCAACCCGAACCGGCTCCGCCGCATGGACCGCTGGATCGCGGCCACGCACGGCGCCGAGCTGCGCCGGGCCGCGGATCCGGTGGCCGTCGACCTCGGCTACGGCGCCGCCCCCTGGACCGCCGTCGAACTGCTGCACAGGCTGCGCACCGTTGCGCCACGCGCGCGCGTGGTCGGCGTGGAGATCGAGCCGGCCCGGGTCATGGCCGCGCGGCCGTACGAGCGGGAGGGACTCGCCTTCCGGCACGGCGGCTTCGAGATCCCCGTCTCCCGGCGGCCGCACCTCATCCGCGCGGCGAACGTGCTGCGGCAGTACGACGAGGGCGAGGTCGCCGCCGCCTGGAAGCGGCTGTGCGCGCGACTCGCCCCGGCGGACGGGCACTCGCGCGGGGGCCTGCTCGTCGAGGGCACCTGCGACGAGATCGGCCGGCGGCACGTCTGGGTGGCGCTCGGCCCGGAAGGCCCGCGCACGGTCACCTTCGCCACCCGCCTCGGCTCCCTGGAGCGCCCCTCCGACCTCGCCGAGCGCCTCCCCAAGGCGCTCATCCACCGCAATGTTCCCGGCGAGGCCGTGCATGCCTTCCTGCGGGACTTCGACCGCGCCTGGGCGGCCGCGGCGCCCTACGCCTCCTACGGAGCCCGCCAGCGCTGGATCCGGGCGGTGCGCGACCTCGCGGCCGACTGGCCCGTGACGGACGGGCCCGTGCGGTGGCGCCAGGGTGAAGTCACGGTGTCCTGGCAGGCGTTGGCCCCGGGCAACTGACCACCGCACCCCTTCCCACCTGCGGGGAACGATCTCCGTGAGCCGTTCGTCACACATGCGGGGAGATCGTCTTGATCGGACCCGGAAGGGGGAGGGGAACTGTCGTCCGGCCGGGTCCAGTCCGCGAGCCGCCGCGCGTGACCCTGTCGTTTTGCGCCAAGGCGTGGCACGATCCCCCAGGCGTCCGTAGGTTACTGACGGTTAATCAGGTTGGGGGCTGAAGTATGGGGCGGGGCAGGAGCGGAGTGCTCGCGGCGTCCGTGGCCGTGGTCTGCGCGGTCACTGTGCTGGGAGCACCGGGCACGGCGTTCGCCAACGCGCGACCCGCACCGACCCCTTCCGGCTCACCGTCCGTTTCCCCGGAAAGCTCCCCGGGCGACTCCCCCGCCGCGGCACCCGCGCCGGACAAGGACCTGGAGGCCGTCCGCGCCAAGCTGGACAAGCTCTACCACGAGGCGGCCGTCGCCACGGACGCCTACAACGCCGCCGAGGAGAAGTCGAAGAAGCAGTCCGCCGAGATCGTCGACCTGGCCCGGAAGATCGTCAAGGGCCAGCAGAAACTGGACGAGTTGAAGGACCGGGCGGGCGCCGCGGCCCGCGAGCAGTACCGCACCGGCGGACTGCCGCCCGGGGCGCAGCTGATGCTGAGCAACGACCCGCAGCAGTTCTTCGACGGGGCGGGGCGGGTGCTGGAGGGCGAGCGGGCGACCAAGGGCCTGATCCAGGAAACGGCCCGCACCCAGCAGGACTTGAAGCAGTACGCCGAGGACGCCGCCGACCGCTGGCAGGAGCTGGAGGCCAACCGCAAGGCCAAGGCCGAGGCGAAGAAGAAGATCCAGCAGCGGATCGCGGCGGCCGAGAAGCTCCAGTCCCAGCTGCAGCAGCAACAGCAGCAGCGCCTGGCCCAATTGGAGCAGGAAGCCGCTCTGAAGGCACAGACGGCCTGGCTCGACACGGGCGTCCTGAAGGAAATCAACGGCAAGGCGTCCGAGACGGGCAGGAAGGCGGTGGCCTACGCCACGGCCCAGCTCGGAAAGCCGTACGAATGGGGCGCCGAGGGCCCGAAGACGTACGACTGCTCCGGACTGACCTCCCAGGCCTGGGCGGCGGCCGGCCGGCCCATCCCGCGCACCTCGCAGGAGCAGTGGAAGCAGCTCAGGCACGTCGACATCAAGGACATGCGCCCGGGCGACCTGATCATCTACTTCGACGACGCCAGCCATGTCGCGATGTACGTCGGCGACGGCGCGATCGTGCACGCCCCGCGACCGGGGCGTACGGTGACGATCGCGGGAGCGGGCTCGATGCCCATCCTGGGCGTGGTACGGCCCGACGCGGACTGAAGAGCCCCGGTGACCTGGGCCACGTGACCTGCCGCACCCCAAATCGCCCTAAAACCACCCCGGGGCGTGACCTACGTCATCCCGGCCGCGGGACCGTCCTGTCCAACTCCGCCAGGAAAAGCGGCATATGACAGTGGCCGAAGACCGGGCGACCTGTGTCACACCATTCCGTTGCGATGCCGACTACCGCTATGGTCCCGGTCGGTGGGGCGAGGTCCCTCGTACCCACCATGCCCTCGGGGGGAGGGAAGGAACCCAGGACAATGCCCCTGCACGTACCGCGGCAGAGAGCGATCCCGGCCGCGGAGAGCGGCCAGGCGCAGACCGTGTCCCAGGGCGGAGACCCCTCCGCGGAGCACGTCCCGCCGAAGGAAGCCACGGTCGACAAGGACGGCCGCAACATCACCCAGACCCAGAGCACCAACCTCACGCTGCTGCTGATCGAGGACGACCCCGGCGGCTCGCCGATCGTGCCCGAGCTCCTCGACCCGGCCGGAAAGCCGATCCGAATCCGCACGGCCCGCAACCTGACCGAGGCCGAGCGGCTGCTCACCGACGACGTCCACTGCATCCTGCTGGACCTCGCGCTGTCGGCCCCCGGCCGGTCGGGCGCGGGTGACGACGAGCTCGCCGTGCTCAAGCACGTACTGGAGCTCGCGCCCCGGCACGCCGTCCTGGCGCTCACCGCCTCCGGCGACGCCGATCGCGGCGCGCAGGCGGTGCGCGTGGGCGCACAGGACTACCTGTTCCGCGACGAGCTGGACGGCAGGCTGCTGAGCCGCGCGATCCGCTACGCCGTGGAGCGCAAACGCTCCGACACGGCCGAGCGCAGGCTCGCCGAGGGCCGGCTGCGCGCCCAGGAGAACCGCCGTCTGGAGCGCGGTCTGCTGCCGACCCCGCTCCTGGACGGGTCCTCGCTGCGCTTCGCCGCGCGCTACCGCCCCGGCCGCTCGCGCGCGCTGCTCGGCGGCGACTTCTACGACGCCGTCCGCACGCCCGACGGCACCGTGCACGCCATGATCGGCGACGTCTGCGGTCACGGGCCCGACGAGGCGGCGCTCGGCGTGGAGCTGCGCATCGCCTGGCGGTCACTGACGCTGGCGGGGCTGTGCGGCGACGAGCTGCTGAACACCATGCAGCAGGTGCTGGAGCACGAGCGCGCCGACGACGAGATCTTCGCGACGCTGTGCACGGTGGACATCGCGCCCGACGGACGCCACGCCGGCCTGTGCCTGGCCGGGCATCCGTCGCCGCTGCTCGCCCGTCCCGGCCGGACCGCCCGGCTGCTGCCCTACGACAACAACGGGCCCGCCCTCGGTCTGCTGCCCGGTGCCCGCTGGCCCCGGATGCAGGTGGAGCTGGGTGCCGAGTGGAGCCTGATGCTCTACACCGACGGTCTGATCGAGGGCCGGATCGGGGTGGGCGGGGAACGCCTCGGCCAGGACGGCATGGTGGAGATGGTCCGCCGCCAACTGGCCCAGGGCCTGCGCGGCGAGAACCTGCTGCGGGCCGCGGTGAACGAGGTCCGCGAACTCAACGGCGGCGAACTCACGGACGACGTGGCAGTAGTCCTGCTGGACCGGGAGCCTTAGGCGGCTTCCCACACGCCGTCGGCGGCGCCCCCACCCACCGAGGACGGGGTGCCATCGCGGCATCCGCGGCCTCGCATACACCGCGGGCGGGGTGACATCGCCGCATCGGCGGCCTCCATGCACCGCGGGGGGGTGACATCGCCGCATCGGCGGCCTCCATGCACCGCGGGGGGGGTGACATCGCCGCGTCGGCGGCCTCGCATGCACCGCGGGCGGAATCGCCGCATCCGCGGCCGTCCCACGCACCGTAGGCGGGGTGACATCGCCACGCCGACGGCCTCACATGCACCGCGGCCGGCTTCACATACGCCGTCGGCGGCCCCGCATCCACCGTGGGCGCGGTGCCATCGCCGCATCCGCGGCCTCGCATACACCGTAGGCCGGGTGCCATCCCCGCATCCGCGGCCTCGCATCCACCGCGGCCGACTTCACATACGCCGTCAGCAGCCCGCATCCACCATGGGCGCGGTGACATCGCCGCATCCGCGGCCTCGCATCCACCATGGGCGCGGTGCCATCCCCGCATCCGCGGCCTCGCATACACCGCGGCCGACTTCACATACGCCGTCAACGGCCCCGCATCCGCCATATGCGCGGTGCCATCGCCGCATCCGCGGCCTCGCATGCACCGCGGGCGGGGTGACATCGCGGCGTCGGCGGTGTCCTCTGCCCCACCGACGGAGTCACACGCACCGTCGGTGGTTCACCGGCCGCCGTTGTAGGGGCCGTACGGGCCGTCGCTGCTGCTGCCGCGGCGGCGGCCCCAGCCGCTGCCGCCGGAGACCTGCTTGAGCGCGGGCCGCACGTCCACGATGTAGACGATGCTCGCGATCACGCCGATGATCGGCAGGAACGACAGGATCGAGAACAGCGCGCTCACCACGAGCGCCAGTCCGAGGATGATCAGCCAGAACACCTTGTTCTGCTTGTCGGCCGCGCGGAACGCGTCCTCGCGTCGGAAGGCCGCGTCGAGCAACCCGAAGGCGGCCAGGGCCATGAGAAGGATCTTCAAGAGCCCCAGGAATCCCGCGAAGCCCAACATCAGCATGCCGCCCACCGCCCGATCTCTCCCGATACCTACGCGGCCACCGTACCCGTAGAACGGGCCGGGCACCCCAAGGGTGCCCGGCCCGCGGCCGTACCGCCCCTTACCTGGCGGGCGGGGTGGTCTTCTTGGCCGTGACCTTCTTCGCCGGGGCCTTCTTGGCCGGGGCCGTCCGCTTCTCCGCGGCGGACTCGGCACCGGGCCCGGCGAGCCGGGTGTCCTCGGTGACCTGGACCGGCTCGGCCTTGGGCTCGACGGCGACGGCGAGCTCCTCGACCTCTTCGGCGATGTCCTCGATGCCCTCGGCGGCCTGGCCGCGCCAGGTGCGCACGGCCTGCTCACCGTGCTCGGCGACCTTCTCGTAGGTCTCGCGGGCCTTCACGGCGTACTCGGCGGCGACGCCGACACCGCGCAGGGCGAGGTCCTGGGCGCTCTCACCGAGCTTCTTCAGGTCCGAGTCGAGGTTGCTGCTGAGCTTCTTCAGGTCGGAGTCCAGGGAGTTCAGGAACTCGCCGACCTTGGTCTGGAGCGTCTCCTGCGTCTCCCTGACGCGGGCGCCTGCTTCCTTGGCGCGGGCGGCGGCCCGCTCCTGGACCGCCTTCGGGTCGGTGTTGCGCACCGCGTCGATACGGGCCGGGGCCTCGGCGCGCAGCTGCTCCACCAGGGCGGGCACCTTCTTGGCCTGCTGCAGGGCCAGGTCCGCGGTGCCCGCGGCGAAGTAGAGCGGCGTCGGGTCGCTGAGGGTCTTGCGCAGGTCGTCGGTGATGGCCATGGTGATGGTCCTCCCGGGTCGCTTTCAGCTGAGGGTTTTGTGTTCCGCGGTCGGCCTGCCGGCTGTCCGGCCGTCCAGGGCCGTGGGATCAGCCGGCGGTCTTGTGCGGATCGGCGTCATTGCCGCCGGACGTGCGGGTGCGGCGCTTGGTACTGCGGCCGCCGTGCGCCTTGGTGACCGGGCGTATGCCCGTGTCGCGGTCGGCGCCGGGGGTGCCGTGGCCGCGGGCGTCGCCGGTGTCGGCGTCGTTGTTGTCGTCGGAGTCGTTTTTGTCGCCGTTGTCGCCGTTGTTGCCGTCGTCACGGCTGTCACGGCTGTCGCTGGTGTCGCTGCTGTCGCCCTGCGGAGTGCGCGAGGTGCCATGGGCGTCCGCGCCGCCACTCCGCTCCGCGGCGCCGTCAGCGTCGCCGGGCGTGTTGCTGTCCGTGTCACTGTCCGGCTCGCGGACCTCGTCGTCCGCCTGGCCGCCCGTACCGGTCGTCCCGAATCCGTTCTCCTTGCGGAAGGACTCGTAGATCTGGAGCAGCACCTGCTTCTGCCGCTCGTTCAGCGTGGGATCGGCGAGGATGACGGCGCGCGTCTCGATCTCGTCCCGGTCCCGCTCGGCATCGAGGATGCCGGCCCGGACGTACAGCGTCTCGGCGGAGATGCGCAGGGCCTTGGCGACCTGCTGCAGCACCTCCGCGCTCGGCTTGCGCAGCCCGCGCTCGATCTGACTCAGGTACGGATTGGACACCCCGGCGGCATCGGCGAGCTGCCGCAGCGACAGCTGCGCGTTGCGCCGCTGCTCGCGCAGGTACTCACCGAGATTGCCGACGTTGAGCGATGCCATGCCCCCACCATGCCCCACTCTCGCTAACAATTGCAAGCAACCCGCTTGCAAGAGTGTGTCGGGCCACTCCGTCGGCGGACGACCGGACCGGTCAGGAACCGCTCAGGAACCGATCAGGATTCGAGAAGCGCGGGTCCCCGGGCCGCGGCTAGCGTGACCGCCGTGGACCCGACCACATCCACGATCTCCCGACCACACCCACGACCTCAGGAGTGACCATGACCGGCTCTGCCACACAGGGAATCAAGACCGTGCTGCATCCCGTGTCCGACCTCGCGAAGGCCAAGGAGGTGTACGCCGCCCTGCTCGGCGTACCGCCGACGGCCGACGAGTCCTATTACGTCGGCTTCGAGGCCGCGGGCCAGCACATCGGGCTGGTGCCGGGCGGTGGACCGCAGGGCATGACCTCGCCGGTGGCCTACTGGCACGTGCCGGACATCGAGGCGAAGCTGGCCGAGCTGACCGCTGCCGGTGCCACCGTGAAGGAGCCCGCGCACGACGTCGGCGGCGGCCGCCTGGTGGCCACCGTCGCCGACCCCGACGGCAACGTCCTCGGGCTGCTTCAGGACCGATGAGCTCCGGCCCCCGCTCCCGGGCCGCAGCGGGCGAGCGGGAGCCCGGCTGCGGCCCGGACCGTTACGCTGCCGCTGCCGCCGGAGCGAGGTGACCGGTTCGTCGCGCATACCGGCTTCGGCCGACGCCCGCGCAGGCACGCGGCCGCCGATGGGCACCGGCCACACCCGGGGAAGGCGGCCCCACCCAACAGAGGGAGACACGATGAGCACGGCCACGAGGACGGACCCGCAGGCGCCTGAGCTGCACGCTGCCGACAGCCACGATCTGATCCGGGTGCACGGCGCACGCGAGAACAACCTCAAGGACGTCAGCGTCGAGCTCCCCAAGCGGCGGCTGACGGTGTTCACCGGCGTATCCGGCTCGGGCAAGAGCTCGCTGGTGTTCAACACCATCGCGGCCGAGTCGCAGCGGCTGATCAACGAGACCTACAGCGCCTTCGTGCAGGGATTCATGCCGACCCTGGCACGGCCCGAGGTCGACGTACTCGACGGGCTGACCACCGTGATCACCGTCGACCAGCAGCGCATGGGCGCCGACCCCCGCTCCACCGTCGGCACCGCCACCGACGCCAACGCGATGCTGCGCATCCTCTTCAGCCGGCTCGGCAGGCCGCACCTCGGCTCGCCCAAGGCGTTCTCCTTCAACGTCGCCTCGATCAGCGGAGCGGGCGCGGTCACCCTGGAACGGGCCGGCCAGACCGTGAAGGAACGGCGCAGCTTCAGCATCACCGGCGGCATGTGCCCCCGTTGCGAGGGCCGCGGCACGGTCACCGATCTGGATCTCGCCCAGCTCTACGACGACTCCAAGTCGCTCGCCGAGGGCGCGATCACCGTCCCCGGCTACAAGGGCGGCGGCTGGAACTCCCGGCTCTACGTCGAGTCGGGCTTCTTCGACCCGGACAAGCCGATCCGCAGGTACACCAAGAAGGAACTGCACGACTTCCTCCACCGCGAGCCGACCAGGATGAAGATCGCGGGCATCAACATGACCTACGAAGGGCTCATTCCGCGGATTCAGAAGTCGATGCTCGCCAAGGACCGGGAGGGGATGCAGCCGCACATCCGGGAGTTCGTGGACCGGGCGGTCACCTTCACCACCTGCCCCGACTGCGACGGCACCCGGCTCAACGAAGGCGCCCGGTCGTCGAAGATCCAGGGGATCAGCATCGCCGACGCCTGCGCGATGCAGATCAGCGACCTGGCCGCATGGGTACGCGGCCTGGACGAGCCGTCGGTGGCGCCGCTGCTGGCGGCGCTGGGCGGGACCCTCGACTCGTTCGTGGAGATCGGCCTCGGCTACCTCTCCCTCGACCGGCCGGCGGGCACGCTGTCGGGCGGCGAGGCACAGCGCACCAAGATGATCCGCCACCTCGGCTCCTCGCTCACCGACGTCACCTACGTCTTCGACGAGCCCACCACCGGCCTGCACCCCCATGACATCCAGCGGATGAACGACCTGCTGCTGCGGCTGCGGGACAAGGGCAACACGGTGCTCGTCGTGGAGCACAAGCCGGAGATGATCGCGATCGCCGACCATGTCGTCGACCTCGGCCCGGGCGCCGGTACGGCGGGCGGCACCGTCTGCTTCGAGGGCACCGTCGAGGGGCTGCGGACCGGCGGCACGATCACCGGCCGCCATTTCGACGACCGGGCCGCCCTCAAGGAGACGGTGCGCAAGCCCACCGGCACGCTGGCGGTCCGCGGCGCGACGACGCACAACCTGCAGGGCGTCGATGTCGACATCCCGCTCGGGGTGCTGTGCGTCGTCACCGGCGTCGCCGGCTCCGGCAAGAGCTCGCTCGTGCACGGGTCGATACCGGCCGGGGCAGGTGTGGTGTCGGTCGACCAGGGCGCGATCCGCGGCTCGCGGCGGAGCAACCCGGCGACGTACACCGGACTGCTCGACCCGATCCGCAAGGCCTTCGCGAAGGCCAACGGCGTGAAACCGGCGCTGTTCAGCGCCAACTCCGAGGGCGCCTGCCCCACCTGCAACGGCGCGGGCGTCATCTACACCGACCTGGCGATGATGGCCGGGGTCGCCACCACCTGCGAGGAGTGCGAGGGGAAGCGGTTCGAGGCGTCGGTGCTGGACTACCACCTCGGCGGCCGCGACATCAGCGAGGTCCTCGCCATGTCGGTGGCGGAGGCCGAGGAGTTCTTCGGCACCGGCGAGGCGCGCACGCCTGCCGCGCACCGCGTCCTCGGCAGGCTCGCCGACGTCGGGCTCGGCTACCTCACCCTCGGCCAGCCGCTCACCACGCTGTCCGGCGGCGAGCGGCAGCGGCTCAAGCTCGCCACCCACATGGCCGAGAAGGGCGGTATCTACGTCCTCGACGAGCCGACCGCCGGCCTGCACCTCGCCGATGTCGAGCAGTTGCTCGGCCTGCTCGACCGGCTCGTCGACTCCGGCAAGTCGGTCATCGTCGTCGAGCACCACCAGGCGGTCATGGCGCACGCCGACTGGATCATCGACCTCGGTCCCGGCGCGGGTCACGACGGCGGCCGGATCGTCTTCGAGGGCACACCGGCCGACCTCGTCGCCGCCCGCTCCACCCTCACCGGCGAACACCTCGCGGTCTACGTGCGCGCCTGACCGGCTTGGTCACCCGCACGACCCCGACCTCGCCGCACCCGGCAACTGCGTCCGCTCCGGGGCAGTTGCCGCCCCAGGGGGTGGGGGGGGGGGGGGGCCCCCCCCCCCCCGGGGGGGGCGCCCCCCCCACCCGCAAGCGCCACCCCCCCACCAGCGGGG
>NZ_JBEYZY010000067.1:0-18588 GCF_040646295.1 Streptomyces sp. NPDC046197 | reverse complement strand
ATGGCCGATGGCCGCGGCCTCGCTAGCCAGGTAGAGCCGACGGCGGCGCTCGTCGAGATGCGGCAGAATCCGATCGAACTTGGCCCGCAAGGCGGAGACGGGTGGACGCACGGTCATGGTCCACCGTCCCACCAACTCCGCCTGAACAAGCACTAATTGAAATACAAGCCCCTGCGGTGCCGGAGTACTGCCGCTGCACGCCGGCCGAACGGACGCCCTTCTTCAGAAAGCCGGTGTCATCGACGATCAGGACCGCATCACGGTCACCGAGGTGTTCCACGACGTAGTCGCGCACGTCGTCCAGGACCTCGTCGGCGTCCCACTCGATCCGGTTCAGCAACCGGTGGATGCGATCGGGACCCGCGTGCCCGGCCTCCTCCGCCAGCGTCCACCCGTTCTTCCGCTCCAGCGGAGCGATCAGGCCCCGCATGTAAGCCAGGGCCGACTGACGCGGCTCCTCCCGGTTGAACCGATGTAGAAACCGCTCATGCAGTACGTCCAGTTCACCGGTCCAGAGGCCGACATCAGCAAGGTCCCCACCCATAACCACACCAACGACTGAGCTGGCCAGCAGTCACGGCAAGCACCGTTGCAGTACTAGGACATGGGCGGAGACTGCCGTCGGCGCAGCATGGTGAGGTGCGCCAGGAGCGCGTCCAGCGTGTCGGGGAATGGCGAGCCGCCCATGAGGTGTAGATGCTCGCGCACCTGGTGGAGGTTCGGGTACTGCCCGGCGGGCAGGTGGGAATTGACCTCCTGCCAGACCCGGCTCTCCTGATCGCGCTGCTGCTCGCTCAGATCGCGGACGTCCGCGTCGACAGCGGCGTGCGCGAGGACCGTATCGATGAACATACGGTAGTGGCGCACCGCCTCGGCGGGGCCGAACCCGGCTTGGAGAAGGATGCCGATCCCGGTGTCGACGGCCCGGGACTCGGCGGGACCGGCGGTCACCCGAGAGGCTCGCACGGCGGCCAGGCGCGGGTGCCGCAGCACCGAGCGGTGGACACGCACCCCGAAGTCCCGGAGCGATGCGACCCAGTCCCCGCCGGAGGTGAACCCGGCGAGGGACTCGCCGATCACTTTGTCGGCGACGGCGAGCAGCAGGGTGTCGGTGTCAGCGAAGTAGCGGTAAACGGCGCTGGGGTCGCAGCCCAGCGCCGCCCCGAGACGGCGCACCGTCAGCGCATTGCCGCCGGGCGCCTCGATCAGCTCGAGCGCCGCCGCGACGATCAGGTCCTCGCTCAGCACGGTCCCGGTGCGCGTCGGGCGCCGGCGCCGGCGCCTGACGGGGACGCGATCAGATGCGGTCATAGCAGCCTCCTGATACGGCGGTTCGCCGCCCCTGCTCCAGGGCGCGGACAATCCCGCGAACATCTTACGACAACTTATTGACGTAAATGTGGCGGGGTTGTTCTATCGGCGCACACCACTCGTCCACCACCGCCTGCTTGCCGGGCCCGGCGCCATCGCCTGGGCCGGGACGGTGGGGTTCCACACAAGGAGCGCGCTTTGGCCACTGTTCCCGAGACCGGGCCTTCCGACACAACGATGCGGCGCACGCTAGGCGTGTGGGACGGGATGGCGATCGCCGCGTCCAGTACCGCGGCGACGACCAGCATCGGCATCGGCATCGGCGCCTTGGCGGTGTACGCGGGCCGCCAGACACCGGCGCTGTTGATTGTCGCGTTCCTGCCGATCTTCGGGATCGCCATGTCGTATGCGCGGCTGAACCGCACCGAGCCGAACTGCGGCAACGGCTACACCTGGGTCGGGCGCTCGCTAGGCGCATGGCCCGGGTTCCTGACGGGCTGGGTCGTGCTGGTCGCCAACGTGGTCTTCATGGCCTACACCAGTGCGGTCACCGGCTCGGTGATCCTGCAGTTCGCCAACAAGGTCCATCTGCACCGCCTGCTCGGCGTCGCTCTCGACCCCGGTTCGACCGGCGTCAGCACCGTGGTCGGCCTGGTGGCCCTTGTCGCGGTCACGATCACCGCCGTGACGGGGGTACGGTCGGCGACCCGCCTGCAGTGGTGGCTGCTGGCCTTCGAGTACTCCGTGCTGCTGATGTTCTGCATCTGGGCGCTGATCACAGGGCACCAGTCGTTCTCGTTCAACTGGCTCAACCCCTTCGCGATCGGCTCACTCCACTCCCTCGCGCAGGGCCTGGTGCTGGCGGTGTTCATCTACTGGGGCTGGGACGCGGCGTTCACCGTGAACGAGGAGACCAAGGACGCCGCCGACGCCTCCCGCGGCGGACTGATCGCGCTGGTGGCCATGCTCGGGCTCTTCGTGTTCGCCGCGATCGCCTTCCAGCGTGTCATGGGCAACGGCGAACTGATCACCCAGGGCCCGCAGGCGCTCGCCTTCCTCGGTGGCAAGCTCGCTCCGGAACCGTGGGCGTCCCTGCCGCTGGCCGCGCTGATGTGCTCGGCCTTTGCCTCGCTGCAGTCCAGCGTCATCCCGACCGCCCGCGGCGCGCTCGCGATGGGCCGCGACCAAACACTGGGAAGGATGTGGACGAAGATCCACCCCAGGTTCGGATCCCCGGCCGCCGGCACGATCGTGATCATGGCCCTGTCCGCGGCCGTCGCGGTCCTCGCGGTCGGCATCCCGAAGATCAACATGGTGATCCTGACCGCCGTCAACTCCATCGGACTAGTCGTCGCCCTGTACTACGGGCTCACAGCCCTGGCCTGCGCCGTGCGGTTCCGCAGCGCGCTGCACGAAGGCCCAACCGAGGCACTGCGCTCGGTCATCGTCCCGGCCCTGAGCGCGCTGATCCTGTTCGGGCTCGGCGCCTACCTCGCCTGGCAGTACGCGACCACGAGCCACCACTTCCAGGCGACCCCGGACAACGGCTGGTTCATGCTGCTAGTCCCGTCGCTCTTCATCATCAGCGGCCTGATCGCGGCCGGCTACGCGAAATGGCGCCGCCGCTCCGCCTACTTCACCACCGGCCACGGCACGGACGCCGACGCCATCGCCCTGCCCATGGACCAGACCTCCTAATGACGTTGTCAAGCCGCCGCTGTGACCGGGAGTCCGTCTTGGTAGCACCGTCCGTCACGAATCAGTGCCCACAGGACGTTCACGCGTCGACGGGCCAAGGCGAGGACCGCCTGGACGTGGCGTTTGCCCTCGGCGCGCTTGCGTTCGTAGAAGCGCCGCGAGGCATCGCAGTTGCGGATGCTGATCAGCGCGGAGGTGTAGAAGACGCGTTGGAGGCCGCGGTGGTAGCGACGCGGCCGGTGCAGGTTGCCGCTGACGCCGCCCGAGTCCCGGGGGGTCGGAGCGACGCCGGCCATGCTGGCCAGCCGGTCGGCGGATCCGTAGCGGCTCATGTCCCCGGCGGTCGCCGCGAGGAACTCTGCGCCCATCAACGGGCCGATGCCGGGCATGCTCTCGATCACTTCGGCGAGTTCGTGCTCTCGGAACCGGGCCGCAATGAGCTTGTCGATCTCGGCGAGCTGCTCGTTGAGGCCCATCACCTCCTTCGCCAGGGCGTGGATCACCTGCGTGGTGATCTTCTCCCCGGGAAGCGCGGTCTGCTGTCGGTCGGCTGCCGAGAGAGCCGCTTCGGCCAGGGCCTCGGCTCCGCGGACATGGCGGTTTCTGAGCCAGGTCTCCAGCCGTTTGCGGCCGGTGCGGCGGAGAGCAGCGGGTGTCTGGTAGCTGGTCAGCAGGACCAGCACGTTGCCCAGATCGAGTACTCGTTCCAGGGCGGGAAAGGTGCTGGTCAGGTGGCCGCGCAGGCGGTTGATTCGCCGGGTGCGGTCGGCGTTGATGTCGGCCCGGCGGCCGGTGAGGACGCGCAGTTCAACGGCGTGTTCATCGTCAGGCCGCAGTGTGGTCAGGTCCCGGCGCATGCGGGCCTGGTCGGCGATGACGATGGCGTCCTTGGCATCGGTCTTGGCGGTGCCTCGGTAGCCGGCGGCGGCTCGGTTGACCGCGAGACCAGGTATGTAGACGAGCTGCTGGCCATGGTTCAGCAGGATGTTGATCCACAAGGCTGCCATGCCATCTGCGACGTCGACCGCCCAGACCACGTCCTCGTCGATGGCCATCACGTCGGCGAACAGGGCCAGGAGCTCCGGCTCATCGTTGAGTACCCGCCGCGACAGCAGTCGTTTGCCGTCGGCGTCGAGCACCACGCAGTGGTGGTGGGTCTTGCCGATGTCCGTCCCCGCCCAGATCAGGGCCACCTGTTC
Organism: Streptomyces sp. NPDC046197; assembly: GCF_040646295.1. NCBI lineage: Bacteria > Bacillati > Actinomycetota > Actinomycetes > Kitasatosporales > Streptomycetaceae > Streptomyces > Streptomyces sp. NPDC046197. The sequence goes on along the minus strand of NZ_JBEYZY010000067.1, from coordinate 14,380 downwards.
CTCCGGTCGTTCGAGATTCGCGGTTCCGGACGACCTCGCCAGCATGGTCCCACTCAGCGATGCACCCGCAGGGGCCCACAGCTCCTAATCAGCAGCCGAGTCGTCGTGAGACGCCGGGCGGCCAGGTCTGCTGAACCATCTTGTGCAACCGACTGAAAGCCATACCCGGCGTCTCTGGATCTCAGGACCTTACGACGGCCCGTCCAACCCACCAACAACGTAGGACCGACTGACCGTCACCTGGCCCACTCCTAGGCGCCCCCCATTCCGTGCCCCCACTCTCCCGGAGGAACCACACATGCATGCCGACACCGCCGCCGATCTTGTTTTCACCGGTGGGCCGATCTACACCGTCGACCCCATCCGCCCCCGCGCCACCGCTCTCGCCGTCCGCGGCGAGCGGATCGTCGCGGACGGCCACGACGAGGTCCATGCCCTGATCGGACCCAGGACCGAGATCGTCGACCTGCACGGACGCCTGCTCATCCCCGGCTTCCAGGACGCTCACGTCCACCCCGTCGGCGCAGGCATCGAAATGGGCCAGTGCCAGCTCGCCGGCGCGAGCAGCACGGAGGAGTACACGGCCCGGATCCGCGCCTACGCCGACACTCACCCCGACCAAGTGTGGATCACCGGCGGCGGCTGGTCCATGGAGGCATTCCCCGGCGGCTCCCCCAACCGCCACCTTCTGGACACCCTCGTACTCGATCGGCCCGTCTACCTGATCAACCGCGACCACCACGGCGCCTGGACCAACAGCCGCGCCCTCCAGCTCGCCGGAATCACCCGCGACACCCCCGACCCCGCCGACGGGCGCATCGAACGCGACCCCGACGGCCACCCCACCGGCATGCTCCAGGAAGGAGCCATGCACCTGGTCGCCGACCACATCCCCGCCGTCACCCTCGACGAGCAGCTCAGCGGTCTGCTGCGCGCCCAGAGCGTGCTGCACGCCCACGGCATCACCGCCTGGCAGGACGCACTCCTGGGCGACCACGCCTCCACCGCCGACCCTGCCCCCGCCTACCTGCGCGCCGCGCACGACGGCACGCTGACCGCCCGGGTCCGCGGTGCCCTGTGGTGGGACCGGGCCCACGGCCTCGAGCAACTGCCCGAACTCCTCGAACGCCGAAAGAAGTTCACCGCCGGCCGGCTCAATGCCTACACCGTGAAGATCATGCAGGACGGCATTGCGGAGAACCACACCGCCGCCATGCTCACCCCCTATCTCACCGCCTGCGGCTGCGCTTCCGACAACACCGGCATCTCGTTCATCGACCCGGCCCAACTCGCCTCCGTCGTCACCCACTTGGACGGTGAGGGCTTCCAAGTCCACTTCCACGCTCTCGGCGACCGCGCCGTACGCGAAGCCCTCGACGCCGTTGCCGCCGCGCGCCGCGCCAACGGCTGGACCGACAACCGGCACCACCTCGCCCACCTTCAGGTCGTTGACCCCGCCGACATCCCCCGCTTCCGCGAACTGGGCGCCACCGCCAACATCCAGGCGCTGTGGGCCGCCCACGAACCCCAGATGGACGAGCTGACCATCCCGTTCCTCGGCCCGCAGCGCGCCGCCCGCCAGTACCCCTTCGCGGACTTGGTGAAGAGCGGCGCGACCCTGGCGGCGGGCAGCGACTGGCCCGTCTCCAGCCCCGACCCGATCGCCGCCCTGCACACCGCCGTCAACCGGCACGAACCAGGCTCGAAGCGGCCCGTCTTCCTCCCCGAGCAACGCATCACCCTGCACGCTGCGCTGACCGCCTACACCGCCGGCAGCGCGTACGTGAACCACCTCGACGACACCGGAACCATCACCGTCGGCAAGCTCGCCGACCTCACCGTCCTGGACCGTGACATCTTTGCCCACCCCGCAGACGAGATCGGTGCCTCCCGCGTTCAGCAGACCTTCGTCGGGGGGCGCCGCGTTCACGCCGCTCCCGATGCCTAATGGGACCTGCCGGGTCGGAGGGACTCGGTGACGTAGCCGCCAGCAGGTGAGCACTTTCGACGCCGGAACCACTGCGAGGGGAGTGTAAATCTAACGGCGGATCCGACGATCATGGGAGAGACGTCAAGTGTCTGATACTGACGTGGAGTTGGAGACCGTGGAGCCTGTCGAGAGTGCCCAGTCCGGGCAGCCTGCGCCCGTGTCCGACGAGCAACTGGTCGCGACGCTGGTGGAGCGGGCCCGGTCGGAGGGGCTGCAGCTGACCGGGCAGGGTGGGCTGCTGCAGCAGCTGACCAAGCGGGTCTTGGAATCTGCCTTGGAAGGTGAGATCACCGATCACCTCGGTTATGAGAAGCATGATGCGGTCGGCCGTGGCAGCGGCAACTCCCGCAACGGGGGCCGAGCCAAGACCGTGTTGACCGACGTCGGGCCGGTCGAGATCAAGGTCCCGCGTGACACCTCGGGCACGTTCGAGCCGCAGATCGTCAAGAAGCGGCAGCGGCGGCTCACCGGAGTCGACGAGATGGTGCTGTCGCTGTCCGCGAAGGGCTCACGCACGGCGAGATCGCCGCCCATCTGGCCGAGGTCTACGGGGCTGAAGTGTCCAAGCAGACCATCTCCACCATCACCGACCAGGTCATGGACGGTATGGCCGCCTGGCAGAGCCGCCCGCTGGACCGCGGGCGGTTTCCAGTGATCGTTGCGAATCAGTCGTAAGCGAGTGCCGTTGACCAGTCTCGCATGGCCTCGGCAGGGGTGCGGTCGCCGAGGACGCGGCGGGGGCGTTCGTTGAGCTGGCGGGCGACTTGCGCAAGGTCGTGCGCTGTGTATCGGGCCAGGTTGGTCCGCTTCGGGAAGTACTCGCGCAGCAGTCCGTTCGTGTTCTCATTCGTGCCTCGCTGCCAGGGCGAGTGCGGGTCGCAGAAGTAGATCCGGAAGCCGGTCATGTCCTCTATCTCCTCGTGCAGGTAGAGTTCGCGGCCCTGGTCCCAGGTGAGGGTGCGTCGCAGCGCGGCGGGCAGTTGCGCGGTCTGCTCGGCGAGTGCGTCGCGTACCTGCGGCGCCTTCCAGCCGTGGGGCAGGTGGATGAGGCGCACGTAGCGTGTGGCCCGGTCGACCAGGGTGCCGATCGCGGAGGCGTACCCCTTGCCGATGATGAGGTCGCCCTCCCAGTGACCGGCCATGCTCCGATTGTCGGCCTCGCGCGGACGGGTGTGAATGAGCCGCATGCGCGGGATGGCGTTCTTGAGGGGTATGCCACGGCGCTGCTTGCGACGGCGGGTGCGTGCCGTGCGTAGCTTGGCGGTGCGCTTGTCGAGGAGCCCGTTGTAGAGGGCACGGTAGATCGTCTCCGGACAGGCGTTGAGGACCGGATCGCCGGCGTGGTGGCGGGCGAGCTGACGCGAGATCTGCTGCGGGGACCAGTGCTGTTGAAGCTTGTCGTTGACGAACTTGCGCAGTGCCGTACTGGCCTGGAATTTCTCAATTTTCGGGCGTCGTCTGCGTAGGATCGCCTGGTTGTGGGCCCACCAGGGGTTATAGGCGCCGTCGGCCTTGCGGCCGCGCTTCAGCTCTCGTAGATCGTGGAGCGGTGCTTGCCGAGCTCGTCGGCGATCGCGGCCGCGGAGCGGCCGGCGTGCACAGCATCGGCGATGGCAATCCGGTCGTCCTGGGTCAGATAACGGGCATCGATAGGCTTGTCGGGCAAGATCATGCTCCCAGCCTTGATGAACCACACCGACCCGCAGCTGACGGATACGCCCACCTGGCGGGCAGCGGCTGCCCCTTTCAGGCCACCTCTACGCAGTTCGAAGTACCTCTTAGAGGTCCTAACAGAAGTTGTTGATCACGTGCCTTTCGGCGTGGAGGGTCGTTGGTCTGGTCGTGGGGAAACGACAGTCGCGGCCTTGGATCGTGTCGGACGAACTGTGGTCGCTGATCGAACCGTTGCTGCCCGAGCCGGGGCCGAAGCTGGTGGAGGGCCGGCCCCGGGTGCCGGACCGGCAGGCGTTGTGCGGGATCCTGTTCGTGCTGCATACCGGCATCCAGTGGGAGTACCTGCCGCAGGAGCTGGGCTTCGGCTCGGGGATGACGTGCTGGCGGCGGCTGGCCGCGTGGAACGAGGCCGGCGTGTGGGAGAACTGCACCTGGTACTGCTGAAGAAGCTGCGGTCGGCGAAGAAGCTGGACTGGTCGCGGGCGGTGATCGACTCCTCCCACGTGCGGGCGGCCCGCCGGGGCCCAAAAGCGGTCCGAGCCCGGTCGACCGGGCACGGCCGGGCAGCAAGCACCACGTCCTCACCGATGGCCAGGGCATCCCGCTCGCGGTGTCGCTGACCGGCGGCAACCGCAACGACGTCACCCAACTGCTGCCGCTGCTGGACAAGGTCCCCGCCGTGGCCGGAGTCGTCGGCCGTCCGCGCCGACGGCCGGACATGCTGTTCGCAGACCGCGGCTACGACCACGACAAGTACCGGCGGCTGCTGTGGCAGCGCGGCATCCGCCCCGTCATCGCCGAACGCGGCCAACCCCACGGCTCCGGCCTGGGCATCTTCCGGTACGTCGTGGAGAGAACGATCGCCTGGCTGCACGGCTTCCGTCGCCTGCGCATCCGCTGGGAACGGCGCGACGACATCCATGAGGCCTTCCTCGGTCTCGCCACCTGCCTGATCACCTACCGCCACGTCCAACGCCTTTGTTAGGACCTCTTAGGCACACTCAGCGGCAGCTGGTTCGGCGCGTACCTGGGCATGACGTGGCCTCCATCGGGTTGTCGCGACGACCGATGGAAACCGCCGCGTCTACCCGGTCTTGTTCGTCGATGCGATCAACGTGAAGATCCGCGACCAGCAGGTCGCCAACCGGCCGATCTACCTGGTCATGGCGGTGACCGTGGAGGGCGAGCGGGACATCCTCGGTATCTGGGCCGGCGACGGCGGCGAGGGGGCGAAGTACTGGCTTCAGGTGTTCACCGAGTTGAAGAACCGCGGCCTCGAGGACGTGCTGATGCTGGTCTGCGACGGATTGAAGGGCCTGCCCGACGCGGTGGAGACGGTCTGGCCTCGAACGATTGTCCAGACCTGCATCGTCCACCTCCTGCGGAACTCGTTCCGCTACGCCGCCCGCCAGGACTGGGACAAACTCGCCAAGGCCCTCAGGCCCGTCTACACCGCCCCTACGGCGGAGGCGGCCGAGGAACAGTTCTTGGAGTTCACCGAAGCCTGGGGAAAGAAGTACCCGGCGTGCAGGGCGACCCGGGCCAGGTCAGCCCCGGACCGCTGCGGCGGTTCCTCGGCGAGCCGCTCGCTGGGGGTGGTCTTCTAAGTCATCGCGGCCTCCTATCGGCGTCCGTAGGTCATCAGCGAGCTGCGGGCGCCGTTCGCCAACTGCAGGGCGCGCCATACCAGACCAGCACCGTAGATGCCCTCCGCCCCGTCACGGCCGATGGAGGTGACCCTAGAGGTGATCAGGGTCGTCTCGCCTTACAATAGCTCGCCCTGGGCGGTGGTCCGCAGGTCGCGCAGTTCGTCCTCGCTCAAGTCCTGGGCCCGCAATGGCTCGTCTGCGGCCTCAGCCGGGTCTTGGGGGTTGACGCCGTTGGCTACCTCGCGGACTCGGGAGAACGCGGCCTCGACCTCGCGCTGCACGGCGCAGCTGGTGGGGCCTGCCAATCGCTGTCGAACTGCTTGCTGCGGGCGCGGACCTCCCCTCGCACCGCCGCGGCCTTCCCTCGTGCTTCCAACACCGCCCGCATCGGCGGCATCCGCCATCCCCACGACGTCTCGGGCAGCAACGGACCGAGACTTCCGTACCAGCCGCCATCTCATGTCGGACCTGCGGAAACCCTGCTGTAGCCATCTACGGGAGGCGGGCGCCGCGCCGGAACCAGCTGGCCGGTGGTTGTCAGCGGCCGCCACGACCAGCGTGGGCTCCTTCGCCGCCGTCAGCCCGCCTCCTCCTCGTCCAAGACCCGCTGGGCCGTCGCGAAGGCCGAGTTGGCGGCTGGCACCCCGCAGTACACGGCGGTCTGGAGCAGCACCGCGCCGATCTCCTCTGGGGTGAGCCCGTTGCGCTGGGCGGCCCGGAGGTGCAGGGCCAGCTCGTCGTAGTGGCCGTGCGCGACCAGCGCCGTCAGGGTGATCACGCTGCGTTCGCGGCGGGTGAGGGTCGGGTCGGTCCAGATCTCGCCCCACGCGTAGCGGGAGATGAAGTCCTGGAAGCGGGCGGTGAACGGGGTCTGCCGGGCCTGCGCCCGGTCCACGTGGGCATCGCCCAGGACCTCCCGGCGCACGGCCATCCCGCTCGCGGGCAGCCCGTCGAGCTGGGTGCGCAGCGCGGCCAGGACGGCCCGCGGGCACTCGGCCGGAGCTAGATGGGAGGCGTCGGGCAGCTCGATCAGGGTCGCGCCCGGCACCGCGTCGGCGATCTCCCGCAGATGTGCGGGCGGTGTCGCGGGGTCCTCCCGCCCCGCCACTAGGAGGGTCGGTACCGTGATGCCGGCGAGCTGGTCGCGCAGGTCGAACGTGGCGAGCGCGTCGCAGCAAGCGGCGTACGCCTCGCTGTCGGCCTCCCGGTGGTCCCGCACGAGGTCTGGCACGGTGAACCCGGGGGTGAACCAGCGGGTGTCGGCGCTCTCCGCTAGTCGTTGTAGGCCCTCCCGGCGCACCTGCTCGGCCCGCTGCCGCCAGGACGCGCTGCCGCCGAAGTGGGCGGAGGAGCAGATGACCGCCAGGGAGGAAAGCCGTTCGGGATGGTGGACGGCTAGGTGCAGGCCGACGGCGCCGCCTAGGGACACGCCCGCGTAGGCGAAGCGGTCGATGCCGAGCGCGTCGGCGAGCGCGAGGACCAGGGCGGCGAGGTCACCAACGGTGGCGCCGGGACCGATCAGGTCCGGCGCCGACCCACCGTGTCCCGGCAGGTCCCAGCGCACGACTCGGTGTGCGCTGGACAGTTCGGGCGCGATGCGGTCCCACAGGGCGGTGGACGTGCCGAGCGAGGGGCCGAGCAGCAGCGGGAGGGCGGAAGGCGGGCCTTCTTCGAGGTGGTTGAGGAGTTTCACGGTCAACGTCGCTCCAGGGCACGGTCGGTGAGGGGGCCGGCGAAGCCGGTGTAGTGGGCGGGGTCGGTGAGGTCGCCGAGATCGACGCCCTTCAGCTCCGGCTCTTGGGCGAGGAGTTCCGCCAGAGTCCGCTCCTCGGTGTGTGCGCGGCGGGCCAGTTCGGTCAGGAGCTTCTTGGCGCGGGCCCGGCCGAGGCGGGGTGCCAGCGCGGCGGACAGCCGCTCGGAAACGATCAGCCCCCGGGTGAGGCCGAGGTTCTGGCGCATCGCGGCGGGATGCACGCGCAGCCCCTCAGCCAGCCCGGCCACGTGGCCGGCCGCACCGCCCACCAGCCGCAGGAGGTCGCGCAGCGGCTCCCACTCGGCGTGCCAGGCGCCAGCCGGCCGCTCGTCCTCGGCAACCAGACAGCCGTAGAGCGTGGCCGCGAGGTGGGGGGCGCGCCGGGCTGCGGACACGAGGAGGGTGGCGCGCACCGGGTTGGCCTTGTGCGGCATGGCGGACGAGCCGCCACCACTGCCCTCGCTCACCTCGCCGGTCTCGGTACGCGACAACGTCAGGACGTCCAGGGCGAGTTTGCCCAGTGCCCCCGCCGTGAAGACCAGACACCCCGCCAGGTCCGCGACCGGAGTGCGCAGCGTGTGCCAGGGCAACTCGGGTACGGCGAGGCCGACTTCCCGAGCGTACGCACGCGTGAGAGCCGTCTCGTCCTTGGCCCCGAATGCTCGAAAGGCCGCCAGCGTCCCGGCGGCACCGCCGAGTTGGGCGGGGAGCGAGTCGCGTACCCGGGAGACGCGGTCGCGTGCGTCCAGGACCAGCGCGCGCCATCCAGCCACCTTCAGCCCGAAGGTGGTCGGTACAGCGTGCTGGGTGAGTGTCCGTCCCGGCATCACCGTGTCCCGGTGCCGGGCGGCGAGCCCGGCCAGCGCCCGCTCGGCGCGCCCGAGGCCGGCCAGGACTGGGCCGAGGGTGCGCATAGCGACCAGCATCGTCGCAGTGTCCATGACGTCCTGGCTGGTAGCGCCCCGGTGGACGTAGGGTCCGTACTCCTCGCCGACCGCTGCGGTCAGGTCGGCGACCAGCGGGATCACCGGGTTACCGCCGTCCGCGGTCCGCGCGGCCAGCGAGCGGATGTCGAAGTTCGCCGGGTCGGCCGCTTCGGTCACCGCAGCGGCCGCCTCGGCGGGAGCGAGACCGAGGGCGGCCTGGGCGCGGGTGAGGGCGACCTCGGCGTCGAGCAGGGCCCGCAGGTACGCGGTGTCGCTCGTCGCGTGCGCGGCCGGGGCACCGGCCCACCCTGGGCCGAGCAGGCCGGTGTCGCTGTCGTCGGGTGCGTCGGGTGTCACTGGTACTCCAGGAAGACCGTCTCGCCTTCGCCCTGAAGACGGATGTCGAAACGGTAGGTGCCGTTGCCCTCGTCGCCGGCGACCAGCGTGTCGCGCCGCTCGCCCGCCTGGGTGAGCAGCGGGTCTGCAGCCAGCGAGGCCCGGTCGTCCGGGAGGTAGATGCGGGTGAACAGGTGCGTGAGCAGACCGCGGGCGAAGACGCACACACTGATATACGGCGCGTTCTGCCCACGGGCGCCCGGGTGCAGGGTGCGGGCGTACCAGTGGCCGTCGGCATCGGTCTGGACACGGCCCCAGCCGGTGAACTCCACACCGTTGCGGCCGAGGTGGCCGCCGGTGGCGGGGTCGCGCCGCATGGAGCCGTCCACCCGCGCGACCGCGCCGTCGGGGCGCGGCGCCCACAGTTCCACGAGCGCGTCGGGCAGCGGATCACCGTTGCCGTCGAGGACGTACCCGTGGACGGTGACCGTGTCGGGGTGGCCGAGTGGGGCGATCTCCTCGCCGCCGCGGAAGGGCAGGGCGTGGCCGTAGAAGGGGCCGACCGTGTGGGAGGGGGTGGGCGGCAGCTGCTCCGGGCCGCTCGTGTCGATCTTCGTCATGGAGGTCACCGTCCTTCTTCCGTCCAGGTGGCGGCGGGGCCGTCGAGCACGATGTCCCAGCGATAGCCAAGGGAGAACTCCGGCACCGACAGGCTGTGGTCGTAGGTGGCGATCAGTCGCTGCCGGGCTGCGTCGTCCGTCACGGACTGTAGGATCGGGTCGTACGGGAAAAGCGGGTCGTTCGGGAAATACATCTGCGTCACCAGCCGCTGGGTGAACGCCGTGCCGAAGACCGAGAAGTGGATGTGGGCGGGGCGCCAGGCGTTCACGTGGTTGCGCCACGGGTACGGACCGGGCTGGATGGTGGTGAAGCGGTAGCGGCCCTCGGCGTCGGTGAGAGTGCGGCCGACGCCGGTGAAGTTCAGGTCGAGCGGAGCGTCGTGCTGCTCGCGCCGGTGGGCGTAGCGGCCAGCCGAGTTGGCCTGCCAGATCTCGACCAGCTGGCCGCGCACTGGGCGCCCGTCGCGATCCAGCAGCCGTCCGGAGACGGTGATCCGCTCTCCGATCGGTTCCCCAGTGTGCTGCCGGGTGAGGTCGTTGTCGGTCTCGGTGATGTCGCGCTCCCCGAAGGCGGGGGAGTGCAGTTCCACCAGTTCGGGGTCCTTGCTGGTGTCGATGGCGACCAGGGGCTGCTTCGGGTGGCGCAGCACCGAGGAGCGGTAGGGCGCGTAGTCGCGGCGGGGGTGGTGCTCGACGGGCGCGCTGTCGGCGACGCGCTTCTCATGCGCGGCGTGCTCGGCGACGATTTCGAGGTCGATGTCGGCTTGGGTGAGGCTCATGGGGTGTTCCTGGGACTCCAAGTGGTGTGACGGTGCCCGCGACGGGCGCGGAGCTGGATCGCTGTGCGGCTGCGCCGTGCGCGCGAGCGGGGCGGGCTAGCTGGCGCAGTGCTCAGCGTTCGAGGACAAGAGCGAGGCCTTGGCCCACGCCGATACAGAGGGTGGCGACGCCGGTGTCGGAGCCGCGCCTGGCGAGCTGGTGGGCAACGGTGCCCGCGAGCCGGGCGCCGGAGGCACCCAGCGGATGTCCCAGCGCGATCGCCCCGCCCTGCGGGTTGAGGATCGCCGGGTCGAACTCGGGCCATTCGGCGAGGCAGCCGAGGACCTGGGCGGCAAAAGCCTCGTTCAGCTCCAGGACCGACAGGTCGTCGAAGCACTTGCCCGCCTTGGCAAGAGCCCGGTCGACGGCTGTGACGGGAGCGAGCCCGAAGTAGTGCGGCTCGAGGGCGGACACGCCGACCGCGGTGACCCGCGCCAGCGGATCCCGGCCGGTGGCTTGCAGCCCCTCCTCGTCGGTGAGGAGAAGCGCCGCCGCACCGTCGTTGAGCGGAGACGCGTTGCCCGCAGTGACCGTGCCGCCCTCGGCACGGAACGCCGGCTTGAGCTTCGCCAGCGCGGCGAGGGAGGCGTCCGGCCGGACGCACTCGTCGGCGGCGAATGCGACCGGCTCGCCCTTGCGCTGCGGCACTGGGACGGACACCAACTCTGCGTCGAACAGGCCTTGCTCCTGGGCAGCGGTGGCCTTGCGGTGGGAGGCAAGGGCGAACTCGTCCTGCCGCTCCCGGGTAATCTCATGCTTGTCGGCGATCAGCTCGGCACTCTCGCCCAGCGGGATGGTCCACTGCGGGTCCATCGCCGGGTTGACCATGCGCCAGCCGAGCGTGGTCGAGTACAACTCGGTGTGGGCGGTCGGGAACGGCTTGTCCGGCTTCGGCAGGACGTACGGCGCCCGGGTCATGGACTCCACACCGCCTGCCACGGCGATAGAGGCGTCGCCCGCCGCGATGGCCCGGGCCGCCTGGATCACCGCCTCTAGGCCGGAGGCGCACAACCGGTTGATCGTCACGCCTGGCACCGAGGTCGGCAGCCCGGCGAGCAGGGCCGCCATGCGGGCGACATTGCGGTTCTCCTCACCGGCGCCATTGGCGTTACCGAAGTAGACGTCGTCGATTCGGGCGGGATCCAGCCAGGGAGTGCGAGCCAGGAGCGCGCGGAGGATGTGGGCGGCCAGGTCGTCGGGGCGGACTGCCGACAGACCGCCGTTGTAGCGACCGAACGGGGTGCGGACGGCGTCCACGAGGTACACGGGCTTCGGGGCGTAAGTGCGGTTCACAGCACATCCTCCGCCACGGTCAGTTCCGCATCAGTCTTGGCGATGACATCGTCCACACCCACACCGGTCGCGGTCTCTACGAGCACGAGACCCTCGTCGGTGACGTCCAGGACGGCCAGATCGGTGATGACCCGGTTCACGCACGCCTTGCCCGTGAGCGGCAGCGTGCACTCCTTGAGGATCTTCGCTGAGCCGTCCTTGGCGGTGTGTGTCATCACCACGATCACCTGCCGGGCACCATGCACCAGGTCCATCGCGCCGCCGATCCCGGTGACCAGCTTGCCCGGCACCGCCCAGTTGGCCAGGTCGCCGCTGGCGGAGACCTGCATGGCGCCGAGCACGGCCACGTCGATGTGCCCGCCGCGGATCATCGCGAAGGACAGGGCCGAGTCGAAGAAGGAGGCGCCCGGCAGGACCGTCACGGTCTCCTTGCCGGCGTTGATCAGGTCCGGGTCGACCTGGTTCTCGGTGGGATACGGGCCGGTGCCGAGGATGCCGTTCTCGGACTCCAGGACCACCTCGACGCCTTCGGGCAGATGGTTCGGGATCAGCGTCGGCAGACCGATGCCGAGGTTGACGTACTGGCCGTCGCGCAGCTCGCGCGCCGCGCGCGCGGCCATCTCCTCACGTGTCCAGGCCATCAGCCGCTCACCGTCCGCCGCTCGATCCGCTTGTCCGCCGCCTGCTCCGGCGTCAGCGCCACCACCCGCTGCACGAAGACGCCGGGCAGATGCACCGCGTCCGGGTCGATCACGCCGGGCTCGACCAGCTCCTCCACCTCGGCGATGGTGACCTTGCCCGCCATGGCGGCGAGCGGGTTGAAGTTCCGGGCGGACCTGTTGAACACCAGGTTTCCGTGCCGGTCGCCCTTCGCGGCCCGCACCAGCGCGAAGTCAGTGCGGATGCCGCGCTCCAGCACGTACTCCGCGCTGTCGAACTCGCGCACCTCCTTGGGCGGCGACGCCAGCGCGACGCCGCCCGAGCCGTCGTAGCGCCAGGGCAGCCCGCCCTCCGCGACCTGGGTGCCGACGCCGGCCGGGGTGTAGAAAGCGGAGACGCCGGCGCCGCCGGCGCGCAGCCGCTCGGCGAGCGTGCCTTGCGGGATCAGCTCCACCTCCAGCTCACCGGCCAGGTACTGGCGGGCGAACTCCTTGTTGGCGCCGATGTAGGAGCCGGTCACCCGGGCGATCCGGCCGGCGGTCAGCAGCACGGTGAGGCCCGACTCCATCGCGCCGCAGTTGTTCGACACCACGCTCAGGGCGCCGACCCCGCGCTCGTGCAGCGCCTGGATCAGCACGTTCGGCACACCGCTCAGTCCGAACCCACCGACCGCGAGGGACGCGCCGTCCGGCACATCGGCCACCGCCTCCAGGGCCGTGACGACCACCTTGTCCATCCGTGAAGCTCCGTCTTCAGTTCATCAGTGCACTGATAATCGGTGCACTGAGTATTTCGTGAGGTGCTGCTCACGCTGCCACCGGAGACCGGGACCGTCAAGGCCTGATTTTCTGGCGGAATGCCTAGCAGGACAGCCGATACATGGACGATGTACGATCAGTGCACGAACGAACTGACCAGGAGAGTGCGTATGGCCGCCGTGGATATCGCCACCCATCCCGGACACCTGGCAAGGCGGCTACAGCAGGCGCACTACCTGCTGTGGAACACCATGGTCTCGGAGGAGATCACCTCGCCGCAGTTCGCCGTGATGAACGCGCTCATCGCCGAGCCGGGACTCGACCAGCGGACCGTGGGGGAGCGAGTCGGTCTTGACCGCTCGACCATCGCCGAGCTCATCGGCCGGCTCGGCCGCCGCGAGCTGCTCCACAAGGTGCGCGATCCGCAGGACGGCCGGCGCTTCGTGCTCCGCCTCACCGACGAGGGACTGCGCACCCACCGCAAGCTGACCGTGCGCACCGCCCGCATGAACCAGGTCTTCCTCGCTCCGCTCTCGGCCGAGGAACAGACCCAGTTTTTCGACCTGATCCGTCGGGTCGCCGACGCCGCGGAGCACCTGCGCGACCCGTCCGAGCCGCCGACCGCCCACGGCTGACCGCACCTCATCCGCGCGCGGAGATGGTCGCGGATTGACACGGATGGTTACCGGTAGTTCGTTGAAACTGACAAGAGAAAGCATGGCGTTCTGGGATCTGCGCGCACCCATCGCCCGCGACGCCGACAGCTCCGGTGATGCCGACACCGGCGAGGACACACTGACCGTGCTGCAGCACGCCGAACCTGGACACGGCACCAAGAAGCCCGGCCGCAGCCGCAAGAGCAAGCGCACCAAGCAGTCCCCGCGCAAGCGGCGTGTCCGCGTCATCCGAGAGCCCGCCCACAAGCAAGCCCCCGGCACCAAGGAAGAGCCGACCAACACAGCTGACGCCAACGCCGCACCCGACCGCATTCCAGCGCCCAACTGGAAGGAAGACACCCTCCGCTGGGAGGTGTCGATGAAGCACCAGAACCGCTGCCCGAACCCGCACCAGCACCGCGCCATCATCGAGGCGGGCGGCGAGTGCAAGCCGGTCTTGGTTCCCGTCAAGGCACACGTCAACGGACCCAAGGGCCGCGACGTCGATCCTCGCCGCACGGTACGCATCGTCCCCGACCGCCCCTAACCCGCCTTGGGACGTCCCGCCCGCTCCCCCCGGGGGCTTCTCCCGGCCCCGGCCCCGGTTCCGCGTTCGCGGTACCGGGGCCGCCCCATGCCCGCCTTCTGCTGCGTCAACGCAAGGAACAGTCCGCCCCTGGCCCTGGCTGTCCATCGCACCCACCCACCGCCCCGGCCGACACGTCTGCGTCCCCGAGGCCGCCCCGGCGGCGCCCGCTGTCCCGGCCTGCCGCCTGGCGTCTGTCCCGACACGCCGGGCTCCGCCACTGGCGGCCGGCACTTGCCCGGCTTGGTTGCCCCCAGGCCAGTGTGCGGGGCATCGAGAACGCAGCTCCCACCCCCGGCCATCGGCGGGCGTGGTCGAGCCCCACCGGCGAAAGCCCGGCCGGACGCGATCTCGCACTCTTCCTGCCACCTCAGCACAGGAGTTGCCATGCCCGCGCCCACCCACTCGATGGCTCCCGCCCGGCGCACTGCCGCGGCCGCGCCCGCCTAGCCGGCCCCCTACGACGGTCCCCGCGCCGTGGCCGCCGACTTCTTCACCCTCGCCCGAAGCGGCCGTGCGCAGACCACGCCGCCGTCCTTCCGCGACGGCGCCAGCGTCAGCTGCCCGGTCATGTCCCGCGGGGTGCAACGCCGTTGCATTAGCCGTCAGGCCCGGCGTCAATGTCTCCGTCCTTGACCATCTTGAAGTCCAGCGTGTACG
>NZ_JBEYZY010000066.1:0-18746 GCF_040646295.1 Streptomyces sp. NPDC046197 | reverse complement strand
GTACGTCCAGTACGAGGACTTCCGGCCGGCACGCCGAGAGCACGCACCGGACGTCACTCCTTGACGGGCGAACGTTGCCTGCCGGGGCACTAGTAGGACTCCGTTAGGTCTGTCTTGATCTTGGCGTGGCCCTGCTGGGCAGAGGCCGGTGGCAGGTGGTGCAGATGCCGGTCCAGCAGTTCAGCAGGTCCTGAAGGATGTCGAGGATCTGGTAAAGGGTGAGTCCGCTGTGTCGGCTTTTGGGGTCAGTCGCTGTTCGGTGAGGAAGGCGTGGGCGGCGGTGACGAGGGTGGCGTGGTGGTGCCAGCCATTCCAGGAGCGGCCTTCGAAGTGGTCCAGGCCGAGGCCGTGCTTGAGTTCGCGGTAGTCATGTTCGATGCGCCAGCGGATCTTGGCCAGGCGGACCAGTTCGGCCAGCGGGGTGTCGGCGGGCAGGCCGAACAGCCAGTAGCGGGTCGGTTGGTCCTCGCCGTCGGGCCATTCGGCCAGCAGTCGTGCCTGGGTCAGGACGCCGTCCCACCGGCCGTGCTCGGCCACCGCGGCTTGCTGGGCCAGCCGACGCGGGCGCACCCCGGCCGGCCGGACTTGCACCGTGAGGAAGCGGGAGGTCATCGGGCCCCGCGAGCCTTCCCGCCAGGTCACCTCGCTGAAGGCTTCCCGTCCGGCGGCCGCGGCCAGTTCCGCCACCGGCACAGGTGGCTGCCGGTAGCGGGGCACCGGCCGCCGGCCGTTGCCGGACCAGGCGGGGGCATCGGGGAGGGCGTCACGGGGCTGGACGGTCGGATCGCCGCGGATCCCGACTACGTAACAGGTCTCCCGCTGTCGTTGCCGTCCGGTAGCCGCGAGGCCATGGCCTGGATGGACTTGCGGCGGCCGTCCATCATCAGTCCCCGCAGATAGCAGTCGCTCTTGGCCCGCTGGTCCTTGCGCGGTATCGAGGCGAACGCGTCCGCCACGAATAACGCCACGGTCGCCCGAACACGATTGACACGATTGACTTCATGTGCGTCCACACAGTCCTCATGCCCCTGAACGCGTCGACGCCGGGGCGGGCGTACCGCTCCAGACGTTCACCCGTGTGGCGTACGCACCCACGCCTGCGTTGCTCAGATATGCCACTGTCGATTTCGGGGTGGACCAGTTCAGCAGAGAGAGGACGCAACGGTGCATGCTTCCAAAGGCGACCGGCTCGTCGTACACGGGAGAATCGTCGGCCAACAAGATCACACCGTCGAGATCGTTGAGGTGCTCGGTCCCAAGGGAAACCCGCCGTACCGCGTGCGGGACGACAAGGGGCACGAGACCATCATGAGCCCCGGGCCCGACTCGGTGATCGACCACCGTGGGGCGTCCGACAAGACCTGAAGTAACACAAGTCGCAGACCATCAGGGCCCGCTAACCGGCGAGCTCTTTCGCATGCCCCCACACGGTCACGGAGGGCTTAACAGCCATGCCCGAAAGCCAGACCCCCGCAGTTTTGCGGCTGGTGACGATCCTGCTGGCTTATTCCGTGCCCGGCGGGTCTGGCGGTTCGTTGGTCGGGGTAGCAGCGGCCGTTTGGCGTTCCGGTCGCGGGTGGGGGTGTGGAATGTCGATGCGGCCGAGGCCGTGGCCGAAGGTGCCCGAGCTGACCGCGCAGGTGGCGCGGGCGGTGGCGGCACGGGGCCCGTACCCGTTGGCGATGCGGGTCCGCGACGAGCTGGGCGAGTTGTTCGCGGACGCCGAGTTCGCCGAGGCGTTCGGAGCCAGAGGGCGGCCGGGCTGGTCACCGGGCCAGCTGGCGCTGGTGACGGTGTTGCAGTTCGCCGAGAACCTCACCGACCGGGCGGCAGCGCATCGGGTGCGGTACGGCATGGACCTGAAATACGCGCTCGGCCTGGAGCTGGATGATCCCGGGTTCGACGCCTCGGTGCTGTCCGAGTTCCGCACGCGACTGGTCGAGCACGGGATGGAGGAGAAGGTGCTCGACCTGCTGCTGACCGCCCTCAAGGACCGGGGCCTGGTGAAGGCCGGAGGCAAGCAGCGCACCGACTCCACCCGCGTTCTGGCGGCGGTACGCGATCTGAACAGGCTGGAGCTGGCCGGGGAAACACTGCGGGCCACGCTGGAGGCGCTGGCCTGCGCGGCCCCGGGGACCCACCTGGAGCATGTCTTCTCCGCTGTTGCACTCAACCTCATTCGCCTCGATGCCTGGTGGAACGGCCACCCGCTCGACCGCAGCCGCGTCAGCCACCTTGCCCGCCTCGACCTCTCCTTCGCCGCGTGACCGAATACGGCCTCGGGGAACAGGCGACCAGTGGATGGCGGTAGCCCGGGTTCCGGTCTGGCCGTCTCGTGAATGCCTCTCCGTTGTGAGCAATTGTCAAATTCTGTGGATCTGGTCCGCGCGGCCGGACGTCAGTTGGTTCAGAACCGAGGCCCGTCTCACAGGGTGGTGTTCGCCTGCCGCATGGCGGATGAGCTGCTAACTTCCGCGTCATGGCGAACCAGAGCGACGGCACAGATCTACGAAGCCGGGTGGCCGATGCCGACAGCGGTGTCCTGTTGTTCGGCATCACGCCGCCCCGCCTGAGCAACACTCCCGAGCGGATCCGGGAGATCACCGCAGCCACCCTGGCACGGTTGGAGTCCCTCGATGTCGACGGTCTGGCGCTGTACGACATCGACGATGAGAGCGACCGTAATCCGGCGCAGCGGCCGTTTCCGTACCTGCCGACCATCGACCCTGCCGTGTACCACGCGGACTATCTCGGCAAGTGGAACCGCCCGGTGGTCGTCTACCGGTGCGTCGGCAAGTACTCCCAGACGGAGCTGCGGACCTGGCTGCGGACGGCCGACGCCGACCGGCTGCTCGGCGTCTTCGTCGGCGCGTCCTCGAAGGGGAAGGCGGTGCGGACCGGCCTGTCCGAGGCGCAGGACCTGCGCCGCGATGTCCGCCCAGACCTGCTGCTCGGTGCCGTGGCCATCACCGAACGCCCCGAGGAGCATCTGCGGCTCGTCGCCAAGCAGGTGGCCGGATGCGCGTACTTCATCTCGCAGGTCATCTACAGCGCCGACGCGGCGAAAAGCATGGTCTCCGACTACTACTACGCCTGCCGCGAGCGGGACCTCGAACCGAGGCCCGTCCTGTTCACGCTCTCGGTGTGCGGCTCGGTGAAGACGCTGGCGTTCCTCCAATGGCTCGGCGTCGACGTCCCGCGCTGGCTGGAGAACTCCCTGCGCCATGCGGACGACACCCTGGCCGAGTCATACCAGCACTGCTTGGCGAACGCCCGGGACCTGATCGCCTTCTGCCGCAAGCTCGGCATGCCGTTCGGCTTCCTCGTGGAGAGCGTGTCCATCCGCAAGGTCGAGATCGACGCCTCGGTCGCCCTGGCCCACGAGCTCAGCAGGCTGCTCGGACGAAGTACACCCTCGGTGTGAAGCCGGGCACGAACGTGCGGCTGTCGAATCCCGCGATCGGGACGCGGCTCAGGCCGCGCTGGCGTCCTCCCGTTCGACGAGGACGCCACGCTTGAAGCGGGCTCCGGCTCGCACGAGGGCGACCAGGTGCGGCGCATTGACCGCGCGCCAGCGTTCCTGGGCGGACTCGATCAGCTTGAACGTCATCGCCAGAGCGGCCGACCGCGACCCGGCGCCACGGGTGACCTTGGTGCGCAGCCGCACGGTGGAGAAGGTCGACTCGATCGGGTTCGTGGTACGCAGGTGGATCCAGTGCTCGGCCGGGTAGTCGTAGAACGCCCGCAGCACGTCCTCGTCGACGACCTTCGCCACGGACTTGGGGAACTTCGCGCCATACTGCTTCGCGAACGCCTTGACGGCGGCCCTGGCCTGGTCTTTGTCCTCGGCATTCTAGTGCCCCGGCAGGCAACGTTCGCCCCGTCGCGACGCCCGGCACTCCCCCAAGCTCTTCGAGCAGGGGGGATCCCCACTCGCCGCACCGGCCGAAAGCCCAAGTACGTCCAGTACGAGGACTTCCGGCCGGCACGCCGAGAGCACGCACCGGACGTCACTCCTTGACGGGCGAACGTTGCCTGCCGGGGCACTAGATGTCTGCGATCGCGTTCTTCGCCGCCAGCTGCGCCTGCAGTGCCGTACGCGAGCGCGACCCAACTGCCCGCAGGTGTGGAGTAACCCGCAATGCGTCATTTGCGAGACGGCGAACCGGAACCCGTGCTACCGCCACCCACTGGTCGACTGATCCCCGAGGTCGGAATAAGCCAGCAGGATCGCTGCCAGGCACAAACTGGGACTACCTGCCAGCAGCGTCGCTCATGGGCAACACCAGTCCCAAGAGCAACCGCCGGGCACTGGACGCGGCCGTGACGCTCTGGGGAGCCGAGACCCTGGTCACGGTCCTGCCAGAGTTTGCCAAGGCCCTGGACAGCCATGCCGTCCCGATCGACTATGCCCGCCGTCGCAGACTCTTCAGCCCCGACAGCGTCGCCTTCGATCACAACGCCTACCAGGAGCTCTGCCAGCGCCACGGCTGGCGATCCCATGCCCCCATCCGCATCCAGCGCCTGCACTGGCAGCTGGCACGACTGCTACTCGGCGCCGACCCCTGCGTGGTTGCTGACCGGGGTTGGTTGCTCGATCGTCGTGGTGTCGGGTGGCCGGATTCCGGGGGTGGCGGCGATGGTGTCGTGGCTGGAGGAACTCGAGCGGCGAGAGGCTGCTGCGCGGGAGAAGGTCGATGAACTGCGGGCTCGGATCGAAGAGTTGACCGGACACCTGGCCGAACAGGAGTCGGTGCTGTCCCGGCTGGAGATCACCCGGGAGACGATGACGGAGATCTTGTCGCCATCAGCGCATGAGGTGACCTGATTGGTGGTCACGCTGGGAGCTTGCGCTGCCGGACACAGGTCGAAGCGCCCCGGCCTGGTGCCGTCGAGCGGCTGGCCGGGCTTTGCCCTGTTCAGTTGGGGGAGCGGTCGGGGTGGCGGTTCAGCTGGGCCATGAGCTCGCGGTTGGTGGCCCGGGCGGCGTTGAGCTCGTCGCCTTGGTCCTGGGGCTCGAGCTCAGGTCGACGACGTGCTGTTCGAGGGTGGTGATCCGGGCCTTCCGGCCGGTGGCTTCCGGGCGCGTGGACTGTGCGCCGCGGGACGCCGTATGCCGCTCGATCGTGCAGATCACGTAGATGCAGAGTCCATTAACCTTGCTGTGGTGAACGTATTAAAGGAACACCTCACCGGTGCACTGGCCCGGCTGCGTCTGGTGACCAGACCCAGGGCGGCACTGGTAACGCTGTCGATTCTGGGTACGGCACTCGTCGTGGCACCAGGAGCTTCCCCCGCCGCCGCGGCGCCGTTACGGCAGACGTCAATCATCACCAACAACATCCAGGGCGAGGACGACGCGACGGCCAGCAAGTGGTCCTCGCAGGTCCAGGGCTACGCCAGGTCCGCCGAGATCGTCCTGATCCAGGAAGCCGGGCCCCAGGGCCCGAGCCACGCCACCCAACAGCCGGACGTCACCACCGCGGACGGTGACACCGTCCGGCACTCGACCTGGCAACCGTTCAGCAGCCGGCTGCAGCCCAGCCCGTACCACGTCTTCTTCATCCAGACCGACGACAACGGCGGCCGGGGCCAAGGCGGCCGGGTGAACCTGGCGACCATCACCCATGACCAGCCCGACGAGGTACGCGTCGTCACCAACCCCATCCAGCGGGGCCGGGCCGCGCTGGGCGTCCGGTTCGGAGACGACTGGTACTTCAACGTGCACGGCCTGTCGGGCGGCGGCGGTGACTCCAACACCCTGCTGACGGCGATCCGCGACTCCGTCCGCTCCTGGGGCGCGCAGTACCGCTGGACGGCCGGCGGCGATTTCAACGTCGAACCGCGGACGCTGCAACGCCGCGGCACCTTCCCGATCGGCGCCCGCGTCTACAACTCCGGACTTCCCACCCACCAGAGCGGCAACGAACTGGACTACTTCGTCAGTTCCGACGGGAACGCCGGCGACGCCACCGCGAGCCGTATGAACGGAGGCAGCAGCGACCACTACCCCGTGTGGTGGAACGGCATGCGCGCGGCGGCGGAACCGCCGGAGCTGAAGGTGATGCCGCTGGGCGACTCGACTATCGGCACCGCCGAGAAGATCGGCTACGGCGCCACCCTGGCCGGCTCGCTCTATGCCCTGATCTCGCTCGTCTCCAAAAAACGGGACGTACCAGTGGACTTCGTCGGCTCCGGCTCCACGGGGCAGAAGGGGGACCCCGCCTACGAGGGCGCTCCCGGCGAGCAGATCAGCGCCATCGCCAAGCGGTCCACGACCGCCCTGCCGAAGTACCGGCCCAACATCGTGACGCTGCAGGCCGGCACTTACGACATGCGGGACGGCAAGCAGGACGGCGCCGCGCAGCGGCTGAAGGACCTGGTCGACCAGATCGAGAAGGACAACCCGGGCACGGTCGTGGCACTCGCCACCCTGGATCCCGCCACCGACCCCGCAGTCCAGGCCCGGATCACCGCCTACAACGCCGAGATCCGCAAGATGGTCGACGCCTGGCAGAGCGCGGGACGGCACGTCGTCCTGGCCGACACCGGCGCCATGACCACCGAGGACCTGTCCGGTGACGGCCTGACGCCGAACGACTCCGGCAACAGGAAGATCGCCGAGGCGTTCGAGGACGCCATCCGCTGGGCCCTCGTCATGGACTGGGTCGCGGAACCACGAGCCGGCGACGGGAAGGTGCCACTGAAGGTGATGGTGGTGGGCGATTCGATGAGCCAGGGCTACGAAGGTGACTGGACCTGGCGCTACCGCCTTTGGGAATGGTTCAAGAAGGAGCACATCGACGTCGATTTCGTCGGTCCGTACCAGGGAACCCGGCCGCAGGAGGCCCCCAAGGCGCCGCCCGTGCCGCCACTGCCGGGGAAAGGCCCGTCGGCTGAGAGCGCTCCCGCCACCTCGGGCGGGTACGCCGCCGGGGTCGCGCCGGACTTCGACCCCGACCACTTCGCGGTCTGGGGCCGGCAGGCGGCGCAGGACAAAAAGCTGATCGCCGAGCAGGTGGCGAAATACCAGCCCGACCTGCTGCTGGTGGGGCTCGGGTTCAACGACATGGGCTGGTTCGTCAGTGGTCCGGAAGGTACTCTGGACAGTATGCGGACGCTGGTCGACCAGGCCCGTGCCGCCAAACCGGACCTCAATTTCGCCCTGGCCAACGTTCCGCAGCGGACGTTCATCGGCGGCCGGGACGACCTGCCCGTCAACACGACGAAGTACAACAGCATGCTCGCACAGGCGATCCCGTCGTGGAATACCGACAAGTCCCGAGTGGCCCTGGTCGACTGGGCCGGCAACTACAGCTGCGACAGGAGCAGCTGTCCTGCCGGCTATGACGGGCTGCACCCCAACGCCCTGGGCGAATACCAGATCGCCCAGGCATTCGTGCGCACCTTGCACGACAGCTACGGTCTCGGCAGTCAACTGATCGACATTCCCGCGCATGTCCCCGACCGGCCGGCGCCCGCGCCGGACACGGTCTGGGCCGACTCCGGAGCGAGCGGCATCACCCTGAACTGGGAACCGGTCTACGGCGCCCGCGGTTACACCGTCCGGCACCGGATCAAGGGCTCCGGCACCTGGAACGAGACACCGGTCAGAGCGCCCCGCTTCGACACCACCTGGACCCTCGACGGCTGGGAGTGGGAATACCAGGTCCGCACCGACAACGCCGATGACGGGAAGTCCGGGTGGTCCAAGACGGTCGGTGCCACCGCGCACCCGAAGACCGCCGCGGCGCCCCAGAACATCGTCTCCCGCGCCACCGACACCGGCGTGGACGTCTCCTGGGACGCGCCGACCGGCCCGTACACCGACTCGATCGACCGGTACGAGGTCATCACCTGGGACAAAGACACCCCCGGAGCGTTCATCAACAGCATTGCGGTCAGTGGGAGGTCGGCGCACGTCGACGGGCTGAAGCCGGGCCACCACTACCTCGTCGCGGTCGCCACCTGGAACGCCGCCGGTGGCGGAATGCCGGGCGTCGCCCGGTCCGTCACCGTCGGGGCCGGCACACCTCCGGCACCCACCGGTCTGAAGGTCACCTCCACCGACGCCACTACCGTCCAACTGTCATGGAACGGGTCCGTGTGGGCCGCCGGTTACCGCGTCTGGATCCGTAACGTCAACGACAGCAGCGGGTCCAAGCACGACGGCAGCGGGTTCAAGGCCGACGAGTACATCACCAACGAGACCAGCCGGGGCATCGCCTACCTCGTCCCCGGCGTCTGGAACTACGAATTCTGCGTCACCGCCATCAACGGCGAAGCGGAATCCGGCAAGTCCAACTGCGTGATCGCACCAAAGCCGTCGGCCACAGCCCGGACGCTAGCCTCGCTGGACGCGAAGAAGGGCGCACCGCTCTCCGCCCTGATCCGGGCCCCGCGCGCACCGGCCGGGTTGGCCGGGTAACAGGGGCCGCACTCCAGTGAGGAGGCGGTGGGTGAACGCCTCACCGCCTCCTCACTCAGGGTGGCACACGTCCGAGACACCCTGGGACTTCGCGTCCCGGCAGCTCGAATCGCCGTGAGATGGAGCTCAGGTCTTGTCGAACCATGGCCGGGGTTCGGCATTGGTGACGACGTTGCGATGGGCATCGAGCTCGATCCCATGCGCTATTCGGTGGATTGGATGGCTGCGACTGCCCATGGCCTCGTGTCTGCCGACGCATCCTCAGTTCACGCGGCACTCGTCAGCGCCACGTGTCGAGGATCTGTCCGTGGAGGCTGATGTTGGAGAACAGCGCGGCTTTCGTATTCGTCTCTCGTGTGCCGGAGAGGTCGCTGAACGCGCCTCCGGCTTCCTTGATGATGGGGACCAGGGCGGCGATGTCCCAGGGGCCTGCTCCGAGCAGGAGAAACGCGTCCAAGTGGCCCGTGGCGACGAGAAGAGCGCCGTGACAGGTGCCGGACCCGGTAGATGGTTTCGGGGGCGGGGGGCAGGTCGGTTGTGGGGCACCCCAGTCGAGTGCCGGTCGCGTCTGCGCGGCGCGTGCTGCGAGCTCCGCAGCCATGGCACGGTCGGCCTCGCTCAGCCGGGAGGGGGGCGGCCAGATCCCGATTCTCGCTTCGTGCAGTTTGGTGGCTCCGGTGATCGTGAGTCTCTGGGGCGGGGCGGCCGGATGGGCAGGGTATGTGCTGGTCCATGCCCCGGAGCCGCATGCCGCCCACCAACGGCGGTGCAATGCGGGCGCGGAGACCATGCCCATGGAGACGCTGCCGTGTTCTTCCAAGGCGATCAGAGTGCTCCACTCGGGCTCGCCAGCAAGGAAACTCGCCGTTCCATCGATGGCATCGATGATCCACCGGTGGGTGCTGCTGCCGTGGGCGCCGAATTCCTCGCCGAGGAATGCATCAGCCGGATGCTCCCGGCTGATCATGGAGCGCAAGGCCTGCTCGATCTCGTGGTCGGCCGCGGTGGCCGGGCTCCCGTCGATCTTCGTTTGAACCGCGATCCCAGCCGTTGAGAGGTGGCGCTGGGCGATTATCTCTGCTTGATCGGAGAGGCGGTGCGCGAGCGTCAAGTCTGCCGTTGTCGTCACAGGGAACAGTCTCTCCAGCGCTGTCAACTGTGCCCATCGACGAGCTCTGCCGCCGTGATCCCTGGGAAGGGTCGGCGTTTCACCTTCTGTTATTCGGTGGCCTGGACGGCTTCGAGGTATTCCGCCCAGCTGTTTTGGGCGTACTGAGCCCAGGCGTAGGTGGTGTGGGGATTGATGCCGAAGAGGTCGTTGACCACGATTGGAAGGAGGTCGGTGATCGCAAGCTGCTGCTGTTCGGGCATGCCTTCGAAGGTCTGGGTCTGGTCAGGATTGCCTTGCGCACCGACAACCTCAACGTGCGTTCCCAGCAAGCCCTGACACGGCTGGGGCTCGTGTACGAGGGGACGTTGCGCAGCCACATGACGCGCCAGGACGGCACTCGTCGGGACTCGCTGTACTACAGCGTGCTTGCGGACGAGTGGCCTGCCGTGCGCGACAAGCTGCTCACCAGGATCGTGGCCAAGTCCACCTCGTGCAGCGGTCTGTACCTGGGATATCAGCGACCGGTTGTGACTCCTTCATCGGGCTGGCGCGGGGGGTTGGCGGCGAGCAGTTCCTGCAGAAGTTCAACGATGAGATCGGGCTGTCCTACGAACGGGGAGTGCCCCGTCTGCCACTCGCGCACGTCGGTGCAGCGCGAAGCCATCCGCCGCTGCACGACCGGGTCGATGGCCCGGTCCTGCGCGCAGACGACGTAGGTGGAGGGATCGTGCTTCCAGCTGTGGTGCTCTGGGATGCCTCGTCCGCAGCCGGGGGCTTGGGCACGTAGGAGGTCGACCGCCCAGGCGGTGAGAGGTTCGGGACAGTCGCCGTAGAGGGCGTCGGCGGCCCGGTCGGGGTTCAGGCTGGTCGAGCCGTCGGGCGCAGGGGTGATCGCGTCCTTCAGCTGCGGGGACGCGCCACCCAGACCGGCCGCGCTCTCGCTGGCATCCGGCACGAAGGCTGCCAGATGGACCAGGTGTCGCGCCCCGCGCAGCCCAGTGATCACTGATCCGCCGTAGGAGTGACCGAGCACGGTCACAGGCTCCGGTAGCGAGTTGATGGCTGCCTGGACCGCGGCTGTGTCGGCGGGCAGTTAGCCCCGGTGGAGCTCGGGAACGACGACCTCGGTTCCTGCGGTCCGTAAGCGTTCTGTCACCAGGGAGAAGTGTTCGGGACGGTGATACAGGCCATGAACGAGCACCACGGCGGCCAATGCGCACGTCTCCTCGGGTCGGTGTCAGACGAGTGATCCAGGGCCGGTCAGCCGTACCGTCGCAGCAGTCCGTCCACGTACGCCTCCAGCCGTTCTCCCAGCACTTCGGACGTCAGATCGTCTCGCCCCAGGTCACGCCACGGTCCGGCCAGCTTCGCCGCGTCGGGGCAGTAGTGCAGGGCGTCGAGCAGCCGCCAGTACAGGTGGTCGGGGTCGTCGGCGAGGTCGCGGCCGCCGTGTGCCTCGTACCGCTCGCGGAAGTCCAGCCCGTGCTCCGGCCCGTGCAGCAGCGCGAGCGCGGTCGAGCAGTGCGCCACATCCAGGTCGGCAGGTCCCCACGAGGTCTCGACCCAGTCCACGACACCGGTGATCCGCAGCTCCTGCCCGGCTCTGGTGAAGAGCACGTTCCCGGGGTGGAAGTCGCGGTGCAGGAAGCAACCTTCGTACGGCGGCGGGTCGCGGCGGATCACGTCCACAGCCCGCTCCCACAGAGAACCGTCCGGGGTCCGGACGCGCTCCGGGGACGTCCACGCCTGGTACGTGCGCGGTCTTTCGTCCGGCACGACGCCGTGGACACGGACGAGCTGGGCCGCGAGCAGGTCCACGCGCCGGTCGAGGTCGTCCTCGTCCACGCGGACGCGGCCCGGCAGCGCAGACATCAACAGGGTCGGGTGGTCACAGTGTTCGGCCGTGGCGTCCACAGCGACGAACCCAGGAGCCGGGATGCCCTCCCGCCCGGCGAGCAGCGCCAGGACAGATGCCTCGCGGGCCAGCAGCCCAGGCGCGGCGTGGCGGAAGAACGGCTTCACGAAGGTCCGCTGCACCAGGGCCGTGCCGTCGTCGAGCGTGAGCCGGCGCATCTGGGAGCTCCAGCCACCGGATAGTAGGCGCATGGCGGTGACCGACCGGGCGGTGCCGAGCTGCTTGGCCACCCACGCACGCGTGGCCGTCCAGCCGAGGTCGTCGAGGCCGGTCAGCACCGCCTCCACGAACTCCCGCCGGTCGTCGCCGTGATCGCGGAACCACATTCCCAGCTGGTGCTGCGCGTCCGGAAGGTCGAACCGCGTGTACTGGGCCCGCGCGGTCAGCGCATCCTGTACGGCCTCGGTCACCGTGGGCGGGATCACCGCGTCCGTGCCCGGCACGGCGAGCACCGCCCGGCCCTCGTACGCCCGCAGCACCTCAAGCGCGGGCGCCCGCCGCCAGCCGTCCGGCTGCCGGATGATCCCGCTGAACCGGCCGTTCCCGTCCCCGAAGGGCACGTCCCACGCCTCGGCGGTGTACACGGCGGGCGCGCACAGCCCCAGGGCCGTCACTCGATCCCCGTAATGCCGGACGAGATCGGCCACCGTCTGCCCGCTCATGCTGAACCCCACCAGGACCAGCGGCCCGTCCGCCCCCGCGTACGCATCGATCACCGCGACAGCCTGCTCGAACCGTCGCCGCAGGCTTAACTCGCTCAGCTTGCCGGTGCTTTCGCCGTGCCCGGAGAAGTCGAAGGCGACCCCTCGGCAGCCGTGGGCCACGAACTCCCGCACCAGAGGAAGCAGTCGCTCCGTGCTGCTGGTGCCTGCGCCATGGAGCACCACGGCGGTGGCCCCGGAAGGATCACCGCCGTACACACCGCTGAGTCGTTCACCGTCGTGGTCGTGCGCGAAGTCGAAAAGCATGCCCCCTATTCACTCACGCCGTAGCCTCCGTCTTTCGGGAATGTCACCGCCCGCATCCGCGTGGGCTCGTGAGGCGCACCTCGCCGAGCCGACGCAGCGGCCTCAACCTTCCTTCAGTAGGTTTTTTCGATCCTCAGGCTGGCCGGGGAATCGGGTCATCCCGTGGGCGTGGCGAGGTCGCCCACGGGATGTGCTCACCTGGGGAACTGGGAGGTGAGATGCCGTTGCGTGATTGGACTGCCGGTCATGCTGTCAAACGCCAGAGGGACGTGGTCTCGGCGCTTCGTGCGGTGTGGAGTGGGTCGGTGGCGTCCCTGGCCCGTGGGTGCTGGGGCTTGGTGTCGATCTTGTCCACAACGCGGAGGCGTGCTGCCCGGATGGCGTCAAGCAGTTGCTGACGTGTCCGGAGGCCAAGGTGCTCTGCCAGGTCGGACAGGATGAGCCAGCCTTCGCCGCCTGGCCGAAGGTGGGCGGAGAGTCCAGTGAGGAAGCTGTGCAGCATGGTGCTGTCTGGGTCGTAGACGCCTTGCTCGATGGAGCTGGTCGGACGGGCGGGGAGCCAGGGCGGGTTGCACACGATGAGGTCGGCGCGGCCTTCGGGGAACAGGCCGGGGCCCGAGACCTCGATACGGTCGGTCAGTGCGAGCCGGTGGGCGTTTTCCTTGGCGCAGGTCAGGGCGCGTGGGTTGATGTCGGTGGCCACGACGCGGTTGATTCCGCGGCGGGCCAGGACCGCGGCGAGGACGCCGGTTCCCGTGCCGAGATCGAACGCTGTACTGGTGGCGGGACTGTGCTGGGTCTTTGGTGGCAGAGGCGTGTGGGCGACCAGGTCGACGTACTCGCCTCTGATCGGCGCGAACACGCCGTAGTGGGGTGGATCCGGCTGCCGAGCGCCGGCACGTCGACCCCTTTCAGGCGCCACTGGTGAGCGCCGATCACTCCCAGCAGTTCCCGGAGCGAGATCGCCGTGGGTCCTTGTGGGGGGCCGTAGGATTCCAGACATGCCTGGCGAACGTCGGGAGCTCGGCGCAACGCCAGCCTGAAGTCGTCGTCCAGCAGCACCAGGAGCTTTCCGAGGACAAGGGCGCGGTGACTGCTGCTGCGTCGGTGCAGGTGGAAGGCATCGCTCAGGGAAGTGCTGGGCCTGGGCGATTACACGGAGCTGATGCACCAGGCCCAGCGTGCCCGGCTCCTCGCCGCCAAGCGCATCGGCCAGCTCTACGCCGAGATCGACCCCAGCGAGCCGATGCAGAAGGGCGACAAGATCGTGGTCGCCGACTACCTGCGCGGCCTGTGGACCGCTGGGGCGGAGGGCGACCGGGCGCTCGGCCTGGACATGGCCGACGACATCAAGCACGCCCAGGAGGAGCACGACAAGGCGCTGTCCGCGCTGAAGGACGAGGAGGCCAAGTTCCGGACGGCGGACGCGAACCTCCCCAAGGCGTTCAAGCTGCGCGGGGAGTTGGCAGGCCGCCGCCGACCAACTCGACAGCCTGGAAGGGCGGCTGGCCGGGCTGGAGAACGGCAGCTCCCATATGCCGTACGACCGGTACCTCAACTACAAGCTGGCGGACGTCCTGCGCGGCAGTGAACTCGCCGAGGGCGCTCCCCGGTTCCTCAAGGAGATCCCGGTCATCGACGTCGCGGCCACGGTGGCCGTCGGCGGTCTGGAGGCCAAGCAGGACCACGACGAGGGCTGGTCCTGGGGCCACTCGGCGCTCGTCGACGTGGGCGGCGGCCTGGTGGCCCTGGGCGCCGGTGTCGGTCTCGCGGCCTCGATCCCGGTGGACGGTGTGGTCGCCACGGCCGCGGTCGGCGGCGCGGTCGTCGTCGGCGTGGGAACCTTCGCCGACAAGCTGTTCCACGAGCACTGGAGCG
Source organism: Streptomyces sp. NPDC046197 (assembly GCF_040646295.1). Lineage (NCBI taxonomy): Bacteria > Bacillati > Actinomycetota > Actinomycetes > Kitasatosporales > Streptomycetaceae > Streptomyces > Streptomyces sp. NPDC046197. The sequence goes on along the minus strand of NZ_JBEYZY010000066.1, from coordinate 4,446 downwards.
AGGACTGGGACGACCACGGTGCGGTCGTGGGCACGCTGTACGGCATCGGCCACTCCGGGGCCCAGGCGTGGCACGCGGGCGAGGGTATGGTGACCGGCACCGGCCACTGGATCGGCGACAAGTCCAAGGCGCTGTGGCACAAGATCTTCTGATGTTGGTGGGGACGACATGAAAAGTACCGCGGACGGCGTCCCCGGGGAGCAGGTGGAGCCGGCGGCGATTCCGCGCCTGGGCACCACCTGGTTCGACCGGGGCGCCGGGTACTGGCTGCGCCGGATCGCACATGGCTGCTCCCAGCTCGCCCTGCTGCTGTTCGCCGGGCTCGTCGTGACAGCCTTCTACGCGGGGTTCTGGGAAGCGGTGGGGGTGCCCCGCTCCGGACGTACCGCGGTGTACGCGGTGACGGCGGTCGCCTGCCTGCTCAGCCTCGTCGCGGGTTTCGTGCGCACTCGGCGCGCACCGGTGGAGATCCCCACCCCCGAACAGGCATGGCGGGAGCACCGTTCCCGGCAGCGCAGGAACGCCGCCTCGGCCGCCGGCGGCCGCTGGACGCTGCTGCTCCTCGCGCCCGTCCTGCCCGCCACCGTCGCCTGGGCGATCGGCACCTGGGCCGCCCCGACGCTCGCGCGCCGCACCGCCGCCGAGATCGGCGCCCGCGAGGACTACGAGCGCCGGGTGCGCGAGCGGGAGGAGCGGGCCGAGGCCGCCCGACCGCTCCCGCCCCGCAACCGGGCCGAGCGCCGCCACGGACGCCGCTGAGCGCGAGCCGGGCCGGTTCCCAACCCGTCTGGCGTCGCCGTCCAGTTGACCGGCCCGCGCAAGGTCTTGCCCGTTCTGGCGGGTCTCGTCGGGGCCACCGGGATGGTGGGCATGGTCGGACTGGTCGGCAGCAAGCCGAAGGCAGCAGCACTCACTTTTGTGGCCGGAACATGTTTGGCTTCCGGTTTCTGCCTAGGAAGGAGCCTGAGAGATGCATGACGGCATTGGTCCCGAATTCGTAGCAACGAGATTATCGGCGCCCCGCCGCTCCTGGACCGAGTGGACGCGAGCCATGCTGCGCGACCTGAGGGACTGGCTGGCTCGCAGACCTGTGACATCGCAGGAGGGACGGCTGCACATCTCCCATTCATCGGATGTCCGGATGGTCGTTTGGGCCTTCGCGGGAACCGACCTGGTCACCGGGTTCGTTATCGACGGGATGCTTCCGCCGGTCGGCCGGGTGATCCATCTGCTGTGGATGGTGCTATCCCTCGTACTCTCCCTGGGCTTCTGCGCGATGACCGCCCGCTCACCTCACTTGCTGGACGGCAGGGCCCTACGCCTGCGCACTGGTCCCTTCGGCGAGTTGACGATTCCGGTCGAGGCAATCAGATCGGTTCGCGTCGCTCACGGTTCCCGCCACGGGCACGGACTGCGCCGGGTTCCGGACGAGGACGACGCAGTGGCCTGCACCGTCGGCAGTGCGACCGGCTTGGTCCTCGACTTCGAAGAGCCGCTGCTGGTGCAGCTACGAAAGGGCGAACCGGTGTTGGCGCGGCGCATTTACGCCACGGCCGACCAGCCGGGAGAAGCGGCCCGCCTGATCAGTCGCTCGCTTGCCGGGGGTGCCAAACCATGACGGGAAGGACCACCGAAACACTCGACGAGCACGCCGAAGTGCAGAACCTGCTGACCCGAGCCGGGCTCGGATCTCTGGCTGGCCAAGCAGGCGTCAGGAAGGTGCCCGGCCCTAACCACAACTGGATCGGCACCACCGACACCGGGGAGCGCGTTTTCGTCAAGAATCTCGAGGGGCCGGCTGAAGCATCTGCCGCCCGTATCAGGCAGTGCGTCACCTTTGACCGGGTTCTGAGAGACGGCTCGCTCGCCGGCCCGCTCTCTCCTCGCCTGCTAGCCGCCGATACCGAAGCAAGCGTGTTGGTCTTCGCCCGCATTGATGACGCGCGCACCGCGGCAGAGGCAGCACGTGAGAACCGCCTCACGTCCGACCTGGCGCATTCTCTGGGAAACACGGTGGGTCTCCTGCACAGCCTCCCGGTCGAAGAGATCGAGCCCGATGATGCGATCGGCCCCCTTCTTCCTTCCGAGGAACTACTCGAAGCCCTCCCCATCGGCCTGTTCGAGGCATCGTCTGCGGCGGCGGGCAGGTGGATCAGGCGGACGTAACGGGCAGCGCGGTCGACCAGGGTTCCGATCGCGGACGCCTGCCCCTTGCCGAGGATCAGGTCGCCCTCCCAGTGCCCGGCACTCCGACGCTCCTCGGCTTCCGTTGGCCGGGTGTGGACCGGCCGCATGCGCGGGATGGCGTTGGTCAGGGGTATCCCTCGGCGCTGCTTCTTGCGGCGCGTCCTGCGGGTCCGCAGCCGGGCGATGCGCTTGTCCAGGACGCCGTTGTAAAGGGCGCGGTAGATGGTCTCCGGGGAGGCGTTCATCGCCGGCTGCCCAGGCTGGGTCAGCGTGAGGTGACGGGCGATCTGCTGCGGGGACCAGCGTTGTTTGAGTTTGTCGTTGACGAGATCGCGCAGCGCGGCACTCGCTCGCAGCTTCTCCGGCTTGGGCCGTTGTCGGCGCAGTATGGCCTGATTGTGGGACCACCACGGGTTATAGGCGCCATCCGGTCCACGGCCGCGGGAGATCTCGCGGTAGACGGTGGAACGGTGCTTGCCGATGTCCGCGGCGATGACCGTGGCCGGGCGTCCGGCGAGCAGGCCGTCGGCGATCGTGATGCGGTCGTCCTGGGTGAGGTAACGCTCATCGATAGGCTTGTCGGGGAGCAGCATGCGTCCAGCCTTGATGAACCACACCGAGCCTGCGCTGGTGGATACGCCCACACGGCGGGCAGCGGCTGCCCCTTTTAGGCCACCTCTACGCAGTTTGAAGTACGCCTTTGGAACCGACAACGGCAACCGGTTCGGTGGATACTCCGGCATCACACAGACTCCTTCCAGGAGTCGCGACCACCGATAGAAACCGCCCCGGTATACCCGGTCGTCTTCATCGACTGTGTGAACGTGAAGATCAGGGAGGGGCAGGTCGCCAACCGGCCCGTCTACATGGCCGTAGCGGTCACCGCCGAGGGCCACCGCGACATCCTCGGCCTGTGGGTCGGCGACGGGGGCGAGGGCGTAAAATATTGGCTCCAGGTGCTGACCGAGATCAAGAACCGCGGCGCCGCGGACGTGCTGATGCTGGTCTGTGACGGGCTGACGGGGTTGCCGGACGCGGTCAATGCGGTCTGGCCTGCGACGATCGTGCAGACGTGCGTTGTTCACCTGCTGCGCAACTCGCAATGCCGTTGCTTGAGCTACTGAAGTATCGCGGGCGTGAGGGTGATGACCTTCTCCGGAACCCGTCGTGCGCCGCGCCTGACCTGTTCTTTCTTGCGCACGATGTACTGCGAGACCGGATGGCGGGTGTAGCGGTCTGCCTCGCGCAGTCGCCGGAGACCGTTGTCGAGCTTGCGCACGACTTTCATGGCCATCCGCTTCATGAACTGCCGCAGACGGCGGGTCGATTGGCCTGCCTGGAGGACGACGCTGCGTCGTGTGTGCTTGAGGGCCTTGACGAACGAGATCCGGTCGGGGTCCAGACCCTCGCCATCGGCCAGCCGCATGATGATCCGGTTCAGGCAGTGATGGAGGGTCAGGTGGGCCCAGATCTCCTGCCGTACCAGTTCCGGTGACACAGACCGCAGCACCTCGGCCCTTCCCCGCTGAAAGGTCTTCAGCTGCCGGTAGGCGGATTCGACCTCCCAACGCTCGTGATACAGGGCTGCCAGCTCCTCGGCGGGCCACGCCTCGGGATCGAGCAGGTCGGTCAGCAGCCTGGTTGTCTCGCCGTCGTCGACCTGGTAGTCGATCACCCTCACTGTCACCCCGCCCGGATGGGAGCGTCGCTGCCCGGCGAGATTCATCCGGGTCAGATAGGTCCCGTCAGGCAAGACCTCGATGGGCTTGGCGGCGACGAAGGTGCGGGCTCTGATCAGCAGGTCGGCAACGTGGTCGCTGACATGCTCGGACGGCAGTTCCCGCAGGTCAAGACGATGCTGCTGGATGCGGGAACAGACATCACCGCCTTCGCCGACTTCCCGTCGGCGCACTGGAAGAAGATCTGGTCGACCAATCCGCTGGAGCGGCTGAACCGGGAGATCAAACGGCGGGCCGACGTCGTCCAGGTCTTTCCCAACCCCGCCGCCCTGGACCGGCTCGCCGCCGCGGTGCTGGCAGAACTCCACGACGAGTGGCAGGTCTTCGACCGCCGCTACCTGTCGGAAGCCTCCATGGCCGAGCTCTTCACCACCAAACCGATCGAACCCGAACCGCAGATCACCCCACAACCGGAACCAAAACAGCTGCCGTGACTACACCACCCCGCGGCAACGCCAGTGCGTTAAGGATGTGTGCGCCCTGTCAAGAGGGCGGGACCTCTGGTAGTTCGCATGGTGTC
>NZ_JBEYZY010000065.1:0-20963 GCF_040646295.1 Streptomyces sp. NPDC046197 | reverse complement strand
ACCCGAACCCTCTACGACGAAGCCATCGCCTGGGCCCACCACGCCCAGCTCCAACCCGCTTCCGGTTGACACCAAACACGATGAGATGTCTGACCTCGTTGGGACCTTCGTGGGGGCGGGCACCCGGACGGTACTGCCATCGAGGAAGGGATGCGACGTTGTGATCGTCATAGCGGTGCTGCTGCCGGCGCTGGGTCAGTTGTTGCTGGTGATGGACCGTGTTGAGGATTGGCTGCCCGCACCGTCGACCAGCCCGCGACATGCTCGTGAGCGCCGTCATCTGAAGCTGATCCCCGGCGAAGGGAGCGGCTCTCCCTCCCGGCCGGCGGCCGTGGGGTCCGAGCGGCGCACGCACGCCGCATGAGTGCGAGGGGAAACGAGCGGGGCGCCGTCGGCGTGGGTGGGAGCGTCCCCTATTGATCCGGCAGCGTGGTTCATGAGGTGGCGCGGATGGGCGCAGACCAGCATCGCTGCCCCGTCGGCACGGCCTGAAGACGTAGCGGGATGTTCTTGCTCACGTGGGCGATGAGCACCCAGGACTTCAGCCGGGGTCAAGCCGACCTCAGAGGGAAGACGGGTAGAGGCGCACCTGTTTGCGGGCGGCGTTGATGCTGTGCCGAGGAAAGACGGTGCTTGCTGTGGATGACCAGACCGGTGATGGCCGGGGGATGCTGGAGGGTCTGCTGGCCGCCAGCCACCTGATTCCTCTGGAATTGTTGCCCTCCCGCGTTGCCGAGCACGCGGGAGCAGCGGGCCTGACCGGGGTGCTGATCTACGTCGGGGACGTGCAGTGCAACGTGCTGCGGCTGCTGAGCGGGTGCGGTGAGGACGCCGGCCAGGCAGGGGAGGGTCAGGAAGCCGAGCTGAAGGTCGAAGGGACGCTGCCGGGACGGGCCTACCAGTACGTCCAGGTCCTAGCCGACAGCTCCGCCGACGCGCAGGAGCACCGGTGGTGGGTGCCGCTGCTGGACGGAACAGAGCGCCTGGGGGTGCTGCGGGTCACCGCGGCCACGGACACCGCGCGGATACGGCAGGACATGGTGGGGCTGGCGTCGCTGGTCTCGCTGATCCTGGTCAGCAAACGCGGGCACAGCGACTCCTACGCGCGGTTGACGCGCACGGAGCCGATGAACATCGCGGCCGAGATGCAGTGGCATCTGATGCCGCCGCGCACCTACGCCGACGGCCGGGTGGTGATCTCCGCGGCGATGGAGCCGGCCTACCGCATCAGCGGGGACGCCTTCGACTACGCGACGGCCGGACCGGTTGTGCACCTGTCGATCTTCGATGCGATGGGGCACGACACCGCCGCCGGGCTGACCGCGAACCTCGCCATGGCCACCTGTCGCAACTCCCGCCGCCAGAACGCCGGCCTGGTGGAGATCACCGAACGGATCGAGCAGGCCCTGATCGAGCAGTACGGCAAGAGCCGCTACGCGACCGGGGTCCTGGCCGACCTCGACACCAGCACTGGCGTGCTGACCTGGGTCAACCGCGGCCACCACCCGCCGGTGATCATCCGCGGGGGGCGCTGGATCAGCGAGCTGCACTGCCCACCGGCCCACCCCATGGGTACCGGCCTGGGACTGAAGACGACCCTGTGTCGTGAGCAGTTGGAGCCCGGCGACCGTATCGTGTTCTACACCGACGGGATCACCGAAGCCCGCGGCCTGAGCGACGTGGAATTCGGTCTGAAGCGGTTCACCGACTTCCTCATTCGCCATCACGCCGACGGCCTGCCCGTACCCGAGACGCTGCGGCGTCTCGTCCATGCCGTCCTCGAATACCACGACGGGCGGCTGGAGGATGACGCCACCGTGCTGTTCTGTGAATGGCTCGGCCCCGACCCCGACACCACCACCGAGGCAGAGGCCCTGGCCGGCCTTGCCCCACCTTGACCCCCGGTCTCTCCCCTGGGTCCGAGAGCCAGCACAGGAGCACCCCGCCCATGAGCACCGACCTGAGCGTGAGCATGCGAGAAACCCGGGGCGATCTGGCGGTGGCCGCCGTGCGGGGCGTCCTGGACCTGCACACCACCCCCGCCCTGCACGAGCAGGCCACCGGCCTGCTGAACACCCACCGGGAACTGGTGCTGGACCTGTCCGGCGTCGGGTTCTGCGACTCTTCCGGCCTCAACACCCTCCTGCGCCTGCACCGCCACGCACAAACAGCCGGCGGCACCCTGGCACTGGCCTGCATCCCGGACCAGGTCATGCGCCTGCTCACCCTCACTGGCGCGAGTAGCGTTCTTGAGGTGTTCACTACTACCGACGAGGCTCTCACCGCCCTCAGTACCCCCCGCACTTCGCCCTGAATTCCGCGTCGGCCGGGAGAATCGCTCAGCCAGGGCGCCCGGTGCCGATGCGGACTACGCCTCCGGCCCAGCGGCCGACGCGGCCGGGTTGCGGCAGGCCATGTGAAGCCCCTGAGTTGAGTCGAGGGTTGTCAACTTTTCGACGTAGTGGGACATCAGAAGTAGACGGAATGCGGGAAGACGTCAAAGGAGAGGTGGAATGACAGATGCTGATGCGTACGGATCCCTTCCGCGAGCTTGACCGGCGCGTCGAGCGGGTCTGGGGCACGGCCGCACACCCGGCGGGCATGCCGCTGGACGCCTGGCGTGAGGGTGAGACGTTCTTCGTGGAGCTGGACCTGCCGGGCGTGGACCCGGAGTCGATCGATCTCGATGCCGAGCGCAACGTCCTGACGGTGAAGGCCGAACGCAAGCCGGCGTACGGCGACAACACCGAGACGGTGGTCACCGAGCGGCCCGCGGGGACGTTCAGCCGGCAGCTGTTCCTCGGCGAGACCCTCGACACCGACAAGATCGAAGCCTCCTACGAGGCCGGTGTGCTGAAGCTGCTGATCCCGGTCGCCGAGCAGGCCAAGCTCCGCAAGATCGCCATCAGCGGAGGCAGCGACCGCAAGGAACTGGGTGGCTGAGGCCACAGCAACTCCATCTCTTCAAGGGCCTCGGGTATCAGTCCGGTGCCCTGACGCCGTCTTTGGACCTTCGCGCGTAGGCGACCGCGGGGCGCCGGCAGGTGACAGTCCCCGTGGCCGGCCCGTAGCCCGGCCCCGCGCCTCAAAGCCCGACGCCGAGGGCGGGTGAGGGGCGCGGTGGGCGGGGTACGACGCCGGATACCTCGCCTCACGGCTCAGGCACCCCGTCGGGCCCGCTGACTACGCCACGCTGGCCTGGCTGTCCTCCTCGATGGGTATTGCCGCCGGCGCGCTCGGCTCCAGCCTGGACACCGAGGAGGCCGTGCGCCAGGCCACCTACAGCGAGCGCGAACGCCAAGCTCGTGACCGCGCCACGACATCCCGCGCCCCAGACAGGCGCGAGCACACCAGCAGCCACAGCGGCTGAGTCCTGCGCCGTGCCGGCCAATCGTGAGCCCTTCAGCCCGGCGGGGGCCGGGAGGCCTCTCGCGTCCGGCTCTGGGGAACGCATCAAGATGGGGCCGGGCCCTCAGGCTTCCCGCCGTCCGTGTCGAACACCTTGGTGAAGGTGGCCCCGCATCGGCAGCGGGAGTGCTCGATCAGGTCTCCCTCGGCCGACACGCTCAGCCCCTGGCTGAGCCGCACGTGCACATGATCATTCATGAGGAGCTGCTTTCCTTGGCCTCGTCTGGTCCGGTCATCGTGGAGGCCGACCGGGTGGAGCGACAATGCCGTAGCTCACACGTGAGTGCCGATCGTGACGCCCGCTTTTCATCCGAGGGTCCCGCCGCAGCGCCCAGGAAGTCGGCACGCCAAGTTCCTGGCATACAGTGCGCGCCCGCCGTCAAGGGCGGGCGCGCACTGTCCGGATCACCGGGACGGCTTCGTGGACGGCTGGGCTGCTCGTGCGCCGGGTTGCGGCTGCGGGTGGCCGGCGCGTTGCAGCATCGGCGCGGCGTGCCGCTCGGGGCGGTCGGCGCCCTCGGCCGGGACACGGCTGCGCGGCGCCTCGGCGTCGGGCAGCGGCACGGGTCGCGCGCCACCAGGCGTCCGACCCAGCGGCGGCCGCAGTGCTCGCAGGGCGGGGCGCCCTGCGGTGTATGCGGGAGGGAACGGCGGTGTTGTCGCGGTAGAAGACCTCCCACTCGGCGTCGAGAGCGTCGCGGTAGCGCTGGACGTCGTAGTCGACGCTCTAGCGGTGCCAGCACGCGCCGCAGGTGAACTCCACACGTGCGACAGCGGGTTCGGTGATCACTTCACTGCACCTCCCATGCGGTGTGCGGGAACGGTCCGGGGTGCTGACAGAAGATGACCGTCACCGGCGGCTCCGCGCTGCCCAAGGACGACATCGACCGCATGGTCCGCGAAGCCGAGCAGCACACCGAGGAAGACCGCACGGACGGCCTAGCTTGATCTTTAACGGCCGACGTCGAATGGTGCCTCGAACTTGATCACCCCCTCGCAGCCGACTGCCGCCGAGCCTGGGAGCAACCCAGTTCCCCGGACAGGCTCACTCCCGCGCGTGTCCGCCGCGACTTCCGACACATCCGCCCACAGACCGCCTGCCCGGCCAGAGCACCGAAACCCACCCTCCCCGGCCCCGGACGACCAGCGGGCCGAAAAAACACCCGTCCTGCACCCCGCCACGACGTGCACACACCCAAGGAGAGACAGCCAGCACAGGGACAAAAGAAGAGGTCAACCACCCCGAAGCCCCGCCGCACAGGTTAAAGATCAAGCGTACGTCCAGCAGTCCGGACGTCTTCCCAGCTCAGAAGGGATGTGAACGATGTAACCGGACGACAAGCTCAGGGTAGCCAGCCGGTGCAGGTCCGGCCCGGGGAGACGCCAGGGTCCCCGGTAGCTGACTCCCGGCGTCGCTCGAAAGGGTGGCGTCGAAGTGGAGTGACAAGCGCCCTTCGGGGGCGTGCAACCGGCCAGTCCGCAACATGAAGTGAAGCCTGCAGCGCCGTCATTTAACCCCCGCCCGTGGGCGGGCCAAGGAGGAGCCGAGCCTGTGCTTGAAAGGCGAAGGCCATGGAAGGCGATCTTGGACCTGGAGCGGTCGCCGAAGAACCTCCCGGCGTAAGGGGCGTGGAATGGTCGGACGGTTGTCCTGGGAACTGGAGAGAGCTTCCTCGGCCCCGCGCGTGCGGCGCGGGAAGCGTGGCCTGCCTATAACCGGCGGAACCGGGAAGTGGCGGGCTGTCGAGAGGCAGTCGGAGGGGGCCGTAGTAGTGCCGATCGGCGGGACAACACAACCTGCTGGGAGCGAAGGGCCCCTGCTTCATCGATGCGATCCGCGAACAGGGAGGGGCCCGGATGAGTGCCGTTTCGGCTAGATCCATCCGCCGGGAGGAAGGCACTGCAAGACCGGGTGGCCGTCCTTTGGACAAGGTCCGAACCTTGCAGCGGACGCTGTACCGCTGTGCCAAGCAAGAACCCGAACGCCGGTTTCATGCCCTGTATAGCCATGTCCACCGCATGGACGTTCTTCGGCGGGCATGGGCCGGTGTGTGCGCGAACCGAGGAGCCCCCGGCGCCGACGGTGTGACCGTCGATGCGGTGGCGGCCTCGGGGGTGGACGCATTCCTTCAGGACTTGTCGGAGAAGCTGCGGACGTATACGTATCGTCCGTCAGTGCTGTGGCGGGTCCAGATTCCCAAACCGGGACGGCCGGGGGAGTACCGGCCGTTGTCGATTCCCACCGTGGCGGACCGGGTGGTGATGACGGCCGCGAAACTGGTCCTGGAACCGGTCTTCGAGGCCCAGTTCACCGAGGCGAGCTACGGATTCCGGCCCAAGCGGTCCGCGATCGACGCGTGCGAAGCCGTGCGCGTCGCGGCGAACCAACGGCGGGAATGGGTCTTCGAGGCCGACATCCGGGACTGCTTCGGAACGATCGACCACGACGCGCTCATGGCCCAGGTGGCCCGGCATGTCGTGGACCGACCGATGCTGAAACTGATCCGGACCTGGCTGCGGATGGGAGTCCTGGAGGGCGGGGCGACCTCCCCGACCGGGGCGGGAACCCCGCAGGGCTCACCGATCTCCCCGCTGCTGGCCAACATCGCCCTGCACGTCCTCGACGAGGCGTGGCAGGACGAGGGGCGCCGACTGGGGGTGCTGGTGAGGTACTGCGACGACTTCGTCGTCCTGTCGTCGACCAGACAACGGGCCGAGCAGGCTCAGCAGTTGGCGGCGAAAGTGCTGGAACGACTCGGGATGCGACTGCACCCCGAGAAGTCCGGCATCACCTGCCTCACCCGAGGTGGGCAGGGCTTCGATTTCCTCGGCTTCCACCACCGGAAAGTGGAATCGTGGAAATGGCGAGGCAGGTTCTACCTGCAACGCTGGCCCTCGGCCAGAGCGATGCAGGTGCTGCGGGACAAGGTCCGCGCGGCTACCGCCCGCTCGAAGACCGAACGGCCGGTGTCAGCCGTGGTCGCCGACCTCAACCCCGTGCTGCGGGGCTGGTCAGCGTACTTCCGCCACGGGAACTCCGGGCGGAGATTCAACGCCGTCGACGGCTACGTCCACGAACGGCTGGCCATCTTCGCCAGCCGGAAACACAGACTCCGCGGCCGGAACTGGACCACCCGATTCACCTACGGATGGATCTCCCGGCTCGGGGTCTACCGCCTCACCGGAAACGTGCCCAGGGCGACGGCGCATGCCAGTCGGTGAACGATGTCGGAAAGCCGTGTGCGGGAGAACCGCACGCACGGTTTGAAGCGGCGGGGGCTGGAAACGGAGCGGAAGCCACCGCGCCAGTCCCCGACCCTACTTAGGAGCCGGTCCGCTTCTCGATCCGCTCCAGGGCCTGCCCCAGGTATTGGGCGAAGCGCGGGTAGTTCTCGCTCATCGGGAAGTGGCCGATCTCCTTCATCTCGATGAACTCTGCTCCGCGGATGGCCTCTGCGGTCCGGCGCCCGTCCTCGGGGGTGGTGAGGTAGTCGTACTCGCCGGTCAGCATGATCACGGGACACCGGTCGCCGTCGATGTCGTCCAGCCGGTCCCTCAGATCGTGGTCGACCGAGTAGAAGTACAGGTCGCCCTTGAACGCCTCCGATCCCTGGGTGTAGTAGAACCAGGTTGCCCAGCGGTCCTGCTCCGGGGACTGCGGTGCCATGAGGTCCCACACGCCGCTGGCGCACACCTGGGCGGCATTGGCGTGGGGATGCTGCCACCAGTCGAGGTAGAAGCCGGGTGAGTAGTCCGCGCCCTCGACGGGGATCACCGCTTTGAACCGGTCCGGGTGCCGCAGGGCGAGTTGCAGGGCCACGTTCCCCCCGAACGACGACCCCATGAAGATCGGGTCCTGCAGTTCGAGGGCGTCGCAGAAGGCGACGATGAAGGACGTGAAGTGGTCCGCGGTGAGCCGGTACTCCTCCTTCCACCACTCCTGGTTCCACGGCGGGTCCGACTTGCCGTGCCGGGCGAGGTCGTAGGCGATCACCCGGTAGCGGCCGGTGATCTCCTCGTCCTCGAGGAGGCCCCGCCACTGGTGGTTGTGGCAGCCCGCTGTGTGCTGGCACACCAGAGGCGTGCCCTGCCCGTTCTCCAGGTAGAACACCCTGTACTGCGCGTCCTCCACGTCGATGGTGACGTAGTGGCCGGTGACTGGAGAGATCCTGCCGCTGACCATGGGGAGCTCCTATGTCTCACGAGGGGATGGGGCGGGCCCGGCCTCGTCTGCCGGCCCGAGGGGGCCCGTGACGCGCAGCAGCTCCAGCTGCCGGGTCACGCAGCGCAGGTTCTGCATGAGCACGAGCAGGTCGCCCTCCAGGCGCATGCCCCGCCGGAACGTGGCCGCCCAGATGCCGTGGCACATCGGCGGAGGCGTCTCCCGGCAGAAGCCCTGCCATGTCTCCGCGTCCGCGCGGATCGCGAAGTCGTAGGCCACCAACGGCTCGGGGTCGGTGATCAGTTCGTCCACCTTTCCCTTGTGCATCCGCACGAGGAACCGGTGGGGGTCCATGTCCAGCAGGAAGCTGCACGAGTAGTACGTGCCGTGGGCCTGCAGTTCCGGATCGTCGTCGCTCAGCCGACGGAATTCCTCCGCCGCGTCGGTCGTCGTCGCTGATGTCATGCGCCACCTCGAGACGTGTCGTCGCTGCCGTACGCCGGGACGTCGCACCGGCACGGTGACCAGCCGATCGCCGGCCGGCGACCACTTCCCGGCCTCGCTCCTTCCAGCCTGGGCATCCTGTCGGCCGCCTGCAATCCGGGTGCGGGCCCCCGGGCAGACGGAACCCTTCGCAGAGGTCCTCTTCCTGTTCGTGGTCGAAGACCTCTGGTACCGGGACGCAGCGCTAGCTTGATCTTTAACCTGTGCGGCGGGGCTTCGGGGGTGGTTGACCTCTTCTTTTGTCCCTGTGCTGGCTGTCTCTCCTTGGGTGTGTGCACGTCGTGGCGGGGTGCAGGACGGGTGTTTTTTCGGCCCGCTGGTCGTCCGGGGCCGGGGAGGGTGGGTTTCGGTGCTCTGGCCGGGCAGGCGGTCTGTGGGCGGATGTGTCGGAAGTCGCGGCGGACACGCGCGGGAGTGAGCGTGTCCGGGGAACTGGGTTGCTCCCCGGGACGGCGGTGGTCGGCTGCGAGGGGGCGGGCGAGACGCAGTCGACCTGTACGACTCTCCATCGGCCGCAGCCACCGCCGGGAGGAGATGATCTGGCCTCGCCTCTCCTTGTCCTGACCCAGCCCCCGTCAGGGGCCGCGTTCGCTGAGGTTGCCTGTCCTGGCCGCCCTCAGGTCGGGTCCGGAGGGCCGCGTTAATACTCCAGTCAGAATTCGTGTCCTGAGCTGGCTCTTCTTCGGTAGTGGCAGCGGCGGGCGATGGCTTGGTGGCGTCTGCGCCTTGCCGCCCATGCCGTTGAGGAAGCCGTCGTGCCAGGCGGTGGCGGGGTCGTAGCACTTCCAGAAGTCGTCGGTGTCGAGGTCGGCCTGGGCGGCGTCGGTGAGCGGGTACAGGAGGTCGGCCGCGGTGGTGAGTTCGTCGGCGGGGGTCGTCGGCTTCTCCTTCGGGTGTTGCGGGTGGCGCGCCAGGCGGCGCGGGCGGCGTACAGCAGCGCGCAGTCGATGGGCCAGGCGAGGACGATGAACGCGAGCGGGCTGCTCATGCGGCGGCCTTCTTACTGGCGGCACGCTGCCGCCGGCACAGGTTGGCGACGGCGGACTCGCCTTTGCCGACCGTGCCGCGCACGGGCCCGGCTCGGCGGTCGCATCCCCAGTGCCGGGAGGGCTGTTCGCCTTCGTGCCACCAGCCTCGGAACGCGGTGCGTGCCCGGCCGATCAGGGAGCGGAACGTCTGGTCCTCGATGTCGAGGAGGCGTGCGGCGTCTGGGTGGTCGCCTGTGGCGGCGAGCGCGGCGAATGCTTCCCGTTGCCTTGGTGTGAGCGCGGCCAGGATCTGCTCCAGGGCTACGCGTTCGACGATGCCGGGTTCGGGGCTGGATACGGCGCGGCCTGCCCATTCCCAGTACATGGCGTATCGGGCGCCGTTGTTCCTGGTGTCTGTGCGCGCGCCGTGGTGGCGCATCGTGGTCTTGACGTCCTCGGCCAGGGCTCGGCGACCGGCTTCCATCAGTTCGGTGCGCCGCGGTTCGCTGTCGGCGGTGTACAGGTGCTCGACGATGCCGTGCCGGGCGGCGGCGTACAGGTCGTCTCGGTCGCCTGCGGGCCACCAAGTGCGTTGTTGGAGACGACGGCGCGGGCGAGCCGGTCGAGGGTGGGGAGTGTCCAGCCCCAGTGGATTCCGTCGCTCTCGCAGGGCCCGGGAATGTCGGCCGGCGAGTCGACGGGCTCGAGGGTGAACGATCCGACGCTGGCCCCGTCAGTGATCTGCCGGATCTGTCGCGCATCGATTGTGCCCGTTCATGATCGTGTGGCGGAGCGCGTAGTACGCGGATTCATGTTCCCACCGCTGGTGATAGAGGCTCACCGGCGCGGTGGCGGGGTGACGGCGGGCGTCGGTCAGGGTGGTGACCAGTCGGTAGGACCCGGTGAAGAACGTGCCGTCCGCGCAGGTCACGGCGATTCGTGCATCGATGATCCGGACTTTCACGGTGCCGATCACCGACAGGTAGGAGCCGTCAGCGAGGCGGGTGAGGACCGGCGTGCGCCGGTTGCTGCGGAGCCGGCCCAGGACCTGGGCCCCGGTGTCGGTGACCTGGGCGAGGAAGGCGTTGCTGTCGAATCCTTTGTCCCACAGCACCAGCATGTCCGGCCGCAGCAGATGCAGCGGCCGGCAGGCGTAGCTTGTCTCGCCCTCGGCGGTGGGGCCGAACACCGCGCCAAGCAGAGCGCGGGTGCCGGTCTCGACCAGCGTCATCAACTCCAGCGTCGGATAGCCATGATGCGAAGTCCTGCCCAGCCAGGCCCGGTTCCGTTCGGAATCGGGAACCCTCAGCGAACTGCAGCCGTCGAACGACACCATCCGGTACGAACCGAAACGCACACCTGGCGTCGTAGGCCCGGGCCAGCAACCCGGCCAGCACCTCGAACAACGCCCGCACCGGCGCGCTGCCAAGCCGCCGGCGCAGGTCACGCAACGCCTTCGCCGACGGACTGGCCACCGGCATCCCGGACAGACCTGCGGTCAGCTTGTCCCAGACAAGGCGATAGCCGACCTCAGGGAACAGACACATCGCCAGCAAGAAGTAGACCCCGACCCGCGACGGAAGATCACGCAGCCGCTGCTGCACCGTCCTCGTCTCCGCAAGGACCGCGTCCACCAGCTCAAACGGCACGACCGCCGTCAGCTCCCCCCGATGCCCAGGAGCGAACCGGCCCCCAGCCACGGTGACCGTTCGGGTGATGGCCGTCAGCGCAGGCGGCAGGACACAATGACGGGGCAACGGAGCTCCTTCGGGACAAGCTGTCTTGGTCGACCGCCTGTACCAACGAGCTCCGTTGCTCTGTGCCGAGAATCCTTCAACTCACTGGCGTGACCTACGGAAACGCTAACTTGGGGGAGGCCCCGTTCAGTGCCAAGCGGGTCCCGGTCAGGCTGCCGGGGCGGTCAGGACTGCCTTGGCCGCCAGCCGGAAATTCCTGATCATCGGATTCGGGTCGCCCTTGCGGCTGACCAGGACGACCTGGCTGGGGGGAGCGCCCTCGATCGGGACGGTGACGAGGTTGGGACGCAGTGAGCTACGCCGATCGCCGACCGGTAGCACGGCGATCGCCCTGCCGCTCGCGACGAGTTCGAGCTTGTCCTCGTAGCTCTCGATCGGCGGCACGCCGACCCCGAGGACCCGGTAGGAGGTCCAGTCCGCGGTCTCGAACGCGCACGGCGCCGCCTCCTCGCCGGCCAGTTCTTCCGCGGTCACCGACGTGCGGTCGGCCAAGGGGTGGCCGCGCGGGACCACGAGCATCCGGGGCTCCTCGTACAGCGGCGTGGTGAACACGTGGTCGGCGGCGAGCGGCAGCGGGGCCCGCGCGATCAGGGCGTCGATGCGCTTGTCGGACAGCGCCCCGACGTCGCGGCAGCTCAGGTACCGGCTGGCGATCTCGGCGTTGGGGTAACGGCGGCGCAGTTCCCGTACGGCGGCAGTGATCACCAGGTCTTCAACGTAGCCGATGGCGATTCGTTCGGGCTCGGCTTGTTCACGCACGGCCAGCTCGGCGTGGCGGGCGGCCTGCAGCAGGGCTTGGGCCCGGGGGAGGAACCTCTGGCCGGCCGGAGTGAGCCGGGTGCCCTGGGGTACGCGGTCCAGCAGTCGTGTGCCGAGATACTTCTCGAGCCGTTGGATCTGGCGGCTCAGCGCAGGCTGGGCCACGTGCAAGTCGGACGGCGCGTCTGGACATCGTCGTCTCGAACATTCAGGTACGTTCCAACGGCCCCCAGCTCGCCGAGATCGGGCGCCTGTTCGACGAGGGCAAGCTCCAGGTCGGGGTGGACAGCACCTACCCGCTGTCCGAGGCGGGCAGCGCACACACGCGAGCCGCGCAGGGTCACCTCCAAGGCAAGATCGTGCTGACGGTGGTCTCGTGATCGCCGAACTCCAGCAGGCGGTGGCGAACTACGCCCACGCCCTGGACGAGCTGAATGTGCCCGAGCTGGAAACGGTCCTGACCGAAGACACCACCTGGACCTTCACGATGCCCGGACAGGGGAGGCTCGGCCCGGTCGCCGGACGCGCGGCGGTGCTCGACTTCATCCGTGACGGGCACACGGCCCAGACCGGAAGGGTGCGGCACCACCCGGGCAATGCCGTGGTCACGACGACGGACGCCGCCACCGCCGAGGTGCCGGCCTATCTGCTGCAGACGAGGAACACCGGCGAGAGCATCCAGATGATCTCGACCGGGGTCTACACGTTCAGCCTGCGACGGTCCGACGGTAGGTGGCGGATCGCCGAGCTCGCCCTGACGCTGGACAACGCCTTTTAGGGCGGGACTAGGTGTATTGACCCGCAGCGGCGCGGTCGTTCGGCACGTCGCCGAACGCGGCGGCGATCTGCTTCAACGTCAGCAGCCAGGAGACCGTCAAGACGTTCGTGTCCTGCACTCTCGGCAAACTCGGGCTTCGCGACCGCGTTCAGGTTGGTCGTGTACGTCTACCGCCGGGGCTGGTGATCTGATGCGGGTCCGCACAGCGGCCGGCCGTGCGGCATCAAGGTGGTCGCGTCGACGTATGGGGGAAGCGGCCGGACGGCGCCGACTACGACGACGCTCCGCCCATGGCCGGCGCGGTTCGCGCCAGCCCGCGCAGCCAGGCGTGGTCGGTGTCGTAGCGCTGATGCCATGACAGGTATATCGGTGCCGACGGCAGTTCGAGGGGGAGGGGGAGCACGACCAGGCCGAGGTCGGCGACCGCTGACCGTGTGGTGGCTTCGGGGACGCTGATCAGGAGGTCGGAGCCGCGCGCGAACTCCAGCGCGGCCGCTTCGGTGGGCGCGGTCGCCACCACGCGGCGGGTGAGGCCGAGCCGTGCGAGGGCGTTGTCGATGGCATTGCTGAGGTTTCCACGTCGCGAGACGGCCACGTGCTCAGCGGCGGCGTACCGCTGTGCGGTGACGGTCCTGACGCGGGTGAGGGGATGCCCCTGCCTCACGACGATGACGAGGGGGGTCTCGCCCACGTTCGACCGGCAACGGACCCGTGTGGCTCCCCGTTACCTTCTCCGTGGCCCTGTAATGGGGTTCCCGGTCTCCGGGTCCGGTATGACTTGCTCCCCCTGTCGGTCATGGTCGAAAAGGTGGTGTCGCCGGTCTCGGAGGCATTGGCAGACCGCTGATCAGGGGCATGACCGCTCGTATCCGTCCTTGCTGGGGAGGGGTGTGTGAACGACACGGACGAGATCGATGTGTCCCTCGGTCTGGACGTCGGCAAGGGCGAACATCACGGCACCGCGCTGACTCCATCGGGAAAGAAAGTGTTCGACAAGCGGCTGCCCAACACATCGGTTTAGATCAACGACAAGCCTCATCTGGAACCCCGCTCCTTTCTGGGGTCGCTGCGACCGCAGACTCCGCACCCCCTCTGCGCTCGGTCCACTCAATGAGTTGGTCTGCCTCGCTCACGGGATCAGCTCGGCGGGAGGCCTCGCAACTCGGTATCTGCGCACACGGCGATCCACCGGATACCCGCCCGCCTGGGGCCTGGGGCCTGGGGCCTGGGGCCTGGGGCCTGGGGCCTGAGGCCGGCGGCGGCAGTGGCGTCAGGCGTAGCCCTTGCGCTGTACGGCGCGCAGAGCCAGGGCGCCCAGTGGGACGTTCAGCCAGAAGGTGAGCAGCCGGTAGACGAGCACGGACGAGGTGGCTGCGCCGGCCGTGACGCCGAGCGCGGTGAGACCGGCGATGAGGCCGGCTTCGAGGGCACCCAGTCCGCCAGGTACAGGAGCCGCGTTGGCGACGAGGCGTGCCGCCATGTAGACGGCACCGGCCTGGACGAAGGGAAGATCAGCGCCGAACGCGCGCACGCTCAACGCGAGTCCGACGACCTGGATGAGGGGCAGGCCCAGCGCGCCGGTGACGAGGAGAGCCAGTTTGGCGGGATCGGAGGCGACCCCCGTCACAGTCGACGCCGCCGCCCGCAGGAACGGCCACACCTTTTCGCGGAGGAAGCGTCGGCCGACCGGGGTGACACCGAGCAGACCCCCTGCCGCGAGGGCCAGGGCGATGGCCGGCAGCACGTACCGGCCTGTCGGCACGTGCAGGTGCGCTCCGGTGCGGTGCCGTCCGGCCCAGGCGAAAAACCAGGCGGCGAGCACGGCGTTGGAGACGGCGCTGACGAGACTCTGCAGGCCGACGGAGGCCGTGGCGGCCCCGGTCTCGATCCCCGTCTTCTGCAGGTAGCGCAGGTTGAGCGCCATGCCGCCGACGTTGTTCGGAGTGATCCGGTTCAGGAACGAACTGGCGAACTGCACCTGGTACGTGGGGCCGAACGGCAACCTGGCCGGAATGGTGCCCATTTGAAGGCAGGTGGAGAACACCTGGGAGATGAAGGTGACGGGCAGTGCCGCGAGCACCCACCACCAGTCGGCCTTTCGCAACGCGGCCACCACCGCTGGGGCACTGGCGAACTGCGGCAGCACCAAGTGCAGGACAAGGAATGCACCGACCAGGCCGAAGATGGTCTTCCAGGTGAAGCGCGCGAGGGGCGCGAGGGGAGCGGGCTCGGCACCGGTCGCCTCCACGACCGCGGCAGAGAGGTCACGCAGCAGGCTCGGGCGGCCGCCGGGGCGCACCGCGCGCCGCTTGGTGCCCGCTCCCGCCGCTCGAGCGCGGGCCTGGTCGTGCCGGGCGACCTCGCGCCGTGCGGGGCCGAGGAGCGCGAGCGGCTGCAGGTAGGGCAGGGCTGTTGCCAGCAGCGGCGGGCCGAGGCCGGCCAGCGCACACTGGGTGGCGCGTGGCACCCCGATGCGTGTCGCGGTGGTGGCCAGCAGTTCGGCAATGTCGCTGCCGAGCGCGTCGGGCGTGGCGCCCAGCCGGGCGCGTGCGAACGCGATGAGGCGGGACGCACCGTCCGGCTCGACGAGGATGTGTTCCGGGCGCAGCGCCCGGTGCGCCAGTCGGTGCTTTTGGAGGCGGGCCACGGACGTCCATACGCCGGTGAGTATCTCGTCGGTCATCTCCTCGCCCGGGAACGCGGACAGCGGACGGGCGGCGTGTTCGACCGTCACCAGGAGTGCGCCGCCCTTGGCCACCGGGTACGCGATCACCGGCTCGGCCGCCCGGGCGCCGGTACGGCCTGCGAACACGAGCATGAGGAGTTCGTGCTCGACCGCGGCGAGTGGGGTGTGCGCGTCCGTGTCGGCGGGGTGGCGCAGCAGCGCGAGCCGGGCCAGCCGGTGGAAGAGATCGCGGTTGCGGTCCTCGGGGCCGAGCACCTGTACCGTGAGCCGCGCACCGGTGGTGGTCTCGGCGCCGTAGCCGGCCCCTTCCCCGGAGCGCTGATCGGGTGACGGCGTCTCCCGCAGCGCGGCGAGCGGGATCCCGCAGGCGACGAGTGCGTCGGCGACCGCGTGCGGGGCCGGCCGGTCCGCCGGGGCTCCGGCCAGCAGCAGCACGGCCGATCCGGCCACACCTCCTACGGCGAGCGCGGCGACTGCCTCCAGCGGCGTGATGGCGGCGGCTGTGATGCTCAGCCCGGCGCACCCGACGGTCAGCGTCCACCACGTCCGCCGCAGAGGCGTGTCCAGCCACGGACCTGCCGCCACGACCGCCGCAGCGCAGGCGGCCAGGTACGATGCCGGCGGCCAGCCGGCATCCACCAGCGCGCCCCGCCCCGCCAGCACCTGCGGCCATACGCCTGGTCTGCTACGCGTCATGGCCAGGTGGGTGACGGGCCACGAAAGCAGCGCGCCCAGCGCCGCCGCGGGCACGATCCGGAGAATCGCGTCGCCCCGCCGCCGGGCGACCAGTACGCCGACGGCCACCACCGGCGCGACGACAGCGACCACCTGCACCGCCCCGACGACACCATCGCGCAATCCCGGCGGTAGCGCGGTCGCCGCGTCGAGCAGCCCCTGCTGCATCCTGCGGGTGGGTGCGAGCGCCGCGACGGCCGGCAGCACCGCCACCACCAGCACTGCGCCGGAGACGAGCAGCCGCGACAGATCGGCCGCCCGGCGCACCTGACGCGGCGGCGGAGCGTCGATCAGCGGCGTCGCCGCGGCCTGAGCACCTCCGGCAGCAACGGAGGGTGGGAGGATGCCAGGGCGTTCACTCACAGCCGGCCGCCCAGGCGGATCCGGCCTTGGTCATGTCGGCTCCTCGTCGGCGGGCCGAGGCCCGAGGCGGGCTCTGGCGGGCACCGCCGCTTCATCCGACCAACTGATGCGGGCAGACGGGTCCGCTCTTCCGTCATTCGAGCGCGTCCTGGAGCGGTCCGCAAACCCACGCCATCCAGAGCACGTGCTGGGGTGTTGATCGGCCTTTGTCGCTCCTCCTCTGCATCGTGCTCGCCATGTGTCCCGCCCTCGGAAGACAGCGGCCTCGAAGTCCTGGCCGGGCAGTCAGGGCGTAGGGCAGGTGCGTCACCCCGTCGCTCTGCCAGAGGCTGTCTGGCGGGGAAGGGGAAGTGGATGTCGCGGCGGTTCAAGGCAGTATGTGACCGTCCGATGGCCCTGGATCGGACTGTCAGCGCATCCTCGAGGCCCTCGCGGACCGGCACGGGCTCCTCAACGGGTCTGGAAGTGAGGAGTTGGCAGCCAGAGTCGGCCTGGACACGGTGCCGGTCAAGGTGGAGGCACTGTGTTCGAAGGCGAAGCACCTATTCGTGCTGGGGTGGTTGGCCGAGCGGCAGCCGGGCCAGTTCACCCTCGCCCAGGGCCCGGCCGGGCGAGGCGGCGCGGCATGAGCGGGTCACCGAGCGGTACACGGTCGTCTCGGCCCCAGTGGTGCGGCCCCACAAGATCGTCCGCGAACAGACCGTTTGCGATCGTCGGAGGGCGGGACGAGTATTTTTTTAGGGCGCGACGACCGGGGCCCACCTGATGCCGACGCTGTCGATGTACCGCCCTCTTCCAGCTGTGACGCTCACAGCCGACAAGCGTCACCGTGAACGCCACCGACTGAGCAGGTTCGGTCCTGTTCGCTGCGGGCAACGGGTGGGACATCCAGCCCGGTCGCCTCACGGGAGGCTTGAGAACCGTGCCACAGCTTCATGACCGAGTCGATGGTCGCCGTGGGGGCGGTAGGCAGAACGGAAGGAGTCTGCCCATGCGGATCGTCGTGGACCTGAATCGATGCCAGGGATACGCACAATGCGTGTATCTGGCGCACGAGGTCTTCAGGTTGAATGGTCAAGAGGCGCTCACCTATGAGCCGAACCCCGACGACGCGCGGCGCCTGCAGGTCGAGCGAGCCGCTGCGGCGTGCCCCGTGCAGGCGATCGTCATCGACCGCTTGGACGGCGCGGAGCGGGGCGAGACGTCATGACCTTGCGGGCAACGGTCGCGGAGCTGGTGCGCGAGTTCCGGGCCAGCGGCCGGATCGTCATCGTGGGTGCCTCTCTGGCCGGGCTTCGGGCCGCGGAGACCCTGCGTGAGGAGGGCTTCACCGGTTCTTTGACCATCATCGGGGACGAGCCGTACGAGCCCTACGACCGTCCCCCGCTGTCCAAGCAGGTGCTCAAGGGCTGGGTGCCGGCCGATCACACCAAGCTGCCCCGCATGCGAGAAGTGGATGCGGACTGGCGGCTCGGGGTGGCCGCCGCCGGGCTGGACCGGGTCACCAAGCAGGTGCGCCTGGCCGATGGTGAGCAGGTGCCGTACGACCGGTTGCTGATCGCCACGGGCACCCGCGCACGCCAGTGGCCGAACCCGGTCGAGGCCGCCCTGGACGGGGTCCATACGATTCGCTCGCGTGATGATGCCGCGCAGCTGCAGAAGGCGTTGGCCGAGTCGCCGTCGCGGGTCCTGGTCATCGGCGCCGGATTCATCGGCTCAGAAGTGGCCTCTGTCTGCCGGGAGCTCGACGTCCCGGTGACCGTCGTCGAGCGGGGTTCGGCGCCGCTCGTCGGCGCGCTCGGTGGGGTGATCGGGGAGATCGCCGCGCAGATGCAGCGTGATCACGGTGTGGACCTGCGTTGCGGGCTGGGCGTGTCGTCACTTGAGGGCGATGCCACCGGACATGTGCGGCGTGCCGAGCTTTCGGACGGATCCACCGTCGACGCCGACGTGGTGGTGGCCTCGCTGGGGTCGATCCGCAACGTGGAATGGCTGGAGGGCTCTGGGCTGGCGGCCGGTTTCTGGGGCGTCGGGTGTGACGCCGGTGGCCGTGCCTTCGACATCAACGGTGTGGTCACCGACAGCATCTACGTGGCAGGGGATGTGGCGCGTGCGCCGCATGTGCTGTACGAGTACCAGTTCCTGGCGATGGAACACTGGGACAACGCCGTTTTCGGCGCCGAGGTCGCGGCGCACAACATGGTGAACCTCGAGCCCCACTACCGCCCGCATCTGCTGCTGCCCGGCTTCTGGTCCGGTCAGTTCGGCGTCAATATCAAGTCCGTCGGTGTGCCGCCGTTCGGTGACGAGATCGTCTTCACGCAGGGGTCTGTTGAAGAGCGTCGTTTCGCAGCGGCTTACGGTCACCGGGGTCGCATCGTCGCCGCCGTCACCTTCGATCACGGCAAGTGGCTGGAGTACTACGGAAAGCTGATCGAGCAATCAGGTCCGTTCCCGCCTCCGCCGCCGGGCTGGGACCAGCCGTCCGACACGAAGCCGATGCCGGCCGAGTTCCCGGACCCGAGGGTCCCGACGGCGATCCCCGACGTCGTCCTGACCGGCCATGCCCCGAGCGAGCGCACGGCCGAGTTCCGGCCGCGGCGTCACTGACGCGGCCCGCCGGGGCAAGCGTGCAAGCGGACAGCACCGACAGGAAGAAGGAGGGGAGCCGTGGTCGAGGAAACCCCCTGGCAGCAGGCCCTCCGCTACGCCAACCGCGCCAACCCGTACCCCTTCTACGAGGAACTCCGCAAGACACCGGTGGCGCGGCAGCCGGACGGCACCCATGTCGTCAGCACCTACCGGGAGATCGTCGCGCTGCTGCACGACCCCCGGGTCAGTTCGGACCCACGAAAGTGCCCCGCCCCGGCCGCGGCCCAGGCAGAGGGCTCGGCGGAGCCGATCAGGGAAGTGCTGAGGGAGCCGAACATCATTACGTGCGATCCACCCGAGCACGATCGGGATCGGCGGATGATGATGCCGCACTTCGTCGGGCCGCCTCCTTCCCCTCACTTGATCTCCGACCTGGAGCCCGAGATCCGCCGCATCGTCGGCGGACTCCTGGACGACATGAAGGGCAAGAACCGGATCGATGCCGTCGATGACTTCGCTTACCCCCTGCCGGTGACGGTGATCTGCAAGGTCTTGGGCGTGCCGCTGGAGGACGAGCCGCGCTTCCACCAGTGGATCGAGACCGCCCTGGACGCTTTGGACTTCGGCCCCGAGGCCGCCTCCGAAGAGATCCGAAACCGGCAGGCCGGGGGGCGACAGGCCGTGCGAGACTTCGGGCAGTTCGCAGTCGAGCTGCTCGACCGGTACGCCCGGCGGCCCGGCCCCGGCATGCTCTCAGCGTTGGTGAACGAGGACGGCCCGGAGGGACGGATGTCCAAGGGCGTGCTCGCGAGCAACGCCCTGCTCCTGATCTTCGCGGGACACGAAACCACGGTCAATCTCATCGCCCACAGTGTCCTCACCCTGCTGCGCCACCCCGACGCCCTCGAGAAGCTGCGGCGCCGGCCCGAGCTGAACGTGCCCGGGGTGGAGGAACTGCTGCGCTTCGAGTCGTCGGTGCAGTTCTGGCACACCCGCTCCGCCCTGCAAGACATCGACATCGCCGGCACCACCATCCCCAAGGGGGCGCCGATCTTCCTGGCGTACGGCTCGGCGAACCGCGACCCGGAACGGTTCACCGACCCCGACGAACTCGACCTCGAACGCCCCAACAACCAGCACCTCGGATTCAGTCAAGGCATCCACTTCTGCTTCGGCGCTCCGCTTGCGCGGCTCGAGGTCCAGGTCGCGGTCGGCGAGTTCGTCCGCCGGGTGCAAAATCCCCGGCTCGTCGAGGACCCGCCGCCGTACCGGCACAACCAGATCTTCCGCGGCCCGCGCCACGTCCTGGTCGACATCGACGGCATCCACGACTGACCCAGTGTCTAAAGGATCGCTATGCGGGCTTTTCAACTCGTCGGTTGGCGGCAGCCGCCCGAGCTGCGAGAGGTGCCGGTGCCCGAGCCCGGGCCGGGGCAGGTCCTGGTGAAGGTAAGGGGTGCCGGTGCATGCCATTCCGATCTGCACATCATGCAGGCACCCGAACCGCTACCCGGCTTCACACATCTGCCTTTCACGCTCGGCCATGAGAACGCGGGATGGGTGCAACGGCTCGGACCCGGTGTTACCGGGTTCGCGCCGGGAGATCCTGTGATTGTCTACGGCTCCTGGGGCTGTGGGGTGTGCGCCAACTGTCGTCAGGGCCGGGAGAACTACTGCGAGGGCCTCGGTGGTCAGGGACCGGGTCTGGGAGGTGGTCACGACGGCGGCATGGCCGAGTACCAGCTGGTCCCCGCGGCGCGATACCTGACTCCGGGGGCAGCCTGGACCCCCGCCAAGCCGCCCGCTCAGCGATGCCGGACTGACCGGAGTTCTTGAGCGCAGGCCCCTCCCTTCAGGGAGGGGTTGGCTCATCCTCGGCGCGGAGTCGCGCAGCGGCGGAGTTCGCTGCCTTGTCAGTGGCCGCCGATACAGTGATCACATCAACTGGAGGGGGTGCCTCTATGTCTTTCGTCAAGCGAGCTGTGGGGGTCGGGGCTCGTAGAAGGTTCCGTCGCGGAGCATGGCGAACAGGACGCTGATGCGGTGGCGGGCGAGGCGGAGGAGGGCCTGGGTGTGGGTTTTGCCCCGGGCTCGGCAGCGGTCGTAGTAGGTGCGGGAGGCGGGATCGTGGAGGGCGGCGAACGCGGAGAGGAACATCGCGCGTTTGAGCTGGCGGTTCCCGCCTCGCGGAGCATGTTCGCCGTGGATCGAGGTCCCGGACGATTTGGTGGCCGGTGCAAGGCCGGCGTAG
>NZ_JBEYZY010000064.1:0-21303 GCF_040646295.1 Streptomyces sp. NPDC046197 | reverse complement strand
AAACGCCCGGTTACATTCCGAACCCGGAAGCTAAGCCTCACAGCGCCGATGGTACTGCAGGGGGGACCCTGTGGGAGAGTAGGACACCGCCGAACTCCTTTTAGAGCTCTGGCTTTTGGGCACAGCCCAAGAGCCAGAGCTTTTTTGCTTTGAGGTAGGGTCAGGAGGCATCGTCGGCACGTTCAGCACAGGAGGCCCCCGGGTGGAGGTCCAGGAGACCCGCGTCCAGACGGACCGGGTGCTCACCATCCCCAACATCCTCAGCATGGCGCGGCTCGTTGGCGTGCCTGTCTTCCTGTGGCTCATCCTCAGGCCGGAGTTCGGCGGACCCAAGAGCGATGGCTGGGCGCTGCTCGTGCTGGCGCTCAGCGGCGTAAGTGACTATCTGGACGGCAAGCTCGCACGCCGGTGGAACCAGATCAGCAGCCTCGGCCGGCTTCTCGACCCGGCGGCGGACCGGCTGTACGTCCTCTCGACGCTCGTGGGACTCACCTGGCGCGAAATCCTGCCTGTGTGGCTGACCGCGCTGTTGCTGGCGCGGGAGTTGATGCTGTTGGTGGCCGTGGGTGTTCTCAGGCGACACGGCTATCCGCCGCCGCAGGTGAACTTCCTCGGGAAGGCCGCGACCTTCAACCTGATGTACGCCTTCCCGCTCCTGCTGCTCAGTGACGGAAGCGGATGGATCTCGTCACTGGCTGCTATTTTCGGTTGGGCGTTCGCAGGGTGGGGTACAACCCTGTATTGGTGGGCAGGAGTCCTCTACGTGGTACAAGTCCGCCGCCTGGTCCGTGCGGACGCCATGGCCGGCTGAGCCCCCCGATTGTGGCGGCCACAGTGGCTCCGATGGCCCGCTTCGGAAAAGTGCGGGACAATCTGGACGGGTGAAGTCGGCTAGATCGTCATCTCTTGGAGGAGGACGCTTCCGACATGAAGGCCGTCGTGATGGCCGGAGGCGAAGGCACACGCCTTCGTCCCATGACCTCGAGCATGCCCAAGCCGCTCCTGCCGGTGGCCAACCGGCCGATCATGGAGCACGTTCTGCGGCTGCTCAAAAGGCATGGGCTGAACGAGACCGTCGTCACCGTGCAGTTCCTGGCCTCATTGGTCAAGAACTACTTCGGTGACGGTGAAGAGCTCGGCATGGAGCTCACCTATGCCAATGAGGAGAAGCCACTCGGTACCGCCGGAAGCGTCAAGAACGCCGAAGAGGCGTTGAAGGACGATGCCTTCCTGGTCATCTCCGGTGATGCCCTGACCGACTTCGATCTCACCGAGCTGATCAATTTCCACAAGGAAAAGGGCGCCCTGGTCACCGTGTGTCTCACGCGCGTGCCCAATCCGCTGGAATTCGGCATTACCATCGTCGACGAAGAAGGCAAGGTCGAGCGGTTCCTTGAGAAGCCGACCTGGGGCCAGGTCTTCTCCGACACCGTGAACACGGGCATTTACGTGATGGAGCCCGAGGTCTTCGACTACGTCGAGCCCGACGTGCCGGTCGACTGGTCCGGCGACGTCTTCCCGCAGCTCATGAAGGAAGGCAAGCCGATCTACGGCTATGTCGCCGAGGGCTACTGGGAGGACGTCGGCACCCACGAGAGCTATGTGAAGGCGCAGGCCGACGTCCTCGAGGGCAAGGTCGACGTCGACATCGACGGCTTCGAGCTGTCCCCGGGGGTCTGGGTCGCCGAGGGCGCGGAGGTACATCCCGACGCCGTGCTCCGCGGGCCGCTCTACATCGGCGACTACGCCAAGGTGGAAGCGGGCGCCGAAATCCGCGAGCACACCGTGGTCGGCTCGAACGTCGTGGTGAAGAGCGGGGCGTTCCTCCACAAGGCCGTCGTGCACGACAACGTGTACATAGGGCAGCACAGCAATCTGCGCGGGTGTGTCGTCGGCAAGAACACCGACATCATGCGGGCGGCGCGCATCGAGGACGGCGCGGTCATCGGCGACGAGTGTCTGATCGGTGAAGAATCGATCGTCCAGGGCAATGTGCGGGTCTATCCGTTCAAGACGATCGAGGCCGGTGCCTTCGTCAACACGTCCGTCATCTGGGAGTCCCGCGGTCAGGCACATCTCTTCGGCGCCCGTGGGGTCTCCGGGATCCTGAACGTGGAGATCACCCCGGAACTCGCGGTCCGGCTCGCCGGCGCCTATGCGACGACGCTCAAGAAGGGCTCCACCGTCACCACCGCCCGCGACCACTCCCGCGGTGCCCGCGCGCTGAAGCGGGCGGTCATCTCCGCCCTGCAGGCCAGCGCCATCGACGTACGGGACCTGGAGAACGTACCGCTGCCGGTCGCCCGGCAGCAGACCGCCAGGGGCAGCGCCGGTGGCATCATGATCCGGACCACGCCCGGGGTGCCGGACTCCGTCGACATCATGTTCTTCGACAGCCAGGGTGCCGACCTGTCGCAGGGCAGTCAGCGCAAGCTGGACCGTGTGTTCGCGCGGCAGGAGTACCGGCGTGCGTTCCCCGGCGAGATCGGTGATCTGTACTTCCCGTCCAGCGTCTTCGACTCTTACACGGGTTCGCTGCTGCGGAACGTCGACACGACAGGGATCGCCGAGTCGGGGCTCAAGGTCGTGGTGGACGCCTCCAACGGCAGCGCCGGCCTCGTGCTGCCGAGCCTGCTGGGCAAGCTCGGCGTCGACTCGCTGACCATCAACCCCGGTCTAGACGAGGCCCGGCCGACGGAGAGCGCCGAGATGCGACGCTCGGGGCTGGTGCGCCTGGGTGAGATCGTGGCGTCCTCGGGAGCCGCGTTCGGCGTGCGGTTCGACCCGGTGGGCGAGAGGCTCTCCCTCGTCGACGAGAAGGGCCGCATCATCGAGGACGACCGTGCTCTTCTGGTCATGCTCGATCTCGTGGCGGCCGAGCGGCGCAGCGGCCGGGTGGCGCTTCCCGTGACCACCACGCGCATCGCCGAGCAGGTGGCCGCCTACCACGGCACCCAGGTCGAGTGGACGACCACTTCTCCCGACGACCTGACCCGGGTCGGCGGCGAGGAAGGCACGATCTTCGGCGGGGACGGCAAGGGCGGGTTCATCGTCCCGGAGTTCAGCAGCGTCTACGACGGCACGGCGGCCTTCGTACGACTCATCGGGCTGGTGGCGCGAACCCAGCTCACTTTGAGCCAGATCGACGCCCGGATCCCGCGTGCGCACGTCCTCAAGCGCGATCTGCCCACTCCGTGGGCCGTCAAGGGTCTGGTGATGCGCCGGGTCGTCGAGGCGGCGGGAGACCGGTTCGTGGACACGACGGACGGCGTGCGGGTCGTGGAGACGGACGGCCGCTGGGTGATGGTCCTGCCGGATCCGGCCGAGGCGGTCACCCACCTGTGGGCCGAAGGGCCGGACGACGCCTCCGCGCAGGCCCTGTTGGACGAGTGGTCGGCGATCGTGGACAGCGCCGGACGGTGAGGCACGGGCCGAGCGGCAAGACGCCCGCCGGACGGTAAAACGGACAGCACGCACGCGTGCCGGACAAGTGTCCCCTAGGGGGCCTGTCCGGCACGCCGGTGGGGCCATTCGGAGGTACTGGGCACGACGTGCGACGATGTGCGGCATGCCGCAGCAACCCCCCATTCGGAGCATCACCTCGCGGCCTTCCCGTCCGGACGCCTCCATGTCGTTGATCACCAACGTCATGGACCACAGCCTCGACGACGGCTATGCCGAGGCCGCAGCGCGGAAGAAGGCCGCGGGCGAGGGCGGCATGCCGAAGAGCCTCAGGGCGCGGCTGGGGCTGGCCGCCGGCCTGGTGCTGGCCGCGCTGGTGGTCACCGTGGGAGCGGCGCAGGCGCGCGTGGCGGCTCCGGCCGTCGCCAAGGAACGCCAGGAGCTGATCGACCGCATCGACCGCGAGACCGCGGCGGCGGACAAACTCGAGGGCAGTGTCGACAAGCTGCGCGACGACGTGAGCGCGCGACAGCGGGAGGCGCTGAAGAAGAGCGGCGGCAGCGACCAGGCGGACCTGGTGGGCATGCTCTCGGGTGCCACCGACGTGCACGGCCCGGGCGTGAAGCTCGTCGTGAACGACGCCAAGGAAGCCACCACGGGCGGAGGCGGCAACCCGCGCGAGACCTCGGGTTTCTCCGACACGGGCCGGGTGCGCGATCGGGACATGCAGCGCGTCGTCAACGGACTGTGGCAGTCGGGGGCCGAGGCCGTCGCCATCAACGGACAGCGGCTGACCGCCCTGTCCGCGATCAGGGCCGCGGGTGACGCGATACTGGTCGACAACCGGCCGCTGGTGCCGCCGTACACGGTGCTCGCGGTGGGGGATGGGGAAAGTCTCAGCACCCGGTTCCAGAACAGCCCCGACGGGCTGTATCTGCACGCCCTGCAGGAGAACTACGGCATCAGGACCGGCATCTCCGTGGAGACCGACGTCCGGCTGCCGGCAGCACCGAGTGTGATCGTACGTACCGCACAGCCGAGCACTGAGAAGGGCACATCGTGATCGCCGTACTGGGCCTCGTCGTGGGAGTCGTGGCCGGACTGTTGGTCCGGCCTGAGGTTCCGGCGGTCGTCGAGCCTTATCTGCCGATCGCCGTCGTGGCGGCGCTGGACGCCGTCTTCGGTGGTCTGCGGGCCATGCTCGACGGCATCTTCGACGACAAGGTCTTCGTGGTGTCGTTCCTGTCGAACGTGGTGGTGGCCGCGCTCATCGTGTTCCTGGGTGACAAGTTGGGCGTCGGAGCCCAGCTGTCCACGGGCGTCGTGGTCGTTCTCGGTATCCGCATCTTCTCCAACGCCGCGGCGATCCGACGGCACGTGTTCCGGGCGTGAGGCCGATGAGCAACCAGGACGAACGGCCCGACAGCCGACCGCACACGGACGAGCAGGACAGCGGGCCGCAGCAGGGGCCGCCGGAGAACCTGCCGCTTCGGGACGAGCCTGCGCACCGGCTGCGCAAGGAGCTCCCGGAAGAAGTGCCCGCGCCTTCTCCCCGCACCGAACAGGGCGGCCGCACGGAACAAGGCGGTCACACGGAACAGGACGCCCGGACGGAACAGCCCGCCCGCGCGGATCAGCCCTCCGCGGTGTCTGCGAGCCCCGGTGAGACGTCCGAACCGGCGCTGACCGGGCGGCAGCGACTCGTCAACGGCCTGTGGCCGCCGCGGGTCACTCGCGCGCAACTCATCGTCGCCCTGCTGCTGTTCGGCCTCGGCTTCGGCCTTGCCGTCCAGGTCGCCTCCAACAGCAACAGCGACAGCGCGCTGCGCGGCGCCCGGCAGGAGGACCTGGTGCGCATCCTTGATGAACTGGATGACCGCACTCAGCGTCTTGAGGACGAGAAGCAGGGTCTTGATAAGCAGCGCCAGGAGCTGGAGAACAGTTCGAACCAGGCTCAGGAGGCGCGCAAGCAGACGGTCGAGAAGGAGAAGCAACTCGGCATCCTGGCGGGCACCGTGGCCGCGCAGGGACCCGGCATCACGATGACGATCGAGGACACGAAGGGGACGGTCCAGGCGGACATGCTGCTCGACGCGATACAGGAGCTGCGCGCGGCCGGTGCGGAGGCGATCCAGGTCAACGGTGTGCGCGTAGTCGCCGGCACCTATCTGACAGACTCCGGCAAGAGCGTGGACGTCGACGGGAACAAGATCACCGCGCCCTATCGTTTCAAGGTCATCGGCAAGCCGCAGGACCTCGAACCGGCGCTCAACATCCCCGGAGGCGTGGTGCAGACCCTGGAGAAGGAGCAGGCCACCGTGGCCGTCGAGCGCTCGGACAAGATCGTCGTGGACGCCTTGCGGGCCGTGAAGCGCCCTGACTACGCTCGGTCGTCCTCCCAGTGAACCGGGGGTGCATGGGGGCCGTCCGGCAGGGGCATGAGGTTGCGGGGGGTCGGCGCACCGATTGGGTGGTGCGTGATGGAAACTGTCTGGTGGATACGGACGTTGTGAAGATGTCCGGGTCGGCCGGTGTATTCATTCAGGGTTCGTCCTGCCCCACGGGCGGGTCTGTTTCGGTCAAGGGGAATCGCCCGTGAAGTTGTTTGCGAAGTTGTTCGGCAAGAGCGCGCGAGAAGGTAGCGACAACGCGACCGCTCGCCATCGCGCCCAGCCCGATGCCGAGGGCCGGCGTCCGCTGTTCCGGGATCAGGTTGCTGGTCCGGGCGGGGACGTTTCCCAAGGCCAGGGCGCGCCGTCTGTTGACCCTGCCCAGTCGAGCGGCATAGGTTTCGGGCAACCGTCAACCTCAGGTACGGGTGGAGGGTTTACCGCCGACCCGTACGCGTCCCATGCCCCGGTGGGGCAGCCTCGGCAGGAGGATCCGTCCATGGCCCTGGTGTGTACGAGGTGCGGTAACCGCAATGCGGAGAACAGCCGCTTCTGCTCCAACTGTGGTGCACCGCTGAGGGGCGGCGCCGCCCCGGAGCGTCCCTCGGAGACGACTTCCACGATCTCCATCTCCGGTCTGGAGGCGTACGACGCCGAGGCCACCGGCCAGACGCCGATGCTGTCGCCCGAGGCGCAGGCGGCCGTCGACGCACTGCCGCTCGGCTCGGCGCTGCTCGTGGTGCGCCGCGGGCCGAACTCCGGCAGCCGCTTCCTGCTGGACGGCGAGCTGACCACGGCCGGGCGTCACCCGCAGAGCGACATCTTCCTGGACGACGTGACGGTCTCGCGTCGGCACGTCGAGTTCCGGCGTGGCCCGGACGGCACGTTCACGGTGGCGGACGTCGGCAGCCTGAACGGCACGTATGTCAACCGGGAGCGGATCGACCAGGTTGCTGTGTCCAACGGCGACGAAGTGCAGATCGGCAAGTACCGGCTGGTGTTCTACGCGAGTCGGCAGGGCATCTGACCCTCCCCCGGACCGCGTCCGGGGGGACCCCAGGGAAGGTCCATGCTTCAAACACCGAGCGGCGGTGCCGGGCACGGCGCCGCCGCCGCGGACAGTGGGCTCATGAGTATCGGCACGGTGCTCAACGTGCTGCGCGGCGAGTTTCCCGAAGTGACCATCTCCAAGATCCGTTTCCTGGAGTCGGAGGGCCTCATCGAGCCGCAGCGGACTCCGTCGGGGTACCGCAAGTTCAGTGCGCAGGACGTCGAGCGTCTGGCCCGCGTCCTGCGGATGCAGCGGGACCACTATCTGCCCCTGAAGGTCATTCGCGAGCACCTGGACGCGATGGAGCGCGGCGAGGCCGTGCCGCTGCCGTTGGTGGGCCGTCCGCGCGACGGCGAGGTGGTGCCGGTCCCCTCGGAGCCGCCGGTGGCGGCCCGGATCGGCCGGACGGAGCTGCTGGCCGCCGCCGGGATAGACGAGGCCGTGCTGCGGGAGTGGGAGTCCTACGGGCTCGTCACTCCGCTGGAGGACGGGGCCTATGACGCGGAAGCGGTCACCGTGGCCTCGCTCGTCTCCGAGCTGGGACGGTTCGGGATCGAGCCCCGCCACCTGCGCGTGATGAAGGCGGCCGCCGACCGTGAAGCCGGCCTCGTCGACCAGGTGGTGGCGCCGCTGAAGCGTCACCGCAATCCGCAGACCAGGGCCCACGCCGAGGCCCGTACGAAGGAGCTCGCGGAGCTCACGGTGAGGCTGCACGCGGCCCTGGTGCAGACCGCGCTCGGCGTGCGGCTGCCCTGAGCGGGGATGTGGCGGTCCTGGCCCGGCGGCGCGGAGGCCGGATCGGCCCCCCGTTTCCGGCCCGACTACCCAAACGTCCCGGGCACGGCCTAGGGTTACTGTGTGAACGAGCTCGATGTCGTAGGTGTCCGGGTGGAAATGCCCTCCAACCAACCGATCGTGCTCCTGCGTGAAGTGGGAGGCGACCGCTACCTCCCCATCTGGATCGGGCCCGGGGAGGCGACGGCGATCGCCTTCGCCCAGCAGGGGATGGCCCCCGCGCGACCGCTGACCCACGACCTGTTCAAGGACGTGCTGGAGGCCGTCGGCCAGGAGCTCACCGAAGTACGCATCACGGACCTGCGTGAGGGCGTCTTCTACGCGGAGCTGGTCTTCGCCAGCGGGGTCGAGGTGAGCGCCCGCCCGTCCGACGCCATAGCGCTGGCCCTGCGCACCGGGACGCCGATCTACGGCAGCGACACGGTGCTCGACGACGCGGGCATCGCGATCCCGGACGAGCAGGAGGACGAGGTGGAGAAGTTCCGCGAGTTCCTCGACCAGATCTCGCCGGAGGACTTCGGCACCAGCAGCCAGTGAGACGGCCGCGGCTTCGCGACACCGGACGAGGCGCGGGTTCGGGTGTCGGTGACCGGGTCGGCCCCGGCCGGTCGTCGGCACATGCCGTCGGCTATGGGGGCCGTCCTGCGGCTCCCCTCGAGCGCATCCGGCTAGCCTTTCCCCACGAGGGGGCACGGCAAACCACTCTTAGGGTGATTATCACTCGGCGTGCCGAGTGTGGCGATCGTTGACGCACCCCCGGTGACTGCCTACCGTCGAGGAGGCAGGTCAAGGACGGAGGTCGGCGTGAGAAGCAGCGGCGGCGGTATGGCGGGGGGTGCCCCCGGACACGGTCTCGGGGGAAGCAGTCCGTACCCGCTTCACGGCAGCGCGGCCGATCTCGCTCCGCAGCGACCGACGGCCGTGCCGAGCAGCGGAGGGACGACGTCCATGGCGTCCGAGCAGATCGGCTACCGGGGTCCCACGGCCTGCGCGGCGGCCGGCATCACCTACCGGCAACTGGACTACTGGGCCCGCACCGGCCTCGTCGAGCCGAGTGTGCGACCCGCCTACGGGTCCGGTACGCAGCGCCTGTACAGCTTCCGCGACGTAGTCGTGCTGAAGATCGTCAAGCGCTTCCTCGACACCGGCGTGTCGCTGCAGAACATCCGTACCGCGGTCCAGCACCTCCGTGAGCGCGGTTTCAGCGACCTGGAGCGCATGACGCTGATGAGCGACGGTGCCACGGTCTACGAGTGCACCTCGCCCGACGAGGTGCACGCGCTGCTCCAGGGCGGCCAGGGCATCTTCGGGATCGCGGTCGGCGTGGTCTGGCGTGACGTCGAGAGCGCACTGTCCCAGCTGCACGGGGAGCGCATCGACACCGGCGAGACCCTGGTCGGGCCCAATCCCGGCGACGAACTCGCCCGGCGGCGCAACCGGGCCGTCTGAGGTCTCCGCCGTGCGGCCCGGGGTCTCCTCGGGCATCTGAGCAGTCGAGCAGCCGCCGACGGGCGTCGTTGTCAGTGGCGTGGTGCAGCATCGGATGTGTGAGAACCGCGCCCACGATCCTGCATCTCGACATGGATGCCTTCTTCGCCCAGGCGGAGCAGGCATCCAAGCCGAGCCTGCGCGGGAAGGCCGTCATCGTGGGCGGGCTCGGACCTCGCGGAGTGGTGGCGACCGCTTCGTACGAGGCGCGGGTCTTCGGGGTCCACTCGGCGATGCCGATGGCCCAGGCGCGGCGACTGGCGCCGAATGCCGCGTACCTGGTGCCGCGCTTCGCCTTCTACCGCTCGATCAGCGACCAGGTGATGGGGCTGCTGCGGGCGCTGTCGCCGCTGGTGGAGCCCCTCAGCCTGGACGAGGCGTTCGTGGACCTGGAGGCCGGGGGAGCGGCCTGGGACGCTGACTCGGCGAAGCTGGCGGCGACGAAGTTGCGCGCCGACATACGGGCGGTGACGGGCCTGACCGGATCCGTGGGCCTGGCCGCCTCCAAGATGCTCGCCAAGATCGCGTCCGAGCGGGCCAAGCCCGACGGGATGGTGCTCATCGAGCCGGGCACCGAGCGGGCCCTGCTCGGTCCGCTGTCGGTGCGAACCCTGCCCGGCGTCGGCCCGGCGACCGGCGACCATCTGCGGCGGGCCGGGATCCACACCGTCGACGAGCTCGCCGAGGCGGGGGAGGACGAGCTCGTACGGCTGCTGGGCAGGGCCCACGGGCACGCGCTGTATGCCATGGCGCTGGCGTACGACGAGCGGCCCGTGGTCGCCGAGCGCGAGGCGAAATCGGTGTCCGTCGAGGACACCTACGACGTGGACATCCACGACCGGCTACGGGTGAGCCTGGAGGTGCAGCGGCTCGCCGACCGGTGCGTGCGGCGGCTGCGCGGAGCCGGCCTGTCGGGGCGGACCATCGTGCTGAAGGTGCGGAGGTACGACTTCTCCACCCTGACCCGCTCGGAGACGCTGCGCGGGCCCACGGACGACCCGGCGGTGGTCCGGGAGGCGGCGGCCCGCCTGCTGGACTCCGTCGACACCACGGGCGGGGTGCGACTGCTCGGCGTGGGCGTCTCCGGGCTCGCCGACTACACGCAGGAGGATCTGTTCGCCCAGCTCGCCCAGGTGGCGGGCGCGCCTGAGGACACCCGCGCCGAAGAGACGACCGAGGAACCGGCCGAGGAGCAGTCGGCGCCCACCGACCGGCGCTGGCCGGCGGGCCACGACGTGTGGCACACCGAGTTCGGGCACGGATGGGTGCAGGGCAGCGGCCTGGGCCGGGTCACCGTGCGGTTCGAGACGCCCGACTCGGAGCCGGGGCGGGTGCGGACCTTCCGCGTCGACGACCCGGCCCTGGAACCGGCGGACCCGCTCCCGCTGGTGCCGCGAAGACCGGACGAAACCGGCCGCGCCTTCGTGACACCGGCCGAGGCGGGGGTTCAGGTCTCGTCCGAGCCGGCCAGCTTGCCGAAGTCCCGGTCCGGGAACGCGGAAGGAGGCGCCACGTCCAGGCCGTAGTGGTGGTAGAGCTGCAGTTCCTGTTCGGGGGAGAGATGACGTCCGACGCCGAAGTCGGGGGCCTCCTTGATCAGGGCCCGGTCGAAGGGGACGCGCAGGGCGCCCTCGACCAGTTCGCTGGGCTCCAGGGGGACGAAGGCGTCCCGGGAGAACAGGCCGGTGCGTATGGCCGCCCACTCCGGCACACCGGTCGCGTCGTCGAGGTAGACCTCGTCCACCGTGCCGATCTTGTTGCCGTTGCGGTCGAACGCCTTGCGGCCGATCAGGTTGCGCGGATCGATTTCGGTCTGCACGGGCCCTCCACTTGGTCGCAACTCATCCGTAAGCACTACAAAAGAGCACATTCCTCAAGGCGGCCACTCGAAGCAGTGCGGAGATGCCCGCTGGTACGCTGGCAACGGCTGCTGACCCCGTGCGGGAGAGTCCTCCGGTAACACCGGAGGCGCCGAAGGAGCAAATCCTCCCCGGAATCTCTCAGGCCCACGTACCGCACGGACGAGGTCACTCTGGAAAGCAGAGCGGGTGTCGACGGCTTCCGCTCTCACCGACGGTGAAAACCGGGAGCCCCCTGGGCGACCCGGTGAAGCTCTCAGGTTGAGATGACAGAGTGGGGAGGCCGTCGGGGCACCCGTGCCGTGGTGTCCCTCGAAGGTCGCGCCAGACCAGGAGGCCTCCGCCATGACCGCCCATCGCATTCCGCTCTCCGAGCTCGAACAGGGAACGCCCTTCGAGCAGCGCCACATCGGCCCCGACCAGGAGGCCCGGGCCAAGATGCTCGCCCAGGTGGGCTACGGCTCGCTCGACGAGCTCACGGCCACCGCGGTGCCCGACGTGATCAAGAACGCCGACGCGCTCGATCTGCCGGGCGCGCGCACCGAGGCCGAGGTGCTGGCCGAGCTGCGCTCTCTCGCCGACCGCAACCAGGTCCTCGACTCCATGATCGGGCTTGGGTACTACGGGACGTTCACGCCGCCCGTGATCCTGCGCAACGTCATGGAGAACCCGGCCTGGTACACCGCGTACACCCCGTACCAGCCGGAGATCTCCCAGGGCCGTCTCGAGGCGCTGCTGAACTTCCAGACCGTGGTCGCCGACCTCACCGGCCTGCCCACCTCCGGCGCCTCCCTGCTCGACGAGGGCACCGCCGCCGCCGAGGCCATGTCGCTGTCCCGGCGCATGGGCAAGAACAAGAAGGGTCTGTTCCTGGTCGATGCGGACGCCCTGCCGCAGACGATCGCCGTGATCGAGACCCGCGCCGAGCCGACCGGCGTCGAGGTCGTCGTCGCCGACCTCAGCGAGGGGATCCCCGCCGAGATCGCCGAGCGTGAGATCAACGGCGTACTCCTTCAGTACCCGGGCGCCTCCGGTGCGGTGCGCGACCTGCGGCCCGTGATCGACCAGGCGCACGAGCTGGGTGCCCTGGTCACCGTCGCCGCCGACCTCCTCGCACTCACGCTGCTGAAGTCGCCCGGCGAGCTCGGCGCCGACATCGCGGTCGGCACCACCCAGCGCTTCGGCGTCCCGATGGGCTTCGGCGGACCGCACGCCGGCTACATGGCGGTGCACGAGAAGTTCGCCCGCAGCCTGCCAGGCCGCCTGGTCGGCGTGTCCGTCGACGCCGACGGCAACAAGGCCTACCGCCTGGCGCTGCAGACCCGCGAGCAGCACATTCGCCGGGAGAAGGCCACCAGCAACATCTGCACCGCCCAGGTGCTGCTCGCCGTGATGGCCGGCATGTACGCCGTCTACCACGGCCCCGAGGGCCTGCGGACCATCGCGCGCCGCACCCACCGCTACGCCGCCCTCCTCGCCGAGGGGCTCAGGGCGGGCGGCGCCGAGGTCGTCCACGGCGCCTATTTCGACACACTGACCGTCAAGGCCGAGGGCCGCGCCGCCCAGGTCGTCGCCGCCGCCCGCAACAACGGCGTCAATCTGCACCTCGTCGACGCCGACCACGTCTCCATCGCCTGCGACGAGACCACCGCGCGGGCCCAGCTGGCCGCCGTGTGGAACGCCTTCGGAGTCGAGGGCGACATCGACGCGCTGGACGCGGCCACCGGGGACGCCCTGCCGGACGCGCTGCTGCGTACCGACGACTACCTCACCCACCCCGTCTTCCACCAGCACCGCTCCGAGACCGCGATGCTGCGCTACCTGCGCAGGCTGGCCGACCGCGACTACGCGCTCGACCGCGGCATGATTCCGCTGGGCTCCTGCACCATGAAGCTCAACGCGACCACGGAGATGGAGCCGGTCACCTGGCCCGAGTTCGGTCAGGTGCACCCGTTCGCCCCCGCCGAGCAGGCGCAGGGCTACCTCACCCTCATCCGGGAGCTGGAGGAGCGCCTGGCCGAGGTCACCGGCTACGACAAGGTCTCCCTCCAGCCGAACGCCGGCTCCCAGGGCGAGCTCGCGGGCCTGCTCGCCGTCCGCGGCTACCACCGCGCCAACGGCGACGAGCAGCGCACCGTCTGCCTCATCCCGTCCTCCGCGCACGGCACCAACGCCGCCAGCGCCGTGATGGCCGGCATGAAGGTCGTCGTCGTCAAGACCGCCGAGGACGGCGAGATCGACGTCGACGACCTGCGGGCCAGGATCGAGCAGCACCGCGACGAACTGGCGGTGCTGATGATCACGTACCCGTCCACGCACGGCGTGTTCGAGGAGCATGTCGCCGACATCTGCGCCCAGGTGCACGAGGCGGGCGGTCAGGTGTACGTCGACGGTGCCAACCTCAACGCCCTGGTCGGTCTCGCCAAGCCAGGCCACTTCGGCGGCGACGTCTCGCACCTCAACCTGCACAAGACGTTCTGCATCCCGCACGGCGGCGGCGGTCCGGGCGTCGGCCCGGTGGCCGTACGGTCGCACCTGGCGCCGTACCTGCCGAACCACCCGCTGCAGCCCGAGGCCGGTCCCAAGACCGGCATCGGCCCGATCTCGGCCGCGCCCTGGGGTTCGGCGGGCATCCTCCCGATCTCCTGGGCGTACGTACGGCTCATGGGCGGCGAGGGCCTCAAGCGTGCCACCCAGGTGGCCGTGCTGTCCGCGAACTACGTCGCCAAGCGCCTGGAGCCGCACTTCCCGGTGCTCTACACGGGCCCCGGCGGCCTGGTGGCGCACGAGTGCATCATCGACCTGCGGCCGCTGACCAAGGCGACCGGCGTAACGGTGGACGACGTCGCCAAGCGGCTGATCGACTACGGCTTCCACGCGCCGACGATGTCGTTCCCGGTGGCCGGCACGCTGATGATCGAGCCGACCGAGTCGGAGGACCTGGCGGAGCTGGACCGGTTCTGCGACGCGATGATCGCGATCCGTGCCGAGATCGACAAGGTCGGCTCCGGCGAGTGGCCCGCGGACGACAACCCGCTGTGCAACGCCCCGCACACCGCCGCCGCGCTCGGCGCGACGTGGGAGCACGCCTACGGCCGTGAGGAGGCCGTCTTCCCGGCCGGTGTCGTGGCCGCCGAGAAGTACTGGCCGCCGGTGCGCCGCATCGACCAGGCCTTCGGCGACCGGAACCTGGTCTGCTCCTGCCCGCCGCTGGACGCGTACGAGGACTGACAGCCGCACAGGGGCTCCGCCCCGGCCCTGCGAGGCCGGGGCGGAGCCCTTCGCGTGTCACGCCGTCGCCAGCGACACCTCCGTCGACTTGATCAGGGCGACGACCCGTGACCCGGCCGACAGGCCGAGGTCGTCGGCGGCCTCCTTGGTGATGGCGGCGGTCAGCTCACCGCCCTCGACGTCGACCTTGACGGACGCCATGGCGCTGCCCGTGGCGACGTCGGTGACCGTACCGGGCAGCCGGTTGCGGATGGACAGTCCTTCGACGGGCCCGGTGGCCAGGGCCACCTCCGTCGACTTCACCAGGGCGCTGACGGCGGAGCCCTCGGCGAGGCCGAGGTCCTCGACGGACTCGCGGGTGATCGCCGCGGTGAGGTCCTGGCCGCCCCTCAGACGGATCCTGACCGTGGCCATCGCCTCGCCCGGGGTGACGGCGGTGACGGTGCCGGGCAGTTGGTTGCGGATGCTCAGGCTCATGGGGCGCGCCTCGCAGAGTCACAGGGTGGGCCCGGTGGGCCCCGGCGGTCCTCAC
This sequence comes from Streptomyces sp. NPDC046197, assembly GCF_040646295.1. NCBI lineage: Bacteria > Bacillati > Actinomycetota > Actinomycetes > Kitasatosporales > Streptomycetaceae > Streptomyces > Streptomyces sp. NPDC046197. Next base: position 6,555 of record NZ_JBEYZY010000064.1, on the reverse strand, counting down.
CGTAACCGCCGACGGGGCCTCAGGCCGGGTAGGCGTGCGTCTGCGTCGCCTTCACCGTCGCCCAGACCGGTGCGCCGGGGTGCAGGTCGAGCTCTGCCGCGGCGACGGTGGTGAGGTCGGCGGCCAGCAGGAGTTCTCCGGTGAGGTCCGCGCGGATCTGGTCGCCGTGCGTCTCCAGCCCTGCGACCTCGCAGCGCCACAGGTTGCGGGCGCTGGTGCCGGTGGGGCGGCTGCGGTGGAGGGTGACCGCGCCGGGCGGAAAGGCCACGAAGACCGGTCCGGACAGATCCTCCGTGGTGGTGATGTCGGGACCGTCGTCGAGCCGGACCAGGTGGCCGTCGGCCTGTCCCCGATACAGGTTCAGGCCGACCAGTTGCGCGATGTAGTCCGTCCGTGGGTGCCGGGCGATGTCGGACGGGGTTCCCTCCTGGACCACGCTGCCCTGCTCCACCACGACCAGCCGGTCGGCGAGCACCATGGCGTCCAACGGGTCGTGCGTGACCAGGACGGCGACCGCTTCGAACTCGGCGAGATGGCGCCGCAGCCGGGCGCGGATGTCCAGCCGGGTCCGGGCGTCGAGGGCGGCGAGCGGCTCGTCGAGCAGCAGCAGCCGGGGGTGGGTGGCCAGCGCGCGGGCGAGGGCGACCCGCTGGGCCTGACCGCCGGACAGACGGCGGGGCTTGGCGCCCGCCTGGTCGGCCAGCCCCATGCGGCCGAGCCACTCGGCGCCCCGTGCGCGGGCCTCCGCCTTGGTGGCGCCCTGGCAGCGCGGTCCGAAGGCCACGTTGTCGAGGGCGGTCAGGTGCGGGAAGAGCAGGTAGTCCTGGAAGACGACACCGACGGGGCGGGCCTCGGGCGGGGTCCGGTCCAAGTCCGCGCCGTCCAGCCGCAGATGGCCGCCGCCGAGTGGCACGAGTCCGGCGAGGGCGCGCAGGGCCGTGGTCTTTCCGGCGCCGTTCGGGCCGAGGAGGGCGACGACGTCGCCGGGTGCGGCCCGCAGCGTGACGTCCAGGCGGAAGGAGCCGCGGTCGACGACCAGCCGGGCGTCGAGGCCGGCGCGCAGGGCGCCGTCGGTGCCGGTCCCGGCGGAGGTCTCGTCGATGTCGGTCATGAAGTGATCGTCCAGAAGTCGCGGCGGGTCAGGAAGAGGTCGTCATCCAACGATCCCGCAGTCCCGCCAGCACCGCGATGGACACGGCGAGCAGCACCAGACTGAGGGAGATCGCCGCCTCCGGGTCGTTCTGCAGAGCCAGGTAGACGGCGAGCGGCATGGTCTGCGTACGGCCGGGGAAGTTGCCGGCGAACGTGATCGTCGCGCCGAACTCGCCGAGTGCCCGCGCCCAGGCCAGCACGGCGCCCGCCGCGATGCCGGGGGCGATCAGCGGCAGGGTGACCCGGCGGAACGCGGTGAAGCGGGAGGCGCCCAGCGTGGCGGCCGCCTCCTCGTAGCGCGGGTCGGCGGCCCGCAGCGTGCCCTCGACGCTGATGACCAGGAAGGGCATCGCCACGAAGGCCTCCGCGACCACCACCCCGGCCGTGGTGAAGGGGAGTGTGATACCGAACCACGAGTCCAGCCACTTGCCGACGAGGCCGTTGCGCCCGAGCGCCAGCAGCAGCGCGACACCGCCCACCACGGGCGGCAGGACGAGGGGCAGAGTCACCAGGGCACGCACGAAGCCGCGCCCGGGAAATTCCGCGCGGGCCAGCAGCCAGGCCAGCGGCACGCCGACCACGAGGCTCACCGCGGTCGCCGCCGTGGCGCAGACCAGGGACAGCTGGAGGGCCTGCCACACCTCGGGACTGGTCAGCTGCTCGGGCAGGCTGCTCCAAGGGGCCCGCACGACCAGCGCGACGAGCGGCACGAGCAGGAATGCCAGGCCCACCAGCGCGGGGAGCAGAAGGGGCAGCGGCACGCCCCGGAAGGGCCGCCCGCGCCGTGACCCGCCGACGAAGGTCACGGCGCCGGACTTGCCGACGCGGGCCCCGGCACCGGACCCGGCCACCGGGGTCGCGGTGCCGGGCCCGTCCGTGCGGGCGTCCATGGGGGTCCTGGTGCCGGACCCGTTCAGGGGGGTCCTGGCACGGCCGGACTCGTCCTGCGGAGTCACGGCTTGAGGAACCCCGCCTCGGTCAGCACCTTCTGGCCCTCGGCGGAGGTCACCAGGGCGATGAACGCCTTCGCCGCCGCGGCGTTCGGGGCGCTCTTCAGCAGGGTGATCGGGTAGGCGTTGACGGCCTTGGCCGACTCGGGGAACTCCACGCCCTCCACCTTGTCACCGGCGGCCTTCACATCGGTCCGGTAGACGACGGCCGCGTCGGCCTCCTTCAGCTCGACCTTGGTGAGCGCGCTCTTGACGTCCTGCTCGTAGGAGGCCGGGGTGAGCTTGAGGTTGCTGGCGGCGAGTGCCTTCTGGGCCGCGGCGCCACACGGCACCGTCTTGTCGCACAGCACGACCTTCGGGCCGGACTTGGTGAGGTCCTTCAGGGAGGAGACCTTGTCGGGATTGCCCGGCAGGGTGGCGATCTCCAACTGGTTGCGGACGAAGGTCACCGGCGTGCCGACCCCGTCCTGCTTGTCCGTGACGGCCTTCATCGTCTTCGGGCTGGCCGCCGCGAACACGTCGGCGGGGGCGCCGCCCGTGATGCTCGCGGCGAGGCTGTCGCTGCCGGCGAAGTTGAAAGTGACCTTGGTGCCCGGGTGCTGCTGCTCGAACTCCGTGCCCAGCTTGGTGAAGCTCTCCTTCAGCGAGGCGGCGGCGAAGACGGTCACCGTGCCGGACAGCTTCGCCGACCCCGACGAAGCCGGGGAGCCGGAGTCGGAGGACTTCGACGACGAGTCGTCGGAGGAGGAGCAGGCGCTCAGGGCCAGCAGCGCAGCCGCGGCGGCACCGGCCACCTGCAGGGTCCGGATCCGGCGCACGGAACGGGTCATCACGGTGCACTCCTCTGGTTCTTCACGGAAAAGCTGTCGCGCCCTTCCACGACCGGCAAACAGCCGTGCGGCGATGATACGCCCGCAATTGCCAGCCGCAAGCGTCCTGTGGCATTGCATGAGCTGTGCTCCTGCGGGCCTGGGGTGGCATGTGCGTTTGTACGGGGCTGCCGCGCGGGTACGGACACCGAGGAGGTGGTGCATGTGACGCTCGCGGAGCTCACCCTTGGCGGCGATCTGGCCCGGCCGGCCCGGCTCACCGTGGCGGATCTGCTCGGCTGGCCGCAGCACCGGGTGCCGGTCAGCTTCGAGTGCGCCACCAGCGGCGTGCAGCACCACCGCTTCGCCGGACCGCGTCTGTACGACGTGCTCGCCGACGCGGGGCCCGGCTTCGACCCGGCACGGCGCAAGGACCGTCTGCGCTTCCTCATCGCCGTCACCGGCGCGGACGGGCACCACGTCCTGCTGTCCTGGGCCGAGATCGACCCCGACTTCGCCCATGCGCCCGTGCTGCTCGCCGTCAGCATCGACGACACCCCGCTCGACCGCGCAGGGCCCCAGCTCGTGCTCCCGCAGGACCGCTGCGGGGCCCGGCACATCAGCGGGATCAGAGGGATACGGGTGGATGGCAGGTACCGGTGGTGGCAGGCGGAGCCGGAGCCGGCCGCACCCCTCCACGGGTCGGCGGCAGCTCGGTAAGGCGACCCGCTGCGTAGGGGTAGGGCGACCCGCTGCGTAGGGCGGGGTCGCCCGGGCCGGCCGTGTTTCCGGTCAGACCCGGTCGATGTGTACGTTTGTCGACTTCACGCGGGCCGTGGCCTCCATGCCGATCTCCAGGCCCAGTTCCTCCACGGCCTCCCGCGTGAGCAGCGAGACCAGGCGGTGCGGGCCGGCCTGGATCTCGACCTGGGCCGCGACGTCACCCAGTTTGATGGCGGTCACGATCCCGGGGAAGGCGTTGCGGACCGACGTGTAGGAGGTGCCCTCCTCGCCGCCCCCGGTCCGGGCCAGCTCGACGGAGAAGGCGGCGAGGTCGCGCCCGTCGATGAGCCGCCGTCCGCCCTCGTCGCGGTGGGTGGCGACCCGGCCGGCGTCGGCCCACCGGCGCGCGGTGTCCGGACTGACGCCGAGCAGCCGGGCGGCCTGGCCGATCGTGTAGGAGTGCATGCCGGTCACGATAAGGCCACGGGGAGGGAACGGTGGGCGTGGGGTGGGCCGGTGCGGCTCAGCCGGTGTGGACCCGGGGCCGCTTCTCGCGGTTCGGCTCGGCCTCGCGCAGCACCTCGCGGGTGACCGGCGCGACCTCGCCCTGACCGAAGAGGAAGAAGCGCAGGAAGTTGGCGAAGGGGTTGCCCTCGGTCCACTCGAAGTAGATGTGCGGGGTGCAGTTCGTCATCTCGCGGACGTGCAGCAGGAGTGCGGCCAGGGCGTTGGGGATGGAGAAGGACTCCAGGGTCAGGACGCGGTAGCGGTCGTGCAGGACCTCGCCGCGCACCACCAGACCGGCCTCGAACTCGGAGGGGTCGGTGACCGTCACCTCGGCGAAGACGAAGTCCTCCGTGAGCGGGATGTCGTTGTCCTCCCGGATCTGCTCGATCTTCTCGCGGTACTCGGCCTTGTCGCGCCGGTCGGGCTCGTTGGCGATGAACCGTATCTTGCGGCTGGCCATGTCCCTGACGAACCGTTCGGCCATGGGGTCCAGCGTCACGTGGGTCACGCGCAGCTCGAAGGCACGGGCCAGCCGGGACAGCAGCGATACCAGGATGATGCCCGCGATGAAGCAGGCACCGATCTTCACACCGTCGGGACGCTCGATGACGTTGACGACCGTCGTGTAGAGGAACACCGCCGAGATCACGGCGAACGCGATGGTCCACTTGCGCTGGCCGGCCTTGCGGGAGGCGATGGTCACTGCGATCGCCGCGGAGCTGATCAGCACCAGCACGCCGGTGGCGTACGCGCCGCCCTGCGCGTCCACGTTGGCGTCGAAGATCCAGGTGACCAGGAAGCCGATGAGCGTGAAGACGATGACCATCGGGCGGACGGCCCGCGCCCAGTCCGGGGCCATGCCGTAGCGCGGCAGGTAGCGCGGCATCAGATTGAGCAGTCCGGCCATCGCGGAGGCACCCGCAAACCACAGGATGGCGATCGTGGAGACGTCGTAGACCGTGCCGAAGACGTTTCCGAGGTACTCGTGGGCGAGATAGGCCAGCGCACGTCCGTTCGCGGATCCGCCCGCCTTGAACTCGTTCTCCGGGATGAGAAGGGTGGTGATGAAGCTGGTCGCGATGAGGAAGCAACTCATGATCAGAGCCGCGGTGGTGAGCAGCTTCTTCGTGTCCCGGATCCGGCCGGTCGGCTGCTCCTCCGTGTCGTGCGGGTCGCCCTTGACGTGCGGCATGACGGCGACGCCGGTCTCGAACCCGGAAAGGCCGAGCGCGAGTTTGGGGAACACCAGCAGGGCCACGCCGATCATGGCGAAGACGCTTCCGTGCTCGGTGATCAGGGCGCTGGACCAGTCCGTCACCACGTGCGCCGCCGTGACGACGTGCCACAGGCCGACGACGACCACCACGACGTTCAGCGCGAGGTAGATGCCCACCAGGGCGACCGCCACGCCGATCGCCTCCAGGAACCCTTTCAGGAACACCCCGCCCAGGAGTGCCACCAGGAGCAGTGTGATCAGCATCTGGTGGCTGTGCAGCACGCTCGTCAGATGCGGGTTCTCCACCAGGTGGGTGGAGGCGTCGGCGGCCGACAGCGTGATGGTGATCAGGAAGTCGGTGGCGGCGAAGCCCAGCAGGGTCAGGACGAAGAGCTTGCCCTGCCAGAAGGAGAGCAGCCGCTCCAGCATGGCGATGGAGCCTTCACCGTGCGGGCTCTCCTCGGCGACGCGCCGGTAGACCGGCAGGGCACCGGCGAGGGTGACGAGGACGAGCACCAGGGTCGCCACGGGGGACAGCAGTCCGGCCGCCAGGGCCGCGATGCCGGGCTGATAGCCGAGGGTCGAGAAGTAGTCGACGCCCGTCAGGCACATCACCCGCCACCAGCGCTGGCCCTCGTGCGGGGGCTCCGGTACGGCGTGCGGTGCCTGCTGCACGCCCTTGCCCATGTCGGACAGTCCCTCCAGCATCCAGGTGCGCAGACGACTGGGAGGGTGCTCTGTGGTGGCCATGGGCCCTGCTCCTGTTGTGCGGCTCAGCGTGTGGTTTTGGCCATCACGCGGACGGCGGCACCAGCGTATGCGGAGCGTGACGTGCGGGCCCACGGATACGGAGGGCAGGGGCGTCAATCTTCCGTTAAGACTGGCTCCGCGGACGCTGCCCGCACGTCAAAGCTCGCGGGTCGGGAAGCAAGCGGCGGACTTTGGGCCGTATGGGTGAGGTCGGTCGGCGGTCGGGGCGGTCGACGGCTGAGCGGCCCGGGCGGACACCCAGCGTCATGGCGCCGGGCGAACCGCCCGTGCGGCGGGCCTCGGCGCGTCGCCGTTTGGGCAGACATTAGGGGCCGGGCCATCCCTCCGGCCGATCTAGTGCCCCGGCAGGCAACGTTCGCCCCGTCGCGACGCCCGGCACGCACTCTCGCCGCACCGGCCGAAAGCCCAAGTACGTCCAGTACGAGGA